>CAYTCW010000045.1:0-30370 GCA_964436235.1 uncultured bacterium
GAATCGTTATAAAATTATAAATTTTACCGTATTTTAAATCGGTATAAAGGGAGTAGGTCAGTATGGTAAAGAGAAAAATATCTATAAAATCGGTCGAATTCAAAACAAAGCCTCGTAAATAAAAAATAACGGCAATTTCAAATTGTAATTATAGCACAAAACCTTAATTTATTCAATGTATTATTGTAAAATGTATTATTGTAAAATTTTAGCGATTGTACCGGCCCGGCCGTTATAAAGAATATCGCAATTTAAATCGTTTATTACACTTTCAAAATTTATGCTTTCGAAATTTAAAGGATGCACGCCGTCGAATGTAAAGTTGAATTTTACGCATACAATATATTTGATTCCTTTATTTTTTAAAAGGTTTAAATAATTATCATTAATTTCATGATAAATTGTGAATCGGCCTTTGCGGTTGATGTTAAACAATAAAGTTGGATCGGTATTTTTTTGAGTGAGAACGATACTTTGTTTTTCGGGTATTTTATCCTTAGCTGCTTTGATGAATTCGATTATATCTTCATCAAAAAAAGTTTTTTCATAGCTACTATAGGTTTTTAGGAAAAGAGAAGAACTTAAAACAGTTAACGACACCAATAAAATAATTAAGATTTTAAAGGGTTTGTATGGGGATATTTCGAAACCGTTTAACATTAAAGCGCACGGCTTAGCCATATAATAAACGGCGGGCAATATTAAGGGGAGTTGATAGTAATCGTGAACGAAATTTCCTTTAGATACTATGGCGAAGTAAACCAGTAAAGATAGTATCCAGAAATCAAAAAAATAATCTTCTTTTTTAATTCGTGCCGCAAAAAATAATCCGGCCAGCATTAGAGTGTAGCCGCTGAATGTGAGATGCTGGCGTGAAAGCCTTTCAAAAAATATTTTTTTATAAAAATCGGTGGTTAAAAGCAATCCAAAATCGCCCCATTTGTCCGTGCCGTATCCCCATATTCCATAACTGAGGCCGGTTTCCATAAATAAAAAATGCGCGTGAAGATACCATAAAATTGCCGGAAAAATTACGATTAAAGCATAATAATAAAGCCGTGGCCTATAAATAAAAGCTTGGCCGTATTTAATGAAGCAAATAAAAGCGAGTGGAAGGCCAATATAGAGGCAAACGGGTTTTATGGCGATAGCAAGCGCTATAAAAAAAGTGGAAAGCCAAAAATATTTACGGCTTTCATTTTGCGTCATCAGATAAAAAAAATGGAGGCCGGCCGTTATGGAAAGCAGCATTAACGGTTCCGGCATCATTGAACGTCCGTGATAAACGGTTGAAGGCAGAATCGCATAAAAAAAAGCGGCCCATAATGCTGTTTTTTCATCGCTTAAATTTTTTATAAGGCAGTATAGATAAAAAAGCGTTAAAAGCGAGAAAAATATTGAAAGCAGGCGTCCGGATGATTCGGCATATCCCGTGATTAAATATATAAGTGCGCATAAATATTGATATGCCGGAAACTCGCACTCGACATGGCCTGAAGTGCCGGCGCGCCAGTCAATTTGAGGATAAAAAAATTTGAAGCCGTTTTCATAATAATTTCTTGCTATCGATGCGGTATCGGCCTGTTTCCAGGAATGAATCCCCCACAGCGGAGCGCTAACGCCAGCGAGTCTGACGGCCGCTGCTAAAACTATGATCAATGTTAATATTTTTGCGCTTTTAACGCCGGTCATTATATAGCTGCTCCTTAATTAAAATCGGTGTTGGTTAAAAATCGTTATTAAATTTTAAAATAATTAAAAACACAGCGGTTGTTTATTTTGTGCCGTAAAATTCCCGGTAATAATCAGCTATATATTTTTTGACGAATTCCCGAGAATATATTTTTTCAAGTATAAGCGTTAAAAATAAAGGTATTCGAGGTGCGGGTTCGAATACTCCATGAACGTCGATCATGGATTTTTCGAAATCGAACCATTGTTTTAAGCCGAAGTGCGGGTGGTAACTTATCGATGACGAGTCGATATTTTTTTTATATGTATCGTAGCTTTTATTATTTTTAATGCCGCGCATATAAAATGTTACCGGATTAAATTGATTGAAATTTTTTGATACGCATAAAGTGCTTTGCCGCAAAAAGTTAAAAATGCTTGATATAAAACTGCCGCGTAATAAATTTTTATTAAAATCGTTTGCGGCAATTAATGTGTTTAAGTCTGCGGGTATATCGGCTGCAGCCGTCAAAAAGTCTTCAATTTCTGCCGTAATGGCTTTTAAAAAATTATTTTTATAAATTTTAGAATCGCCGACGATGTTATTGCCGCCGCAGTCATAGCCGTATGAACGCAGCGCGATAAAGACGGTTGATAAAGTATTTACATAATGTGCAATATATTTTTCATTCTTTTCAAGAATAATTCTGGAATGTATCAATATATTTTCGTATAAGCATTTGCTCATGGCAGGGGATGTTAAAAGCTCATAACAAAAATATTTATTTGAAAGGATTATTGGGTTTTCAACGGCGGCCTTTGAAAATTTTTCAAGCCCGGTTTTTAAATGATTATTTTTTATTAAAAAAGCGCCGTATTGGGCTGACATGCTATCTGCTGCACAATAACGGTCTAATTTTTCAAGAGCAACTGCGCCAGCCGGTAAATCATCTTTTTTAATAAGACATGCCGCGAGGTTGTTAAGGCCGAATATTTCATAAGGAAGCTTAGAATTATAAAAAACTGCCGCGTTAAGGGCTTTATCGCTTTCGCCGGTGTTATAGTATAATGCCGATAAAAAAAGATAAGAGGCCATATTCGGATAGTGTTCGGCGCTTTTTTCAAAATATTCAAGAGCTTTTTTATTATTGCCGGTAATATCGTATTTGACCCCCGCTCTAAATAAAACCCCTGATTCAAAAATTTGCCATTGAAAAATAAGCTGTATGGATATCATTGTAGCGATAATAATTTTTACGCCAATTTTTTCTTTAGCTTTTTTAATTAAACAGCCATAATGATGAGTCGTAAATACCAATACACATATCGATAAAAAAGAAAAATTCAAAAACAATTGAGCGGAGTCGTCGTCAGCTAGAGATGAAAAAAGAATATTAATAAACAATAATACTGAAATAATCGAGGAAATACGAATATTTGTTTTTGTAAATGAAAATGCGGTGGCGTCCCCGAGTAAATTTTGAGCCTTATAATGTTCTGAACCGGCTATTTTGACGGCGCTGACGCAAAGCGCTATTAGTATATATTCGAGGTATATAAGCGAAGTTAAAAATGAATGCGGCATTGAAAAACCCTGCAAATAAATCGCGGCCAGCGACACGGCGCACGCGGCTGCTGAGGCTTTTAAACCCGTGCAGTCAAATTCTTTCGGGTGGATTTCATCGTTAAAGGCCTTTGAGAGTGCGTATTTAATGGTGAAGCCGATCGTAATTAAGACCGTTAAAAAAGAAAATAAAGCGTAAAAAATTCCGGTTTCGCAAAGCCGGTTTAATATTATGTTATGGCAGTCGGTAATGCATAATTTTGCAACGCGGTATTTTGTAATAAACATCGATGAAAGCGCGGGGCCTGTGCCTGTTAACGGATAATCAAGAAATGTTTTTAACGCGCCTTTATATATGTTGAACCGGCCATTTTCGTCATGTAAATCGAAGTTTTCCTGTGCCGAAAAAGATTTCACTATGCGCGAATAGGCATCGGTTGTAAAAAGGCCGCAGCCAATCAGTGCGACAAAAAAAAGAAGGGCTATAAATTTAATTTTTGGTTTGAATTCAATAAAGCGGTTAAAATAATACAGAATCGCAAATATACTCAGGCCAAGCGTGACTTGAGCTATGCGCGAGCTGGTAAGAAATACGCTCAGGCAGCATAATAAAAATAGACTTAAAAAGTTGTATTTTTCTTTAGTATTGTTGTCATTGGAAATAAAATAAAGATATAAACTTATCGGAGTCAGGCAGATGACGAGGGTCGCGTAGTAATAAGGATAAAACATGGTATAGCAAATTCCAGAAAAAAGTACGCCTTCAACGAATTTAAAGTAAAAATAATAGCACATCGTCATCAATACATAAATCTGGTTAAAATAAGCAAAAATTTTAATAAATAAACGCAGGTCGGCATAAGTCGATATGCTGTAGATAATAGTTATTAACAAAAAAGATGCAGAAAGATGTTTTGAAAGATCGATATAACTTATTTCTATGCACTGCGAGGCAAGAGTTATTAAACCGTAAAAAACGGCGTTAATAAGGTTAAATCTGATTAAAAACAAACTTTTTTTTTCGTTGGGCTCGTGATTATTATTAAAATAAAAAAGCAATCCAAAAATAAAAAGCAAAGAACAAGAAAAACTCGCCGGAACAATCGAATAATCGTAAAACCCGGCGCTATTTAATAGAAGCAGAAAAAATATCAGCGAGATATAAAAATATAATAATTCTTTGTAATGGAGCATAAAACAATACGGCCTGACCTGTTAGTTCGCAGGCAGACCTGAGGCTGAGAGTAAGAGACTGCAAAAAAAAACAAAAAACACTGCCTTTTCTAGAATGGCAGTGTTTTTTATACTGAGCCAGTAATGATTACGTGGTGGGATTAGTAGTGCCAGCGATCTTATCACTGGACACATTGAACAGCGATTTAAGCGAGCCGCCCGTAGCGGTTAAAGCCGCGATAACAACGATAGCGATGAGTCCTAGGATTAAACCGTACTCAACCATGCCCTGTCCGTCTTCGTTCATAAAGAATTTTTTCATAATATTACCTCCTATAGATCTTATTGGGTTATTGTTGATTCGAAGTAGTTGTAAGCGTGTTTCTTACTTTGTTGAAAAAAAGCCCATATAAATCGTTTCCCAACATCGTGAGCACACCTACGGTCACGAGCGCTATAAGGCCGAGTATCAGGCCGTATTCAACCATCCCCTGCCCGCTCTCATCGGTTAAAAAACTCAATGAATTCGTTTGAACCATTTTATCATTATTTTTAAAATCATTCTTTTGGCTCATAAGAATTCTCCTTCTTCACACTTAAGTTAAGAAGCAAATAGCGTGCCAATTTTTAGCGAACATAATTTTGCCTATTTTCGTGATTCCGTGTTTAATGTTTGTTCGGTTGTATAAAAAAAGTGTATGTTGTATCCGACACTGTATGTTTACACAGGCATTTATTTGTGTTATTAGCTAAGCGTGAGTTAGATTCGTTTTTTTCTGTAAAGCGCGAACCAGCCGATCGGTGCAATGGCGCCTATTATAAAAACATAAAGATAACTTTGCGTAAGGGCGCCCGCAAAAAATCCTGCCGCGATTCCGAATGGGTAAAAGCTGTTTTTAAGACCGTCTTTATAGTTTTTATGCGCTAATAAATCGGTTTTATAGTATTGGTAAAATTTGGGTATGAACCGTGGCACTCTGTCGTAGTAATCTTTATAGTCATTTCCGAGATATTTTAACAAATTGCTCTCTTCGTAAATACAAAAAAGAAGCGATGAAAAAAGTTTGGCGAAAAATATAACGGCCACGGAATAGATATTTCCGGCAAGCGATACGGCGGTCATCGATAGGATATCTGAAAGATATATCGGGTTTCTCACATAGGCGTAAGGCCCTGCCACCGTCATTTTTTTAGTCTGGATCTCTTTTTTCATCATGACCTCCGAGCCCAGATAGGCGCAAGCGGAAACGCGCAGAGCGCCGGCGAGCAGGTTGAAAAACCCTATTATCAAAAATAAAAGGCTCATGGCATGTGAAGCGCTTATGCCCAATGAAACCGCTATTTTTTCGTAGATCATATCGGTATTGATAAGCAGCGTTGAAAGAGTTAAAAAGAATATGGCATAAGAAATTTCAACCCTGTATTCAAAGTTTATTTTTAAAAGTTTATCCAATTGACTGCCTCCTGCTATACTTATATTTGTATTTATTTTTTAACCACATTATTTTAAGGCGGATAATCTAAACCGAGCGAGTGGTTCTTTTTAAAACCGAGGTTGCCGCGAAGGTAATATCCGAGAGTGCCTATGACTCCGAGACTGCTAAAATTAGCTATTCCTCTTTTTAATATGGATTTATACGAATAAAATTCGTTTCGAAGCCATTCGGTGCCTTTGACGAGCTCTTCCACGCTCATTTTGCGGGGGCGGAAGACGACTTTTTTGCAGTCGTAATCGTCCCAGTTATCGCTTATTATGCGGCCTTCCGATTTCATGCGATCGTATAGAGCTGTGCCGGGCATCGGAGTAACCGCCGCGATCTGCATTAAATCAAGATTCAGCTTATAAAAAAAATCGTATGTTTTTTTGAACACTTCGGGGCCGTCGTCGTCGAAGCCGAACATCATGCCGGCCTCTACCACTATGCCGAATTCGTGAAAAACGTCTATCACTCTTTTATATTTATCTACCGTGTTATGGTTTTTATTCGAGCTTGCCAGATTAAACGATGAAATCGATTCGAAACCTACGAATACGCCTTTCGCGCCGGCTTCTGCGAGAAGTTTCATAAGGCGTCTGTCGCGCACTATATCAGTCGATGCCTGGAAAAGCCAGTGTTTGCCGTAATTTTTTACGGCGGCAAAAAAACTTTTTGCGTAGCCGGGGTCTGAATAAATGTTATCGTCCACCAGATTGATTATAGGGTGCCTGAGATTTTTAAGTTCGCTGCAGGCCTCCGCTATCGGGCGTTTATAAACGCGCCGGTTGAAAAACGCATTGATCGAACAGAAATCGCAAGCCTTCGAGCAGCCGCGCATTATCGAAAAAACATGGCCCGCGGCGTATCCCGGCCTCCCTTCGGCGAAACGGGCCGCGAAAGGCGCGCCGTGAAGCAATTCCTTCGGCGCGCCGGCTTTATTATATTTATATATTTTTTTAGAAATTTCGGGGTTTTTATCATAATCACTTAAAAAATCGTTCCACAGCGATTCTCCGAGGCCGCATATTACCGTGTCGAAATGGCTTTTAGCTTCTTCGGGAAGAAAGGTCGCGTGGCAGCCGCCGATAACGGTGTGCGCGCCGCGTTTTTTAAATTCGGCCGCGATTTCGTAAGCGCGGTTTGCTAAAGCCGTTACCGCCGATACTCCGACAATCTCGTAACCGGCGTCGAAGTTTATTATATCGATGGTTTCGTCGGTTATTTCGATCTGATAACCGGCGGGCGTCACTCCCGCGATTGCCAGAGTGCCTAATTTAGGATACCTGAATATATCGGAACCCTTATATTGTCCGGGAATTTCGACCCGGTCTTTTTTCGTGGCGGGATTTACCAATAGTATTTTTTTCATCGAATGTCAGTTTAAAGCCTTTCGTGGCGATTGCCCGGTCTTTATTAAAGTATCGCAGGACGGAAAAAAGATTTTTGCCGTCCTTAAAACTTGATTATATGTTTACTATCTTTTTTTCGAAAATTTATCAAAACTTTCGTCTATATGTTGTCTCCAGTCGAATGTTTCGGAGCTCGCGGAATCTTTGCCGCCGGAGTTTTTTTTATCGCCGTCCGTTTTTGTGGCATCCGGCTTTGCGCCTTTTTTACCGACTGTTTTGCTATTGTTTTCATCGCCCTCGTATTTTTTGGATTGAACTCGTTTTGCGCCTGCGAACATTTCGGTAAAAAGCGAAGCGTCGTCGTCGCTGATAATCGTTCTGGAATTAACTCCCGGCTTTTCAGTGGCCTCTGCTCCCGCTTTCTTTATTTTTCTTTTTTGTTCAATGGCCGCTTTTGCGTCGGCTTCTTTTTTTGCCAGAGCTTCCATTTCTTTCTGCTGGAGAATAACTGCAAGCCGGTTTAACTTTTCGGCGCTTTTTTCATCGAGATTATCTTCTAAAGGATTTATCGGGCCGCTTACTTTGCCGCCTTTCTGTTTGATCAAATGGCGCTCCGCCTGCTGGCCGTAAAATTCGAGCTGGCTTTCGAATTCGGAAATTTTAATGACTTTAGCGCCGTGATTGCGGCAGATGTTGGCGACTTCATTGTCGGAAGTTACTACTTCTATTATTTTAGCGTTTCGCTCGAGCGTCATTTTTTCGATGACGAGGTCCGCTATTTTTTTGCCGGAAAATACTACCGATACGCAGTCGCCGAAATTCTGGTTGCGTCCGCCCGGGCTGTAGCCGTCGAAGACTATTATGAAACGGCGCGAGGCCTGATAAGAAAAGTTCTGTATTATCGATATAAGTTTTGAGCAGCTGGCCTGAAAATTTTTGGCCGCCGGATTCGCTCCGGCGGGGCCGGCAAATGCTTTCATTAAATTAATCGCATTGCAGCCGTCGATTATTACGATAGGTTTTGCTATGGCCATTACTTACCCGCTTTCTTCGCGGCCGCGCGCGTTTTTTTCGCCGGCGGTTTTGCGGCTGTTTTTTTGCCTGCATTGCCGGCTGCGGCCGGAACGCCTTTATTATCGGCATAATAAGAACACAACGCAGACAGTACGCAATGGTCGCAGTCGGGTTTGCGCGCTATGCATATATTGCGGCCGTGTAAAATCAAATAAAAAGTCAGAGGTTTCCAGAGTTTTTTCTCGAAGAGTTTCATAAGATCGGTTTCGATTTTATCCACGTCGTCGTGCGGTGAAAAACCGATGCGGTTAGATAGTCTTTTAACGTGAGTGTCGATTACCACGCCTTCAGTTTTATCAAATGCTATTTGAGTGACCACATTTGCGGTTTTGCGTCCGACGCCCGGAAGGGTTATTAATTCTTCGACGGTTTCGGGCACTTTCGCCCCGAATTTTTCAGTAAGCTGTATCGCGCAATTTTTAATGCTCTTCGCTTTGTTTTGAAAAAAGCCCGTAGGCTTGATTATCGTCATAATATCGTCAAGATCACCCGCGGCGAGGGATTGCGCGTCGGGATAGGCCGCAAATAACTTCGGTGTGACTATATTGACCATCTTATCGGTGCACTGGGCCGATAAAATAACAGCTATAAGCAGCTGGTAGCTGTCTTTGAATTCAAGAAAACTTTTCGGGATATCGGGATATTCGGTTTTTAATATATTATAAATTTTTAATGCAGTTTTATTGTCCATAATTTTTAATAAGCCCTCCGGCTATTTCTTTTTTAAAATTAAAATAACTTTCCACTTCCTGCGCGCTTTTAGTGTTGAATATGCCTTCTTCCGGCATTGCTCCGAGATTTACCGCATTGACGCCGTAATTAATGCAGGGCATGGCGTCGTTGATCGAATGAGAATCGGGGTTTATCGAAATCATAATGCCGAGTTCCGAAAGTCTCGCAAAATGCTTATAATCGACATCCATTCTGTAAGGGTTGGAGTTCAGCTCTATAATTACGCTATTTTTTTTCGCGGCCGCAAATATAATTTCTTCGTCTAAGGGGTAACCCGTTCTTTTAGTCAGAAGGCGGCCGGTCATATGGCCGAGCATGGTTACGAGCGGGTTGGAAATCGCGCGTTTGATGCGTTCGTTCATTTCCGCGGCGGGCATTTTGAAATGCGAATGTATGGAAATAATAACAAAATCGAGTTCTTTTAAAATATCATCGGAAAAATCCAGCGTGCCGTCTTTTAATATATCGCATTCTATACCCTTAAAGATTTTAAACGGGGCGTACTTTAAATTAAGCGAATCTATTTCTTTTATCTGCGCGATAAGCCTTTCGGCGCTTAATCCGCCCGCGTAGGAAGAACTTTTTGAATGATCGGTTATGCCTACATATGACAGGCCTAATTCTTTAGCTCTGCATACTATGGTTTCGAGCGAATCGGTACCGTCGGAATAATCGGAATGCAGATGGAACGCGCCTTTAATTTTATCGGTGGTAAAGAGTTGGAGAGTTTTAAAGGCGGCGGCGGGCAAAGTTTTCCAGACTAATTCCGAATGCGGCGGAGCGGCTTTAAAGAAGCCGAGGCGGTCAAAATTTTCAGCAAGCGCCGGCATCGATTTTAAGATAAATTCGCTTTCAGAAGTCTCATCGGTATTTATTTTCAAGTCTGAATCTTTAACGCCCGCTTTAATGTAATCTATCGAAAGGGTAAGTATTTTTTTTATCTTTTCAGATTTATCGCCGTTTTTTATTAAAAAAAATTCAAGCGGAAAATCGCCCGAAAAATTCCGCAGTTTTAATATCGATAAATCGCCTGTTTCTTTTATTAATTCGCCGCCGTTCAAATTAAGGTTTTTTTTTATTTCTTCCGCTATATTAAAGGTTTCTGCGTCGGTTTTTCCATCGTATATTAAGGAACATGACAATTTTTTAACTACGGGAAGTTTACGTGCGAACTCGCCGGCAGGATCGATTTCTTTTATTGAATCGACGCGCTGAAGGTGATGTTTTATATCGCAGAATAATTTTTCGGCAACGAAAAAAAGTTTTGAATTTTTTTCGGAGTTTATTCTTGAAATTTCTCCGATGATACCGGCCTCGCTTGCGGCGCTGAAACCTTTTACCGCGCGGATTTCTCCGTTTAAAGCTTTTTCGAGAAGCTCGCTTATTTTTTGAATTTGCAAAGTCTCACAGAGCGTTTTAAGTTTTTTAATACCTATGCCCGAGATATTTAACATTAAAAAAATATCTTCAGGAACGCGGGCTTTAAGCTCATCATAAGATTTAGAACGGCCGGAATTTAAAAATTCGGATATTATTTCCTTAGCGCCGCGCCCTACGCCTTCTATTTGAAAATCGTCTTCAAGAGCGTATAATTCGGTGTCGAGCAAACTTATAATTTCGGCCGCTTTTTGAAACGCTCTCGCTTTGAATATATTTTCGCCGGCATATTCGCACATCACCGACATTTCATTAAATTTTTCAGATAGCTGATAATTGTTCATAGTCGTGAAATATTACTTGTAGTAAACAGCTTCGCAGTTTTGAGTTTCATAAACCGAAACTTTACTGATTTCCGCGTTATCTATTTTATCGCCGCGGAAAAGCTCGTTCATACGGTTATATATATATTCGCTGATATTCTCGGCGGTCGGATTCCGCTGTTTAAAATAATCGAGTTCGTTAAGGCAGGTATGATCGAGTTCGTTTTCGATAATTTTAAAATATTTTTTCAGCGTATTGAAATCGATAAGCATTCCGAGCGAGTCGAGCTCGTCGCCTTTTACGAATACTGTAATATTCCAGTTGTGGCCGTGCAGATTTTTACATTTGCCTTCGTAATTGCATAAAAAATGCGCCGATGAAATTGAAAATTTCGCTGAAATTTCATACATTTTGCCTGTCACCTCGATTTAAAGCTGTTTATTTACGGCAGTTAAATTTAGTCTATTTTTACGAACTCTATAACATCGAGCGATATCTTATTGCCGCCGGCTTTTTTATTCGATTTGTCTTCGGCCGCATCAATTTCTTCGCTCTGGCTTATATTAATGGACATTTCGCAATAATCTTCGTTAATGATTTCATTTTTCCAGCTCTTCGGCTCGATGAGCATTTCGCCGAGCTCGATCACGTCGCGGTTTTCTTTATCGCCCGGGGCTTTAAGGCTTATTTCACCGCGGTAAAAAGCTTTATTCTCTTCGGGTTCTCCAAATTGTTTAATTTCAATTTTAAGCGCCGAATCTCCGTTAGTGCGCTTTACGTATAAAAAAGCTTTATAGTAGCCCGTCTTGATTTTTTTAGGGGTTAAAAAAGATAACGCGGTCGTTTTTAGAGGGTCGAAGGCTATATAACGGCCGCCGGAAAATAATTTTTCGTTGATGATAAGAGGTTTCGCGCCGCTCCATTTAAGAGAATTCGAAACGATATCCTCGAATTCGACCGCAAATTTCAGGGAGGCGGGTATCGCGGTAACCGGGCCGAAAACCGATGCGGGCGAGGATGACTGACCGGCGAGGCGCGCTTCTACTTTATAAACGTAAATACCCGCGTTAATGAGCCCTTCGTCTGTGTAGCTCTCGATATCCTCCGCGGTGTGGATCATTTTAAAATCCTTGTCCGTAAGGGTTTTGCGGTATATGCCGTATGAGTGTTTTTGAGCATCGTTTGTTTTAATGCCGCTCCAGTTTAATTTGACTGATTTGTCGGAAGCGTCTGCGCCGAGGCCGTTATTAAAAGTTCGGGAACCGGGCGTTAAATAAAACATACCGCCGCCTGATAAAAATTCGTCTTCGTCTTCGTCATCATCGACGCCGGTTGCCGGTGCAGTGCCGTCGATATTCATTATTCGTTTTAATATCAGCTCGTCGATTTGAAAATATTCGCCTTTTTTAAGTGCGGTTATTTTTCGTTCTACGGGTATATAGCCTGGTTTATCCACCTTTACGCTAAACTCTGACGCCGGTATGAATTCGATGCTGAATTCGCCGTTATCGTCCGTGGTGCAAGAAAAATTATTTTTATCGGAGGCGATGGTCACCGCCGCGCCGCTTATGCCGCGTAAATTTTGACGGCAGATTCGCCCTTTTAAATGATAATTTTCTTCAAAACCGTCCGAAATTATTGTGTGTTCGGCTTCGCCTCCGCTGAAGCAAGATTTTAAGCTGAAAACCATTCTTCCCTCTTTAACGAACAGCCTGTAATTAAGGCCTGTAAACCCGTAAAGTTTATAGTCGAATGAAATTTCGCTTATCAGAAAGCCGTCGCCGGAAGTTTTAACGGCGGCGTTCAGGCCGCCCGTTTCAGCTTTAGCCTTATTTAAAAGACAGGCTGAATCTATAAATGATTTCCAGCGGTCGGTTTTAGTAAGCGCGCGGTCGAAAAGGCTTTTTATTTTTTCGGGGTTTTTAGATTCTAACGCCGGTATAAATTTTAAATCGATGAAATCTTTTTTTATGATGGAAGAATCAGCCGCCTTCAGAGCTTCTAACGATGCGGCATCGTTAGCGGGCAGTTTAGCGCCGGAGCAGCCTGCGTTTAATACGAGAAAACATGCGCAAAAAATTAAAATTAAAATCCGCGAGCTTTTCGCACTAAAATTGTTAATATAAGATGTCGATGATCGTTCAATGATTGACATAGCCATATTTTAACATCATTGGAATTATTAGTCAATATTTATTTTGATATAACCTTTTCGAGATATCCCTTTTTGACAATACTTGTTTTTGATATTGACAAACGGTTGTAATTTTAATATAATCTTTCTGCAATGAAAAAATTATTGAAAGCTATTTTTTATTTCGTTTTTGTGATGGGATTTATAATTTCTTACTCGCTCATCGATATCGCAAAAACTACAAGGGTCACTTTCGTAATAAGCGGAATACTTCAGGGAAATATAGTATCCTACAAAGCCAGCGGCGAGCCTTATCGCGGCATGATGGTCGGCGGGATGCCTTTTTTGGTTTCTAAAATTTCCGAATTAAGAAAAAAGGCCGATAAAAGCCGTTCCGCTTTTTATTTACTCGATTGCGGCGATAATTTTCCGGGTACCGCGCACAGCTATTATTCGCAGTGCCGTGCCGTCGTCGATACCATGAATTTAATGGGTGTTTCCGCTATGCTGCTTGGAAACCGCGAGTTCGACTACGGTTTCGAGGTGTTGAAGGCGCGCGCGGCCGATGCAAATTTTCCGATCCTCGCGGCTAACGTCAGAAATAAAAATAACGGCGAGTTTTTTGAAGAATTTAAAGACAGCGTTATATTCGAAGTGAATAAAAAAGGTTTTAAAATAGGCGTGCTTGGAATTACTCCGCCGGAAACGCTTACCGATTCGACCATTAAAAATGTATCAGAGTTAGTCATGACGGCTGAAACCGAAACCGTTGAACTGTTCATGAAAAAAGCGGCGGAGCAGGGAGTCGATTTTACCGTGGCGCTCACCCAGCTTGATTTCGAAAAAGATACCGCGCTTCTTTCCCTTTTAGTTAAAAGCGGTTTTAATTTAGTGATCGGCCTCGACTTTACGAATCAAATGAGCGGCGTTAAAAAAATGGGCGATACGATGGTTGTTGCCTTAAACGGCTTCGCGAAGGGTGCCCAGCTTACCCGGGCCGAAATTTTATTCGACAGCGAAACTTATAAGTCTTTTGATTATTGCGCCGAATTAGTTCCCGTAATAGTCAATCAGATCGAAGCCGACGGGCTTTGCGCTAAAATCGTTTCCGATTACCTTCGCAAACTCGACGCCATAATGAATCAGGTGATAGCGGTTTCCGAGGTTTATCTGAAAAGGCCCTTCAACGAAGAAACCAATTTCGGCAATTTAATAGCCGATTATATGCTAAAAGCCGCATCGGCCGAGGTCGCGCTTCAAAACGCCGGTTCTTTCAGGGCCGATATCGAAGCCGGCGATATCACCGTCGGCGACGTCTATAACGCTCTGCCTTTCGATAACGATATAGTTCTACTCGAAGTTCCCGGCGATATCCTCTACGATGTCATTAATACCACCTGCCGCCGCGAGCGCGGACTTTTGCAGGTTAGCGGCGTGTCTTATTCATACGACCCCAATAAAGCCCAGTCGGACGGAAACGCCGACGTTATAACTAAATTAAGCGTTGCCGGCTCCGAAATTCAGCCGGGCAGAAAGTACCGCGTGGCTACCAACGGTTTTCTGGCTTCCGGCCAGGGCGGATATCCGCAGTTAAAAAACTGCCATCTGATAGGCTGTTACGACAATCTTCGCGAAACTTCCATGCGTTTTATGCGCGAAGATAAAATATTGAATCCCAGAATCGAAGGGCGCATAAACAGGGCGGGAAATAAATGAATTTAAAACTATCGCATAAAATAATACTTAACTTCGTTGTGATCCTGATAATACCCATGATATTGTCGGTTTATCTTGTATCCTCCGATTTAGCCGAGCGCACAGAAAAAGAAATAGATAATCAACTCGAGTTTACCACTAAAATAGTCAATCGCTTTTTTTACCGCTCGCTCGATTCAATGCAGGTCCAGTTAAACCTTCTCGCTGGCGCCGAAAAGTTCCGCATGACGCTTGAAAATGGCGATACCGCTGAAATCGCCGCCGCGGTTAAAGGCTGGGACTCAAAACTTAATTACGGCTTCGTCGATATTTATTCCCTCGATTCGGCTACGCTCGATTACAGGCCGTTTGTAAGCGTGCATAAAAGCAAGTTCAATGAGATTTTAACTCCCGAGCCGCAGGTATTTAAAAAAGTGGCGCGTGGAAAAAACCATTCATCGATCGTTTTTGCCGGCGAAGGCAAGGCCTATTTTCGCAGCGTTATAAAAACCGCGGATAATCTTCGCTCGGATCGCGCCTGCATAATATGCGCATTCGTTTTAATCCCTAACGATTCGATCGACGCCATCAAAGATATAACTAATATCGATGTAATTATTTACGACGATAAAACTTCCGTGATTTCGACACGCTTCGATCCTACCGGCAGCAGGACCACCGGCATTAAAATAAGCCCGGCCGCCGTTGCCGCTCTTGAAAAGGCCCAGTCATACAGGGAAGAAGAAAAATTTTTAGGCGATTATACGGTAAACGTTTACTCGAAAATTTATGACGAAGACCGCAATTTCAGGGGTTATATGTGCGTGCTTGTGCCGCGCCGGCTTTTTGGTATAGCCAACATGTACGTGCTTAACAACCTTTATATTATAATGGGGATTTCGCTCGCGCTCGCCGCTCTTTCAGGTTATCTGCTTTCGTCTAATATCGCATCGCCTCTTAAGGAATTCGCTAAAATTGCCCACGCGACCTCAGAAGGTGATTTTAAACGGAAAGTTCTTATCGACCGTTCGGATGAAATCGGCGAATTAGCCGGAGCCTTCAATAAAATGAGCGATAAGCTCGATATATACAACGAAAGCCTCAAGCGTAAAATGTTCGAAGTAACCACGCTTTATGAAGTCTCACAGTCGATGAACTTTTTAAATAATAAAGACCAGCTTTTAACCATTATTTTAACTAAAATGATAGACGCGCTTGCGGCCGAAAAAGGTTCCATCATGCTCTATAACGCCGAAGAGTGCCTGATATCCTGCGAAATGGCCATAGGCTATCCCGGCAAATTCGAGCGGCGCGTCAAATTTGCGCCGGGCGAGGGAAAAGCCGGCCAGGCCTTTAAGACGGGCGAAACCATAATATCCAACGATATACAGAGTGACAGCAGTTTTTTACGCACCCAATCGACCCAGACTACCGACAATGTAACGCGCAATATGATGTGCGTGCCTATGAAGACGAAGGACGAAGCTATCGGCGTTATCAATATAGTAAATAAAAAAGGCGCGGAAGGTTTTAACGAAGACGATAAAACCCTTGCCGTATCGCTTTGCACCCAGGCGGCAATGACGATTGAAAACGCCAGGCTGTACGAACTTTCAATTACCGACGGCATGACCAAACTTTTCATACACCGTTATTTCCAGATAAGACTCGATGAAGAAATAAAGCGCTCCGGCAGATACGGCGCTCCGCTGTCTTTAGTTATGACCGATATCGATCATTTTAAAAAATTCAACGATACATACGGCCATCAGGTCGGCGATATGGTTCTTATCAAGGTCGCCGATATAATACGCGACACCATCAGAAACGAAGTGGATATTCCGTGCCGCTACGGCGGCGAAGAATTCGCCATAATCGCCCCCCAGACCGGATTCGAAGACGCAAAAAAAATGGCTGAAAGAATCCGCAGCGCCGTCGAAGAGGCTGATCTTGCCGGCCCTGACGGCAAAACCCTTAAAATAACCATAAGCCTCGGGATAGCTACATTTCCGATAAATACTAAAGAGAAAAAAGATCTGATACTAAAGGCCGATTCGGCTCTTTACTATTCAAAAGAAAACGGTCGCAATATGGCGGCTCATTTCAGCGAGCTGCCGGAAAAAAAAGAAAACGGCAGTCATTAATAGCGGATCAGGACGGTTTAAAAGCGGATGAATATAAAAAAAAACGATATAAAGCACGAAATAAAAGATGAAATCAGCATCAAAAAACTCGCCGAAGATCTAAAGCTGGCGGTAATATCGGGCAGTCAGAGCCTCGACGGGTTGATAGTTTCGCCCGAAGTCACAAAACCCGGTCTGGAATTAGCCGGTTATTATAAAAATCTCACTTTCGACCGTATAATGATTTTCGGCAAAAACGAGATCGGCTATCTCGAAAATATTTCACACGATCTTCGATTTATGCGCCTGCACGAGCTTTTTTTATATCATGTTCCCTGCGTTATATTAACCGACTCCGTTAAAAAATTCGACGATCTCATCGGCGTCGCGGAAAATTTTATGATACCGGTTCTGCATACGGACGCGCCCTGCGACCGATTTTTAGTATCGCTTTCTAATTATCTCGAAACTAAATTCGCGCCTAAAAAGATAATGCACGGAACCCTGCTCGAACTATACAACATGGGCGTTCTTATAAGGGGCGAATCGGGCACCGGCAAGAGCGAAACCGCGCTCGAATTAGTCCGCAGGGGCCACTGTCTCGTATGCGACGACGTCGTAACTCTCCGGCGTATCGGAAACGATATATACGGCTATTCCGACCCGATGCTTAAATATCATATCGAAGTAAGAGGGCTCGGCATTATCGACGTGCAGGCTCTTTTCGGCTCGGCAGCCACCATCCAGGAAAAAGAGGTCGATATCGTCATCGACTTAATACCTTCGAGCGAACAGCACCGGCATCATTTCGACCGGCTCGGCCTCAGTCTCGACGTTTTAGATATAATGGGCGTCAAACTCAGGAAAATATCCGTACCGGTCCAGGAAGGACGCAATATATCGATTATTATCGAGGTGGCGGTCATGAACGAGCGTTTAAAAAGGCAGGGGCATAACAGTTCTCAAATATTCATCGATTCCCTTTTCAAAAAAATGAACCCGGGCCATGTTTCGGATATAGCGAAAATAATACAGACTTGACGCGGTGATTACTCATGTCGGATAATATAAGTTTTTCGTCTAAAATTAAAGACGAGCTCATCAGGCAGCCGGTTAAAAAAATATGCTGCCAGCAGGTATTTTTATATAATATCCTTAAAAATACGGCTTCGATCACAAGCGAGGGCGGTTCGATGAGGCTTGCGCTGCGCCTTCCTTCGATGAGTTTTGTCGGCAAGATCGGGCGTATGTTGAAAAAATTAGCCGGAATATCTTTCGCTTATATCTATAAAGTCCGCGATAATCTGTCGGGCGGCGATTATTATCAATGCATCATAGATGAAGAAGATAAACTGGGGGTAATCTTAAAAGAGCTTTCGCTTAGAAGCGAAATGTTTTCTGAGACGCCGCCGCCCGAAAATATTCTGGCTCATCTGGAAAAAGACTGCTGTCAGAGTACTTTTATTAAAAGCATTATCGTAACCTGCGGTTATTTTCAAAATCCGCAGAAAAATTATCATTTTGAAATAAGAATAAAAGAGCCTTTAGTGGCTAATATCGTTCGTAAAATCCTCATTCAGAAAATAAACTGTAAAATTAAAACCCATATATTAAAAAACAGCGATATTATACTGCTGTACTCGAAATCGTTCGAAAATTTCGAAAAAATACTTGCCTACCTCGGCGTTACGACAAGTTATTTCGAGCTTGAAAATATTAAAATCATCAAAGAAATCAAAAATAATACCAACAGGAGCGTTAATTTTGAAACCGCCAATATACAGCGCACCGCAAATATAGCGGCCGATCAGATAGTTAAAATTAAAAATCTGCTCAAGTCGAATTTCGCCGATAAACTCACTCCCGCCCTTATAGAAATGGCCCGCCTCAGAACGGCTAATCCGCATATGTCGCTCAGCGAGCTTGCGCGGCTTACCAAGCCGAAAATTTCTAAATCGGCTATAAACAACAGGTTGATGCGCTTGATCGATCTATGCCGCCGTTACGAATCCGATTTTAATAAAAGTGATTGACAAAATCATAATTTATTAATATAATGGGAATTTATATGAAAGTAATTTTTAACGCCGATGATTTCGGCATAACCGACGCAGTTTCAACTTCTATAGTAGAACTTTTCAGGGCGGATACGCCTTTGAAAAGCGCTACCGTTATGATAAATGTTATAAGCGATTTGTCCGTGAAACTTTTGAGAGAATTTATTGAAAACGAAGACCGTTCAGGATATTCAGCCGGCCTCCATTTTAATTTGACCTGCGGCCGGCCCGTTTCGCCGGCGAATGAGGTGCGTTCGCTCGTAGATAATCAAGGTTTCTTTTTGAAGTTTAAAGATTTAATTGCGCGGGCGGCCCGCGCCGATATCGATTCAGCGGATGTTTTGCGTGAGTTTAATGCCCAGGTTAAATCTTTTTATGATAAATTCGGTTTTTATCCGTCGCATGTCGATTCGCATAAGCATGTTCATATGCTGCCGCAGTTTTTTGCGGTTGTGACCGCCGGCATTAAAAATTTCGGCATAAAAAAAATCAGACTTACCCCTAATATTCTGGCGCGCGAGTTGTTTTTAACTCAGGGAATAGACCGCGAAACCGTTGAGGAATGTTTTAAAGGCGTTTGCGAATCTTTATATTACGATGATGCGGGCGCGCCGGATTTATTATACCCGCGCGCATTTCTTGGCACTTACTCCGTCGGCGCTTTGAGCGCGCCGGTATTTGAAAAAGAAATATCGGAATATGCGGGTAAAGATATAATATGCGAATATATGACTCATCCCGGCGTCAGCGATGATCATTTAAAAAAACTTTCGGGACTTTTACAGCCGCGCGAACATGAATTCGCGGCGTTGAAAAGCGTCGAACTGAAAGAAATATTAAAGAAGTATAATATGGAAATTATTTCGTTTAACGATTTGAACTGAAAGAAATATCAATAGATTGGAATATAGTTGTATGAAAATAGAATTAATTTATTTTAATATAAAATCCGTTATTGTGTGTGTCTTTTTAATAATGGCGTCTCCGGTTTTTCTTTTGCCGCAAACGGTTTATGCGAGTTACGAAGTTAATTTAATTTCCCCTCCGGATGCCGCACCCGCCGATACCGTTGAAGTTGTCGGCAATGCGAAAGCCACTGATACCGTTGAAGTTATCGATAAAACAAAAGAAATATGGCTGCGGCTGAAATCGCGGTTTAAAACTTCAGAGATCGAAATTGAGCGCAAAAAATACGGCCGCGCCTTAGCTTCCGGCGGGCAAAGCATTGAAGTTGCGCTCGATTCTTCCGGCGTTACCGGCGAAATATCCGCGGGAAGCGGTGAAATTAATTTAAGTCCGAAAGGCTCTGCGGCAACCGCTGAAGTTATTTCAGCCGGCCCGAAAACGGCCGAGGTTAAGATCGAGACCGGAGAAAATCTTTTCTACCGGCACTGTTACTCATGCCACTTCGACCATTCGCATTTTAAAACGGCGCGCATTTTAGCCGGCAGGGATTTCTGGCTTAAATATAATTCGGCGGAAAACAACGACGGGATTATAAGCGTTATTCGCAGCGGGCGGCGCACTGTGTCAGGCGAT
The DNA here is from genome assembly GCA_964436235.1 of uncultured bacterium. Classification (GTDB taxonomy): domain Bacteria; phylum Muiribacteriota; class UBA9980; order UBA9980; family UBA9980; genus UBA9980. The sequence goes on from CAYTCW010000045.1 coordinate 20,291, forward strand.
ATGCCGTCCTACCCGGCGCAGCGGCTGAGCGAAAAAGAGGCGGCGGCCATAATCGAACATCTTAAAACGATTGTCCAGCCATTGAATGTCGATGAAAAAACAACCGAATAACAAGTATAATTTTGAGTAAAGGATTGTTTAATATGACTAAATTTGCCGTACCTAAGGTTATAATCAGCAAGTGCATCGAATTCGAGCGCTGCCGTTATAACGGGGATATAATCCACAGCGAATTCGTTTCGAGTTTAAAGCCTTTCGTCGAATTTATTCCCGTCTGCGCGGAGTGTGAAATAGGCCTCGGCGTTCCCCGCGATCCGATCAGAGTGGTTCTTGTAAATAAAAAGCCCCGCCTGATCCAGCCATCAACTAATATCGATTGCACCGATAAGATGGTTAATTTTTCCGCCGATTTTCTAAATTCGCTCGATAAGCCCTGCGGAGCAATATTAAAAGCTTATTCGCCTTCGTGCGGCATTAAGGGCGTAAAAATTTATCCGGCTTTTGAAAAAGTGGCGAGCGTCGATACCGGCGCCGGTTTTTTCGGGGCGGCGGTCATCGAAAAATTCTCTCATCTTGCAGTTGAAGACGAGTTAAGGCTAAGCAATTTCAGAATAAGAGAGCATTTTCTGACTAAACTTTTCGTAATCGCCTCCTTTTATAAAATAGCGGCGAAGCCCTCCATGAAAGCGTTAGTCGATTTTCAATCCGATAATAAACTTTTATTGATGACCTATAATCAGACTAAAATGCGCGAACTCGGCAAAACCGTTGCCAATCATTTAAAAAAGACGGTTTCTGAGGTTTTTAGTGATTATGAAGCCCTGTTATATAAAGCCTTTGCTAAATTGCCGTCTTATGCAGCTAACGTTAATACCCTAATGCATGCTTTCGGCTATTTTTCCGACAAGCTCACTTCAAAAGAAAAGGCCTTCTTTTTAGACGCGCTCGAAAAATACCGGCTCGAAAAGGCGCCGTTGTGCATTCCGGTGAGCTTAGTTAAATCGATGATAGTGCGTTTCGGCGAAGAATATTTAAGCAGGCAGACTTATTTCGCGCCATATCCCGAAGAGCTCTATTTGATGAGCGATACCGGCAAAGGCAGGGTCAAGTAGTATAAATTAAAAGTGAGTGCGTTCGTTAAGTATTATAGATCGGCCGTCGTATTTGATATAAAGATAAAAAATAACGCCGGTTTTACGAAGGATTTATTATAAAATATCTTATTCAGGTGATATATATTGAAATTAGAATATTTAACGCATGAGGAGCTCGCGGCTTTAGATTTCGGCAATTGCCATCTGATAATGCCGGTCGGCCCATATGAACAGCACGGCCCGCATCTTCCCATAACTACCGATATCTTCATAGCCCGCTACTTAGCCGAAAGTCTCTGCGAAACCATGAAAACCGAAAAAAAACCATGGTACGGAATTGAAGCTCCCGCTTTCGCTTACGCGCCGGCGGGGATATCTGACGGTATAGGCATGACTCCTCAACTTCAAGCCGGCTCCTTTACCGATTTTCTATCCGAAACGCTCATGCAGTATTGCCGGATAGGGTTTAAAAACATTGTAATAATAATACATCATTTCGAACTTAAATTCATTAAATGCGTTATTAACGCCGTCGCGGCCTGTGAGGCGAAGTATCCGGGCGTCAAGATAATCGAGCCGCTTTCGGCTTATTATTACTCGGGTGAATATAATCTTGCCATAGAAAAGTATATTAATTCAAAGAAAAATTCTCAGGAGCGCCAGGACGATATTTTTAAAAGCTATTCTGACATAGACTTTAAAAAGGAAATTCACGCCGATTTAAAAGAGACTTCGCTTATGATGTATCTGCTTCCGCGCGTGGTAAAAAACGAAATTATTGCAAGCCTGCCGCCGGTTTTAGTCAATCCCGCCGCTGAATTTTTAAAACTTAATTTTACTTTCAAAAATATGGGCGCGGTATCGGGCTATCTGGGTTCGCCGGCCCGCGCGTCTATTTTTTTAGGAGAGCTTATTTTTAAACAGTTGCGCGGCTGCTTAATAGATTCGCTCGCCGGCTTAAACGAGGGAACGGCCGAAAAGTATTCGGTTCCGCTTTTTATTAAAGCTATTCTGACCGTTATATAGTTACTGATAGTGTGGCTTATTGCGTTCATATAGCGCATCTAACGAAATTTAAGATATAATAAAATAAGACTTTAGTTATTTCATTCATATAGTAAAACACGGCCGGCCCGTAAAGGCCTGACCGTGTTTTTTATTCACAATTATTTATTTTTCAGTCTTGTTATTCAGTCTTTCGCGCTTGCGGCCGCTTCGGATTCGTTAATACGGCCTTAATTAGCTTTTTCTATCATTTTTATCATAAACTCGTCCCATTCGCTTTCCTGGCTTAATTTTAAATTCATGTAATCGCCGGTTTTGAATTTATGTAAAAATCCCATTACGTTGGTTTCATTAAGGCCCCAGTCCGGTTTAGCCGCTGCGATAGCTAACCAGGTAGGTTTGCTGTATATGCCTATCGATAATCCGTTGCCGGTAGGCTCGAGGTAGTTGTGCGCCTCGCCTATTACAAAACTCGATGACGGAAATGCCGAATAATTGAATTCTTTGTGATCTAATTTCTTTACGGGCGCGCCGTAATTTTTTAAAAGCTCGTCGCAGGCGCGTAACATTTCTTTATTGTCTTTAGCCGCCGTTTTAACTTTTTTCACAAAATCGATCAAGTCGAATACCGAAACATCGTTGAGGTTTTTCATCGCTTTGAGGGCGGTTTCGACCGCTTCGGGATTAGCGTCGGCATATTCGTTCAATACTGAAGAAAATTTAATGAAGGAGTCGTCGAATTTTTTGAATTTAGTCATATCGAAAGCCGACGATGTAAGGACCATTTTATCCGCCTGACCCATGCGTTTTACCCAGCCGCGCATATAATCGACGTAAGATTTAAGGTAAACGAATGCGAGCTCGTCGCCTTTCAATTCGGGTTTAGTCGTTAAAGTTCTAAGGAAATTATCGTAAGCGTACCAGTTGATCTGTACGTTTTCGCAGGCGTAAACGCCGTGCACGTAATCGGCGATTTCCTTTAAAACTTCCATTTTAGCGAGCAGGCAGCAGTCGAAAACCATGAAGTCGATCAGATCGTTGCCGTTTTGATTTTTAATGAAATCGCGAACTTCGGAGAGCGCCTGGCCTATGTGGATAGTGCTCATGTGATTTTTAGACTGGTCGTCGTAGGAGATGCCGCCGATTCCGAATTCGGAACCGTGGTTGGAAATTAGTACTACATAGTGTTTTGCGGGGAAACGGGTAATCGTTGATTTGCAGAATTCAACGAAATTTTTATATGCGCCCATATCTACTTCGCCCATCTTTTCGAGCAGTATGGAGTTTAATTCGAATAATCTGTTGTCTTTTTGTACGAAATAGCGTCGGCAGGCCGTCCAGTTGCCGTCGAGCATTGTGCTTGACTGGGCTTCTTCGGGGCTTCCGAAATCCTGTACGCCTATTCTGTCGATTTGAACTACCACATTCATATTTTCGGTCGAGCCGACGCGTTCCATTACGTTAATGCCGAGCAATGAAGCCATTTCAAGATTGTTGTCGCCGTTTATAAAACACATTACGGTCCATTCTTTTTCAGGCATTACGAAGTCTTTAGCGTATAAGGCGGATTTAAGTTTGCGCACCGTTTTAACGCCTATGCCTTTTATAGCGTCGAGCTCATGTACCGATGTGATAACTCCGCCGCGTTCGGCCCTGAATTTAATTATTTTAGCGGCCATATCTTTGGATACGCCGGGAATATTGACAAGATCCGTTTCGGAGGCTTTATTTATGTCGATTTTACCGATTCTTTCGATGTCGGATGGAAGGTCGGCTATTTCTTCAAGAATTGCCGCCGATACGATGCGCCATATTTTTTTGTGAGTGTATTTTTTGATCTTTTCAATATTTCTGGTATCGAGCGTCTGGAGGCTTACTTTTTTAAAAGCGGCGCCGAAAGTTTCGAAATTTTTAACCACGTCTTTTAAATACGGAGTGGCTAATTTTTCTTTTGAGTTTAATTGAAATTTGACCGCCGTATTAACCTGGCCGAGAAGCACCGCGAAAGCCGCTCCGGCAACTCCCGTCTGTCTTTTAAAATAAGCGTTAACCGAGTCGATGGTCTTCGAATCGTTTTTTAAAACTGAAATGACTATTAAAGTCGATATTTTTTCGCTTAAATCTTCGAGTTTCTGCGTGTATATTTCATTGATGCGCCCGAAAAGGCCTTTAACTAAAAGCGGCATTTTTTCGCCAAGGTACTGGTTCACGTCCACGTTTTTAAAAGTGGATATGCTTCTTAAATAGTCTCTTACTACCGCGACTTCATTCGGACCGAAATCGCCTTCGGGCGTGGCCGCAAGTTTTTGGGCCATATCGGACTGGATCTGCTTATCTTTTAAAACTAAAGCGGTCATGCGGTGTTTGAAAAAAGTTACCTTATATTCGTTTAAAAGCGCTTTTAAAATCTGGTCGGGCGAAGGCGAAGGCGCGGGAGCGTCAGCGGCAAAAGCCTCTCCGGCAAAGGATATGACCAGTGAAAATAAAAAGATTGCAATCAGTGTGTTTTTAAGTTTTTTCATAATGATGACCTCCATATATTTTTAATTAATATCTGCTAAATTAGCTTGTTAAAAAAAAAAATGCGACTTACTTATTAGTAAAATAATTGTACTAAAAAAAAATAGCTTTGTCAATTTTTGGTACGACATAAACACAAAAAAAGATTATTTTGTGTTATTTGCCGGTATGTATATGAATTATTTACCGGGTTATTTTATTGTTATTTTCAGACAGCCTTATCGATAAAACTTTTTGTCAGGCTTAAATAAGACGGAAATAAGGGGAAAAGCGGGTATTTAACTCTAAGGGCCGTCCGCGATTATGCGGTTTATAATTATTTTTCCGATTATATGCCCTTTATCGTCTTTTAACGGCGATACCTGAGATTTTATATGCAGTAACCCGCCGTTTTTGCACCGCAGCCATAGATCGTCATTGAAAAAATCAGCTTTTGAAAGTTCTTTCTGTGTCCATTGTTCTGAGGTTTCAAGCGATTCTGAGCGTATCAGAAATGATATTTTTTTGCCAATCGCTTCTTCGCGGCTCCAGCCGTAGATTTTTTCGGCAGCCCGGTTCCAGCTCGTAATTGAAAGCGAAAGGTCTATGGTAATGACCGCATCAGATAAATTTTGTAAAATATTGTCGTGAAAGCGTAATTTTTCTTCAACGGCCTTTTTTTCGGTGATATCGGTGCAGCCGCCGAAAACGCGTAATCGATGCGGTGATTCGGCTTCGACGCAGGTTGTTTCAACCGAAAGCCATTTTATGACGCCGCTTTTAGTGATAATTCGAAGCGCGCACGAACGAAAATCGCCGGCTTGAAGATTTATAACGCTTTCATCGAAAATCTCTGTGTCATCAGGATGAACAATGCATCGCCAGCATCCCTTAGCGAAGAGCTCCTCGAATTTATATTGCGTTATTCGTTCGATAGCGCCCGCCATCCAGTCGATATGATAACCTGAGCCGGAATAATCGACGCAGGAGAAGACGAAATCGGTCGTGGCGCCGGAAATATTTTTATAACGGGTTTCGCTCTCTTTTATAATTTCTTCGGTCTTTTTGCGTTCGGTAATGAACTCAGTATATAATATTATTCCTCCGATAGTCCCCGCCGATTCGTACCAAGGCCTGCATTCCCATTGTATCCATTCGTTTGTCCCGTCTTCTGCCTTAAAAAGGTCTTCTTGCGAACTTAACGTTTCTCCGGCGAGCGCCCTTTCGCAGATGTCTTTCCATTTTTCAGCAAGCGCCGGAAATATTTCGTAATGATATTTTCCGACAATATCAGTTTTTTTGATTTTATAGTCCTGGATATAGCGCCTGCTGACGTAGATATATTTTAAATCTTTGTCAACAACGGCGATCGCGCTGCGGTTATGCTCTATGATGTACTTCATTAAAGCGTGAGAATGGGCCAGAGCTTCGTTTTTCTCTTTTTCACTTATTCTGGCTTCATATAATTTGAAAGCCATTTTGATGCACGCGTCCAGGACGGTAATTCCGGAATTTTTAACCACGTAACCGTAGGAAGTTATTTTTTCGGTTTTTTCAACTATTTTTGGTTCAGTATGATTCGATAGAAAAACAACGGGGATTTGACGCTCTTTTAAAATTATTTCAGCGGCCTGCGTTCCATCCATGCCTTCGCCGAGATCGATATCCATTAAAATAAGGTCGATTTCCTTATTATCGTTGCAAATATCGATTGCCTGCCGCGCGCAATTAGCCGTGACAACTTTATAACCACGAGTTTCGAGCATTTTTTTCTCGGTTAAGGTTATAATAATATCGTCTTCTACAAGCAATATCGTTTTATTGTTTTCAAAGTGCATATTTTCCCCGTTACTGTTTTATGATATATCTAACATGCTTCCACGATTTTTTTGCCGAATTCCAGCGCACTTTCCAGCTGAGACATATCGGGGTTCCACTGGTTTCTGAAACCTTCGTTTATGATTTGAAAGCCGGCTTTTTCAAGCAGTTCGTTCAAGACTTTCGTAGATTCTCCGCTCCAGCCGTAGCAGCCGAATGCCGCCGCTTTTTTATTTTTAAACTTCATTTCTTTGAGTAGATGTATGAAGCCGGCCGAAGAATGCAAAATACTATTGTTGACGGTCGGCGAGCCGATTACCGCCATTTTGGATTTGAAAACTTCAGTTACTAAATCATTATTGTCGTTTTTGGCCAGGTTATATAGTTTAATCGTCGTGCCGGGTGACGCGAGGCTTATTCCTTCGGCAATTTTTTCGGCTAATTTTTTAGTTCCGTTCCACATCGTTTCGTATATTATAGTTATCTGGTCCTGCTGGTAGTTGTCCGCCCATTTTGCATATTTTTCGACGATCTGCATCGGATTGTCGCGCCAGATCACGCCATGGCTCGTAGCGATAATATCGACGGGCAGATTCAGCGCCGTTATTTCTTTTAATTTTTTGGCGAGTATCGCGCTGTAAGGCGCTAAAATATTAGCGTAGTATTTAATCGACTCGTTGAATAGATCGCACTGGTCGACAAGATCGTTAAACAGCATTTCGGTGGCATAGTGCTGTCCGAAAGCGTCGTTGCTGAACAATATGTTGTCTCCGTTAAGATAGGCGGCCATGCTGTCGGGCCAGTGGAGCATAGGCATTTCGATGAAGGTCAGCTGTTTTCCGTTGCCTATGTCGAGCTTGTCGCCGGTTTTGACAACTTTAAAATTCCAGTCCTGATGATATTGTCCCTTTAATGATTTAACGGCGTTGGCGCTGCAGTAAACAGGCGTTTCAGGAATAATTTTTAAAAGCGCCGGAAGCGCTCCGCTATGGTCCACTTCACCGTGATTGGCGATTATGTAATCGATTTTACCGAGTTCAATTTCGCCGGCAAGATTGGCTACGAATTCTTCTGCGAAAGGAAGCCATACGGTATCGATCAATACGGTTTTTTCTTCCTGGATCAAATAGGAATTGTAAGTGGAACCTTTGTGAGTGGAATAATCGTCTCCGTGGAATTTTTTTAGCTCCCAGTCAACCTTTCCAACCCACGATACGTTGTTTTTTATTATTTTTTTCATCTTTTTTCTCCATTCCATCGGTTCTATCGTTGTAATTGACATGTTTTTGATTCTTAATATGATTTATAAGGTAATATCGTTTTTTGATGGTACAATGTTATCAATTAATTCAATTTTTGTCAATTAATTTAATTTTTTTAAACTCAAGATATTCATTGAAATCTAAAGGTAAAACTTCAATAATAATTTCTCGGCCGGTTAAAATGCTTTTTTATAGGTTATTCCGTTTAAAAATAAGTGCCGGTTTTGTATCTGTCGATTAAATTGACACTTACAAAATATACTTTCTATTCCGCTTGACAATCCGTCCCAATTCGGCTGAAATATACCGAATTGGAAGGTTAAATTCTGCCGAATCAGGCAGAATCAGGCGAACCGGTATAACGGCTTGAGCAGCGTTGAAAATGTCGGAAGTTTTAAGCATAACGAAGCCAACACGGTCGAAGCCTTTATTAAAGCTAACAACGATCTACGGTAATACCGCAAAACTATTAAAAAGCGCAATTGACGAGCGGCTTCGGCCGGCGTGTCGACCGGATTGATTCATCTTTATAATTTAAATTACAAAGGCTGTTCCAGCTCGTTTTTGGGTTTAGTTATATTCTACCGTAATATCATCATAATAATCAATACCACTTGGGCCTGTTGAATATACTGTCCTTTTTTTATAACCCGATTTATATCCGTTCCCCCATGGATTTTTTGAATCAAATCAAAGTGATTCTATTAGTTATACGCATTATACTGGAAAGTATCTCGAAAAAATTACGAGCTGCCCGGTTTCGATCTTTTGATCGGTTCGCCGGAAAGCCCGTAATTTTTTCATCCTATTTTAAAACCTCGTCAAGCCAGTCGAAAAGGACCTGGCTCATGAGATTTCTATTTTCCATTACGCAGTGGTTCGTCGCGCCTTCGTCAGAGGGAGTGATCACCTGTTTTTTGAGCGGGCTGGGGAAGTTGTCCATGCATTGTTTCTGCTGGCGCTTGACTTCCTCGCTCCTGAATTCGCCTTCGCCGACTATGAGAAGCGCGGGAGCTTCGATCTTCGCGGGATCGAAAGCGAATCCGATATTAGCCTTTGCCAGGCCTGACGGCTTATCCATCGGAACGCCCCAGCGCCAGCATATAGCCTTGACGATGTTGCCGTGGAACGACGACCAGGAAGCTATTTCCTTTTCATCGGCCAGAACGACAGGCATGGTCGAGAAAAGCGGGTAGGCGTCAGTGACGGCGCTGCTCATGGCGATTGCCTTTATCCTTTTGTCGTGCATGGCCGCCTGCGGCACGAATCCGCCGCCGCCGCTGTAACCGTAGCAGGCGAGCTTCGCCGGGTCGACGTCCTTGCGGCTGGTGACGTAGTCGATGACGGCCTTCATCGGGACGTTCATGTCGGGCCTGAAAGGCTTGTTGCGGACGGGAAGGAGGCCCTGGCCGGGAAGGTCGACGGTCACGAAATTATATCCGCGGTCAAATGCCTGCGGCGCTATGTAGAAAATAAGGTCTTCTGCGAACGTCTCGCCGCCGCCGATCATCACGAGGGTTTTCGTCGCGGCGTTCCCATTCTTCGCCTTGCGGAAATAGCCCGGAAGGAAGGTGCCTTCGAAGGGAATCTCGAAATACTCGAACGCCGGCTCATAGAGACTTCCGGCGAGTTTCATCACTTCGCGGCTCTTATCGGCCCTTTTTACGAAGCGCGGATCGCCTGGAAGCATCGCAAGAAGCGAGAAACGGTAGTAATAAGCCGCCCTCGAAAGCTGGTCGCGCGCGCTGATCTTGTAGCCGTTGGCGAGTGATTTCATGCCCCTGGCTTCCGAGCGGTTGGCGAGCTTGAACCATTGTTCCTGCCAGCTCGACGCGTCGCCGTCCTTGATCTTCGATGCGGCGTAGAACGCTTCGCCTATCTCGCAGCCGTGGTTCACGGTCGCGCCGAGAACGAGAGCGCCGAAGTTGAAATCCATGTCGGTGTCGTTAAAGTGATATTTGACCCCCGTATCGTGAGCGTCGAATACCTTCTTGGTTTCAGAGGCGAATGAGTTGCCCGCCATGAGAGCGACAGCCATAAAACAGGCTATCGTGATTGTGATTAACGATTTTTTCATTACTTTTACTCCTTTATAAATTTTGGATATCCCGATTGCTTTATAAACTTATTATTTATTCTATTGAATTAGGTATTTTATGAAGAATTTCGATTGAGTAATCAATGGCTGTGTTTTATTACGGCAAACTATCTGTAAATACTATTTTAAAATTTTCTTCATCATTTTAAACTTATGATAAGTTCTTTGCCTATAGCATTAGCAAATTTATCCAAGGTCGCAAGAGTTATATTTTCAGCGTGGTTTTCAATTCTTGAAATTACGCTTTTTGTGGTATGGATTTTTTGAGCAATTTCTTCTTGCGTTTTTCCGGATTTTAATCTTT
>CAYTCW010000046.1:0-13207 GCA_964436235.1 uncultured bacterium
CAGCCGTGATGAAAAAAACGGAAAATTAACCAAGCAACAGGCGTGTCAATTATCTCTCGAGCAGATCAACGAGCTCCGATACGGAAATCAAATGAAAGACTATTTCTGGGTGATCGACGTTGACGGAATGTTTATAAGCCATCCTTACAGACCTGATTTGATCGGAAAACATTATAAAGATATCCCTGATCCGGCCGAGAAAAAACTGATAGTTGAAATGATCGAAATAGTTAATAGGAGCGGCCATGGATATGTTGAATATTTGTGGCAGAGGCTCGATAATCCTTCTCTGATAGTGCCCAAAATATCTTATATAAAAAAGACCGAATCTCGCGGCTGGCTTATAGGCACCGGCGTTTATGTCTATGACGTAAAAGAGGAAGTCGGAAAAATTAAAAGAGATATTGTTATGGTATCTGCTTTAATAACTCTTTTTATTTCAATTATTCTTTTTCTTTTCTTAAGAAATTATTTAAATAACGAAAAATTGCGCGTAATAGCTGAAATCGAAACAAAACAGGCCAAAGAGGCGGCTGAAAGCGCTAATAAAGCCAAAAGCGTCTTTTTAACCAATATGAGCCACGAAATAAGGACGCCGATGAACGGCATTCTTGGATTCGCAAGTCTTTTAGCATCTACTCCGTTGGAAGGGTTTCAAAAGGAATACGTCGAAATAATTCAACATTCATCTCATCATCTTTTATATTTAATCAACGATATTCTTGATTTCGCTAAAATTGAAACCGGCAGAATGCGTTTTGAAAAAAAGAGTTTTGATATGATTAATCTTATTGAAAGAACGGTTGGTTTTTTCAGCCCTCAGGTCAATAAGAAAAAACTGTCATTAAGCTCGGTTTATAAATACAGCGCAAATTATTTCGTATCCGGTGATGAGATCCGCATAAAGCAGATTTTAGTCAACCTTATTAGTAACGCTATTAAATTTACTCAAGCAGGCAGTATCGAAGTCATTTTTGAAGAGCTGGAACGCTCAGATAAAACGGTGCTTATTCAAATTACGGTTAAAGATACCGGCATAGGCATTGCTGAAGATAAAATCGATAAAATATTCGAAAGTTTTTATCAGGTGGATAATTCTTTTACAAAACAATATCAGGGGACGGGGCTCGGTCTCGCCATTGTAAAAGGAATTGCGGAGCAATTGGAAGGTAAAATAGAATTATCTAGCGTCGCCGGTGTGGGGAGCGAATTTAAAGTGAAGCTGCCGTTTGAATTATCAGAAAGTCCCTTAGTTTTATCGGAAAAGGCGCAGGAAGAAAAAAACGCCGCTATGAGTTCGAACCGTATCAATATACTTTTAGCCGAAGATGACGATGCGAGCCAGAAACTTATAAGGTATATAATTGAAAAATACGGCTGGGAAATAGATATGGCCTCCAACGGAAACGAAGCGCTCGAAAAACTCAACGGCAAAAAATACGACATATTGCTTCTTGATATCAATATGCCCCAGCTTAACGGCCTCGAGTTGCTCGAGATTATAAAAGGTAATACCGGTTTTAAAAATTATGAGCTGCCGGTTATCGTAATTTCAGCTTACGCCCAGAAAGACCTTATAGAACAGGTGCTCGCTTCGGGCGCCGATGATTTTATAACAAAACCCATATCGGAAAAAGATATCTCCGATATAATATTCAAATTAGTCAACTCGATATTAGCGTCGAAGCGGTAATGCCTTAGTTGACCAATTTGATATATATATAAAGTGATAGTATATAGTATATGGGTTACCGGCTGATTAATTCGATATCAGTCACATAAAATGGCAAAATTATTGTTCTATTAATTTTAACTTTTCGATCCAGCTATCAACTTTAAATTCATCTTTTTCATACTTCAAGACGGCAATGCCGACCATCGGCATATTGTTGTTATAGCGCCATATTTCGGCTTCGACAACGCCGGGCGATTTTATTTTTTTAATTTTGCCTATCCATGAGCATTTTTCGACATATTCGTCTTTATATTCGCTCCAGGCGAATTTATCAGGATTATCGAGGGCGCCATTAAGAACGCCGAATTTAACGAGATTGAATTCTTTTTTATTATTATCCCATCTTATAAGCCTGTAGGTGACGGGGCGCAAATCCGATTGAAGCACTGGTGAAATTAATTCAACCGCGGCGGTTGTAATATTGCCAAGTGCTTCGATCGGCTCGAGGCCGAAATCGCAGAACATGAAATCGATTAAATTTCTGGAGTTATTTTCGGATGCGGGCGCGGGTTTGGCCTGCCACAGTATTTTTTCTCCATTTGCTGACGCCGCGTCTTTTTTAAGCACTGTGAGAAGTCCGCAATAGCTCATTATTTCTTCGGTATCGCCTTCTTTAGATACCTGCATGTTATACGCCTGAAGCGCTATCGTTTCGGTATCGCCGTCGCCGTCGATATCTAATGAGTGTCTTTGAAATAGATCGCCATTTTTTTTGACGGCCGAGAAGTCAAAATCGGGCCCGTAAGCGTTAGCATTTGCTGCAGGGATAATTAACGATAGTGATAAAAAAATAAAGACGGTTATTATAACGGCTGTAATTGAAGTTTTAAATATCATAAATCAATCGTTCCTTTCGTGCGGTTTTACCGCTGGTAGTAATTTTAATATTATTTTAAAAAGTAAATCGGGTTCGGGTATTTTATGGTGAATCTCGAGTAGCCGCCGTCAAGATCGCTGTGCTGATCGCCTATATTTAAAAGTATTTCATAGCCGCGTCTTTCGATTTCTTTTCTGCGGCCGCTTTTATATTCAACCGCCGGAACGCCGAGGTCTTCTTTAGCGCGGAGTATCAGTTCTTTATAATTGGAATAGCCGACCTGCTTTAAATTTTTCTCGGTGGCTTCGCGTTTTATTTCGCCGCGGCCCGTTATGAAAAATACGGTAATTCCTTTTTCTATGGCTTTATTATAAACTTCTAAATTAGCTTCGACTGCCGGCGATATATTTTCGTGCATCCACTTATGCCATGCTTCGGAGTTATAGCCGAAGTCGTATTTTTTATAAAAAGCGTAGTTATCGAGTGCGGTTTCGTCGATATCGAATATAATGGCCTGTTTTAAATATTTATTGTGATGCTCTTCTATAATAGCTAAGGCTTTTTTTGCCTGTCCTTCTACTTCTTTAGCCCATTCGCCTGATTCCTTGTATTCGATCACCATTCTTTTTATTTTAGACAGATTCGGAATATTATGTTCTTTAAGCGCGAAGGCTTCGTAAAACGGGCAGAATATAACCGCGGCCGTTAAAATTAAAACGACGAAATACCTGTTGAGTTTTTTTGTCATTATTAGATCTCCTTTATTTATATTAAATTAGATAATCAAGTAATCGAGTAATTAAATAACCGAGTATTAAACAACCTGATAATTTTATATTTTATTGTTCTTCTTGTCAATTAATTTTTAATTTTTTTTAATTTAATCTATGAATGATGATAATAATAGTTCATTTGGCCTGATGGCAAAGATCTTCCGGTCTGCGGCTAAAAAGATGACGATTAAATTTGACCTTGCAAATAATAAACCTTAAAACCATATGCCGCAGAATTGAAAACCCGCGAACCGACACCGGTCGGAGCGTAACCCCGGAAATATGTGGCGGTTAGTTTGGTACAATATGCGAATGCTTCTTCACCAATATTTGTAACACTTTCCGGTATAGTTAGATTCGTTATTTCTTTACAATTATAAAAAGCATAAGTTCCTATATTAGTTATACCATTCGGCATTACAACACTCGTTATCGCGTCATTGTCATAAAAAGAACAACTATCGAGGCTTTTAACATAATCAGGTATCACAAAAGCTCTCGCATTATCGTGCGCCCTTATCAACGACGTTTTAAATTTATTGTATAACACATCGTTTTCGCTGCTATAATGTTCTGTAATTATTTTCATTTTCCCGTAATTTTTCTTCCATAATTTTACGTTCGGTAATGTCGCGGATCGAGCTGTGAATTCCCGAAAAACTTTCATTAAATTTGAATGCGTTCGCATTATGGGATATCCACCGGACATTATTATCGGCGTCTATTATTCTGTATTCAAATTCACTGACTTTTTGCCCGTGTAGAAAAACCCGATCAAAGGCATTTTGGCACATGGCGATATCGTCGGGATGAATAATATCGGGCATTATCTGACCGATAAATTTTTCGGCCGGATAACCAAGAATAATTTCACATTGAGGGCTGATATAAGTTACGTTACCCGTTTCATCCGTCAGCATTGTAAGAGCTGTACTATTTTGCACAACGAACTTGAATAATTCCTCGCTCTTTCGCAGCGCTTCTTCCGCCAGCTTGAGATCCGTAATGTCAACATTAGTGCCGATCATGCGAAGGGCCTTGCCGTTGCGATCCCGGATAGTTTGAGAGTTGGCCTTGATAATCCTTATGACGCCGTCCTTACGAACAATACGGAACTCGGCGCCATATTCACGCTCGTTACGGATGGCGGCCTGTATTTCAGCTTCGACAAACTGCCGGTCATCGGGATGCAGCGTATTACTCCACGCTTCGTATGCACCGCCAAAATCCTCTTTAGTAATACCATATAGCGAATACATGCTGTCGTCAAAGATCAGTTCGTTTTTTACAACATCCCAATCCCAGATGCCTATATTTCCAGCTCTGGTGGCTATATGCAGGCGTTGTTCATTTATGCGTAAATTTTCTTCCGCTCTCTTGCGTTCGGTAAGGTCGGTCACAAAGCCAATGATAACGGTTTTTCCTGAAAACTTTATCGGCGTGATAGCCAGATGCACTGGAAATTCAGTGTCGTCAGAGCGCAGGGCGATCGATTCAAATTCGGTAGGAACGGGAAGCCCCGCAAGGCGACGTCTGGTTCGTTCTTTGCTGTCTTCGCGGAATTGGGGCGCAAAATATTCATAAGCCGGACGGCCTATAAACTCATCTAGATTCCGCAGTCCGAGCATCTGAAGGTATTTATCATTTGCGTAAGATCCGGTTCCATCGAGATTGAACACGCCAATTGAAACCGGCGCCTGTTCAACAAATGCACGGAACCGGGATTCGGTTTCTTTGAGATCATTCTCTGCCAGCATTCGCTCTGTAATATCATTTACAGTCCCACGCAGCATAATCAGTTTACCATTATTATCTTCATATCGTTTAGCCAGCTCGTGAACAAATCTTATTTCGCCGTCCGGGCGGATAATTCGATGTATAACATCATGTAATCCGGTTTTTTCTGAACGGTTTTCACTTTCATGTACCATTTCTCTGTCATCTGGGTGAACCGCATTATAAAACGCCGTTACGCTTGGTTTAAAAGATTTAGAATCAAGGCCGAAAATATCAAAGATTACTTGCGACCAGTATAGTTCGCCCGTAAGTAGATCTGCTTCCCAGTCACCAATTTTTGCTATTTTTTGAGCTTCTGTCAAACGCTCGCATGTTAATTGTAAAGCCTTTTCAGCGCGTTTGCGCTCTGTAATATCCTTATGAGTTCCAATCATACGGATGGAACGGCTGTTTTCATCACGAGAAACGCTTTTTCCCTGGCCTAATATCCAACGCCATTCTCCGTTTTTAGCTTTCATTCGAAATTCAACCGAGAAGTTTTCACATTTTCCTTCTATACATTCACTATTTTTTAATATCGCAATTTCCCGATCATCGGGATGAATCAAATTTTTCCAGAATTCAGGCGTTTTTTCAAATTGAAAGTCATCATAGCCAAGCATTTTATAATATGCGGGACTGTAATAAACCTCTCCTGTTTTTAAATCCCAATCCCATATACCTTCATTGGCGGCCTCCATTGCAAGACGATATTTTTCTTCTGACTTTCTGCGCTCCGCGATCTCTTTTTCTAATCGCTGATTTGCGGAGCTTATTTCGCCTAAATGCTCCAGTTCTTTCTCCATCAGTTTCTGTCTGGTCCGGTCGATGCCAAAACTTAAGGTTTTGATCAACCTGCCGTTTTCATCTCGGATGGCCTTATTTGTCCAGACGATCCATACCTTTTCTCCGTTTTTACGGATATTCTCGTTTTCACTGCTATAGTAGTCTTCCGGGTTTTGCTGGACATTTTTCATCTTGGTTTGAAGATCATATCCGTTCGTATCAACAGGAGCGACAATAGTGCCCATTACGTTACGCCCTATAATTTCTTCATTTTGAAAACCAAAATACTCAAGACCGTAACGATTCATAAACAATATGTTTCCATTTGAATCCCACTCGAGGATGATGCCCGTGGAATTATCAACGATATTTCGATATTTGATCTCACTATTGCAAAGCGCCTCGGCGGTCGATTTGTGTTGAAGAACTTCCTGAGCGAGCTCGGCGGTTCGTTCTTTAACAAGGCCTTCAAGATCTTCCCTATATTTTTTTTGCTCGGTAATATCATGAATAGCCCCTATCAATAGTTTTGAACCTTCGATATTTAATTCGCTTGCGGAATATAAAACCCAGAAGGGCTTACCGTCTTTGCCGCGCGCGTAAACCTCGAAATTCTCAACCCGGCCGTTATTAGCCCGCAGCTTTTCAAGAAACTCTTTACGAGCTTCGGGGAAAACCCACATACCCAGTTCCAGTGAAGTTTTTCCAATCACTTCAGACCGCTCGTATTTATATAACTTTGTGAATTGGTCATTCACTTCTATAATTTTACCGTCTTCGCTGTTTGCTATAAGATATGTGTCGGCGCCCGTCATAAATGCCGTCCGAAAACGATGCTCGCTAAGCTGTAATGCATAACTTGCCTTTTTTTCATTAGTTTTAGATTCAAAAAGTTTGAACGCCATTTTTATGGATGCGTCTAAAACGGTAATTCCGGTTCCTTTTACCACATAACCGTAGGATGTTATTTTTTCCGTTTTTTCAACTATTTCAGTCTCGGTATGGCTTGATAAAAAAACCACTGGAACATCATGGTCTTTTAGAATTATCGCTGCGGTTTCAGTGCCGTCAATTCCGGAACCAAGGTCTATGTCCATGAGTATTAAATTAATAACATCAACATTGTTTTTGAATATATCAATTGCTTCTTCGCCTGAATTAGCGTTGAGGGTTTTATAACCGTATTTCTCAAGAGTTTTTTTGCCCATCATAGCCATGATAAGATCGTCTTCAACAAGAAGAATTGTTTTTTGGTTTGGTGTGATCATACTTAACATCCTCTTAGAAAAATTGGTTTTTCTCCGAAAAAGTTGCAGGTTTTTTGATTAATTAGTGGACATTATAACCTTTTTCTAGTATTTAATTCATCACAAATAAAAAAACAGAAAAGAGGTATTATAATGTCCGAAATTAATCTTACTCAATTATTAGATCTTTGTCAAGGAAAAATTGTTGACATGTTAACCAAACGCTTGACTTAAAAGCCGGAAGGTGTTATCTTATAAATATGACCAAAAAAGAAAAACTAATTCAAAAAATAATGAATAATCCTGAAAATGTAAGTTTCGATGACCTGTGTCGCGCGATCGAAATGTTCGGATTCAAAAGAAAAGGCGGCGTTGGAAGCCATAAGCCTCAATCAGATGGTCGTTTTGCTTCTTACAGAAGCCGTTAAAAATTACGGGCCTCAAACCAAGCTCAAAAAGGCGGCTTAACCAAAGAGGTTATTATGTATTTAGGAGTCATAAACATATGAAGATTATAAAAATACACACGTTAAAAAAAGGCTGGGCGGATCGCGATCATTTAATGCTGCATGCTAATTTTCAAATTCTTGTCGACTTTGTCGAACAGGAAAAACCATTCGAAATTATCTATTGAAATTATAACGACGCACATATTAACGCAGCCAAAGAAATACGCTTGTTGTATCGCTGGTGGACCAAAACAAGGCCGAATCGGCCCGATCCTTTTGACGGTTTAAAGGAAAATGAAATACCCGATTGGAAGGAACACACCGAACCGGTCTACGCGGCCGACGGAAAAACTATCGAACATTATGTTTATATAAGCGATCCTCCGGGTTATCCCAAATACAAAGCGGCCAGTGAAAAATATCGCAAATTGAATATGAAATGGGACGCCGAAGATCAAGACAATTTAATCAGGCTTATTAAAATCAGACGATTTTTGTGGACCTAGACAAAAATATAACATCAGGTTCTTGAATTGCAAGGCGAATTTCAGCTTAGATATAATTCAGGCTGGTCGTTTATTTACACATGTGGGGGCTGATCGAATCCAGCGTGACCGGCACGCTCAAAGACCTCGACATAACCGATCGGCTCTGAGAGATAATCGTTCGGGTGCTGCTTACCGGCGGCGAATTCGACGAGGTCGCGCCTGAAACGGTGAAGGCGTATGCGTCTAAATTTAAAAATTCGTAATTCGTAATATTCGAAGGCTGCACACACTCGCACCATCTCGAGAGGACGGAAGAATATTTAAAGACGGTGAGGGACTTCATCGAAAGCAAAGAGAAGTAATATAAAAATCAGCAAAAAAAATCATAATTAAATCTTTTAATTTTTGCGAAAATATGTTAAAATTGTCTTAATAATAGTTTAAAGCTATCATAATAATAGGTATAAATTATGAATAATTTATTATTCGATTCTTCAAAACGCGATAATATTTTAAAGGCGCTGAACGAGCGGCTCGCTTTTGCGCAAAGTCCGCTTACCGAATTGATTGTGTGCGGCGGTTCGGCGCTTAACGCGCTGGGGCTTATCGAAAGGGCGACGAAAGACATCGACGTTCTTGCGATGATGGATGATGCCGGCAGACCTATCAGATGCATAGAGTTTCCGGATTACTTGCTGGAAGCGATAAATAAAGTAACGGATGACCTTAATTTACCTGACGGCTGGATAAACCCGGGTCCCTCGGCCCAGCTGGATTCGGGCCTTCCTGAAGGCTTTTTTAAAAGACTTCACACATTCAAATATGGAGATTATCTCGTTTTGCATTATATCGACCGGACCGACCAGATATATTTCAAACTATATGCGGCGGCCGATCAAGGACCGGCATCTCGTCATTTTCAAGATCTCTTGAAACTCGAACCGGACGAGAACGAAATTTATATGGCTGCTTTATGGGCAATAGAGCAGGATGTTTCGATAGAATTCAGGGAACAATTGCGCGAATGTTTGCTATTCATGGAGTTTAAAGATGCGGCTGGAAGAATATAAAAAGCGATTTATCACATCGATGCTCGATCTCGTCTGGGACCAATGGTCGGTTCTGGGTCTGTTTTCCGAATCAAAAAAACCGTTCAATTCGGTCATAGATCCGGAAGCGCTGATATCGTTCACGCTCGGAATCAGCCGATACGACGCAAGGCTTCACGACGAAGTAATTTCGTGGCTGGCGGAGAACGAGCATACCCTCAACGTACAGCGAATGCAAAACATAATTAAAGCGGATGAAAACATAGAAAAATCAATAATAGCCGCAGCCGCTTTCTTTTTATCGAAAAAAAACAAGAGCGCCAAGTGGAAAAAGATCGCCTCGGATAAATTTAAAGGTCAAAAGTCTCTTTTCCTTTCACCCGCGGGCGAAGAACTGCCGGTCCGGGGCGAAAAAGACGAAGATTACATTCATTACGGCTGGATACGGCCCCAAACCAAACTGCGAAAATTATCCGTTAAAATCGATTTGTTTCAGGCGCCTAATCTGATAATCAGGCTGAGATATTTATTTGGAATTAACCTTCGGGCGGAACTTATCGCTTATCTTCTGAAACACGAGGCCGGCAACCCGACCGAAATTTCAAAGAAACTTCATTACTCGCAGCCTACCGTCAGGCAGGCCTGCGAAGAAATGGCAAAATCAGGAATTATTAACGCGGCTCAATGCGGAAAAGAAATTCAGATCGCGCTTGATCCGAAAAAGTGGGCGGATTTTTTAAGGCTCAGAGAAATTAAAAATCTTCGCTGGATAAACTGGCCGGCGGCTTTTAAAGCGTTCAACGCCATATTAAAATTTCTGGTTTCAAAAGACTGGAAAAACGTTTCAGAGTATATTCAAATATCCGAATCAAGGCGGTTAATAAAAGATTTATCCGGCGAAATATCAAGAATAAATCCCGGATTGATTATTACCGATAATGATTCGACGAACGATAAACCATATTTAATAAGGTGCGTTGAAAATGTTTTGAAATTTCTGAATTAACCTAAAAAATTTTAATTGCAAACACAAAGGCGACTATTATTTTAAAGTGAGGCATTATGAAGATATTAAAAATAAGCACACTTGAAAAGGGCTGGGCGGATCGCGATCATTTAATGCTGCATGCTAATTTTCAAATTCTTGTCGACTTTGTCGAACAGGAAAAACCATTCGAAATTATCTATTGAAATTATAACGACGCACATATTAACGCAGCCAAAGAAATACGCTTGTTGTATCGCTGGTGGACCAAAACAAGGCCGAATCGGCCCGATCCTTTTGACGGTTTAAAGGAAAATGAAATACCCGATTGGAAGGAACACACCGAACCGGTCTACGCGGCCGACGGAAAAACTATCGAACATTATGTTTATATAAGCGATCCTCCGGGTTATCCCAAATACAAAGCGGCCAGTGAAAAATATCGCAAATTGAATATGAAATGGGACGCCGAAGATCAAGACAATTTAATCAGGCTTATTAAAATCAGACGATTTTTGTGGACCTGAGCAAAATATTATTAACCAAAGCGCAGTAATCAAAACGATTGAAAAAACCGGCAGATTGTGGTATAATATGTTTGCTAAGAGAAAAGAAAGCCGTGAATGTTACGGTGAAATGGGGTAAATATACTTGTCGTACAGCATAATAAACGATATTATTTTCAAGATAGTGTTTGCGAAGAACGAAAACAAGCGAATCCTGATAGCTCTGTTGAATGCGATACTCGGCTACAGCGGCCAGAATGCGATAACGGAAATAACGATTCTCAACCCGAGCATAGACAAAGAAACCGTAAAAGAAAAGCATTCTATACTCGATATAAAAGCCGTTGACGGCCGTGGGACGCGATATAACATAGAAGTTCAGCTGAAGCCTGCGAAAGATTATATAAACCGCACAGTTTATTATCTGTCAAAACTATTCGGCGATCAGCTCGAAGCTGGCGGAAGGTATCAGGATCTGGCGACGACCATAGGCATATCTATAACGGATTTTCAGATGTTCGACTACACGCCCGATCTGCACAATACATTCCGGCTTATGAATGTAAAAAACGGCGAGATTCTTACGGATAAACTGGAGTTGCACTACATAGAACTCATCAAATACGATAAGGATAAGCCATACAAGGAAATGACCAAGTTCGAGAAGTGGCTTTACCTGTTGAAGTTCAGCGAGTTGTATCAGGACCGTCTGGCGCCGATACCGGAAGCGCTCAAAACCGAGGAGGAGATAGTTATGGCCATAGAAGCATACAGACACGCGGTCGCGGACAATTACGTCAAGGAACTGATCGACTTCAGGCGCAAGGCGTCTATCGATGAAGCGTCAAGAATTGAAGAGGTTTTGCAGGCAAATAAAATCGAAGCGGCTCGAAAACTTTTAGAACATGGCGTCGATATAAAAATAATTGCCGAATCTATCGGCATCTCTGAAGATAAAATTAAATAAAACCCTTTAAGCTTTATTTTACAAATAATACAATCGCCTTGCGCTAATTAATTAAATTAGTCCAAACACTTCACTGACAGGCGTCTCGAGCATTATAAAGCCCGAGACGCCTTATTTTATCAGTTTACCTTATGCTCGTAACCGGCGTAGCGATCTGCCTGAGCACGGCGGCCGAAGGCGTGAAAGTATCCGTAGTGTATGTTTTCCAGGGATTGGTCCAGCCGGTCTTGCCGTCGATATAATACACTTTAAAGCCCGTAGCGGCCCCCGTAAATACTCCGGTTCCGAATGTCGCAGGCGCGTTGCCGAGGAAATAGGCGCCGGCTAGGTTTGCGCAGCCGCTGAACACGCCATTGCCGACAGATGTCACGCAATCGGGTATCGTAACACTGATCAGCGAAGCGTGATTCTGGAACGAAGAGGCGCCCAGGCTGGTCACGTTCTTGCTGTTGATGACGGCGGGGACCACGAGGTTGCCGCCGGGGCCGGTGTAGCCGATAATGTTGATGTTGGTGCCATCGTCGGTGTAGATGTATTCGGGGGTGTAACCGGTGTAGGGGACGGTATTATAAGTTGTTCCGCCGGAAGAAACCCATGTAGGCGTAGTCCAGCCGGATTGGCCCTGCAGGTAGTAAATTTTAAAAGATGATCCCACCCAGGAAAAAGCGTTCGAACCTACAGCTGCCGGAGTCGAACCGTGAAAATAAGCGGCGGTCAACTTGACGCAGTTTCCGAACGCCGCTTCACCTATGTTTGTGACACTTCCAGGAACCGTTATATTTGTCAATTCAATGCAGTTATAAAAAGCATAAGAACCTATGTTTGTTATTCCGTTAGGTATTACAACGTTGGTGATAGAGCTATTTCCAAAAAAAGAAGCATTATCAAGGCTTCTTACAAAATCAGGTATGACAAACACTCCCGGTTTATTGTGAGCCCTTATTAGTACAGTTTTGTGTTTATTATACAAAACATCGTTAAAACTGCTGTAATATAGATTAGCCGCATCGACATTTATCGAATTAAGAGAAGAACATCCTTTGAATGCGTCGAAACCTATACTGACTATATTGCCGTGTATATTAATGCCTGCCAATTTCGCGCACCCGGAAAACATACCCGGCATAATACTCGTTACACCGGATGGAATATTAATACTCGTTAAATTGATGCAATTATAAAATGTGCCGTCAGATGATTGAGAGCCTGATCCTATATCAGTAACACTTTCAGGAATTGTTACCGTCGTAATTTTCGAGCAACCTCCAAATGCGGCATATTTAATACTTTTAACATTGCTTCCTATTATAATTTCCGTCATTGCGCTACATCCATAAAAAGCATATTGATTTATGTTAGCTACGCCACTACCCACAACCGCGCGACTGAGGCTTACACACCTGTAAAAAGCTAAAGAGCCGATTTCCGCCACACTGTCAGGAATCGTAATATTCAGTAAACTGGTACAATCTCTAAATGTGCCAGTTCCAATATTTTTTACGCCATTACCGATCGTAACATTCGTTAAACTTGTACAACCCTGAAATGCTCCGTCAACCGATGAAGTTAATGAGCCTATCGTGACTATGCTATCTGGTATCGTCACGCCCGTAAGCCAGGTGCAGTTTT
>CAYTCW010000046.1:13307-23212 GCA_964436235.1 uncultured bacterium
CCTATCGTGACTATGCTATCTGGTATCGTCACGCCCGTAAGCCAGGTGCAGTTTTTAAACGCTCCGTTTGCTATCGCAGTTACAGGTTTTCCGTTTATCGTCCCAGGCATCACCACTACGCTTCCGGAGCCCATGTACTTCGTTATCGTTATTGTCGTGCCATTATCTACATACGTAAACTGACTCGAATCGGTTACATAACTGCCAATTATGATTTGAGAACTTACAATCTCCGAATCAGCCATTCCACTTTTCACCGCATATGCTTTTATCGTCGTTGTCTGGCTTATATTTATTGGTGATGAATAAATTAAACTTGCCATTGTTGGAACGGAGCCATCTAAAGTATAATAAATCGTGGCATCTGCTGTCAAACAATTGAGAGTAATATTTTGCGCTTCAGAGTAAATTCCACTTAACGGCGTAAATTCAGGGGCCAAAACTGCACTAAATGAACTTGTGTTGTAAGTTGTCCCGCCGGAAGAAACCCAGGTAGGCGTCGTCCACCCGGATTGGCCCTGCAAGTAGTATATTTTAAAAGTTGATCCAACCCAGGAAAAAGCATTCGAACCTACAGCTGCCGGAGTCGAACCGTGAAAATAAGCGGCGGTCAACTTGACGCAGTTTCCGAACGCCGCTTCACCTATGTTTGTGACACTTCCAGGAACCGTTATGTTTGTCAATTCAATGCAGTTATAAAAAGCATAAGAACCTATGTTTGTTATTCCATTAGGTATCACTACACTGGTAATTGCATTATTGCCAAAAAACGAAGCATTATCCAAGCTTCTTACGAAATCAGGTATGACAAACGCTCCAGGCTTATTATGCGCCCTTATTAACACTGTTTTATGTTTATTGTATAAAACATCGTTAACACTGCTATAATATAAATTTGCCGCATCGACATTTATCGAATTAAGAGAAGAACATCCTCTGAATGCTTCAAAACCTATACTAACTATGTTACCATGTATATTAATGCTTGACAATTTTGAACAACCGGAAAACATGCCTGGCATAATACTTGTCACACCGGATGGAATATTAATATTTGTTAAATTACTGCAATTATAAAATGTGCCATCGGATAATTGAGAGCCCGAACCCATATTAGTAACACTTTCAGGTATCGTCACCGACGTTATTTTCGAACAACCTCCAAATACAGCATATTTAATAGTTTTAACATTGACTCCAATTATAATTTCCGTCATCGCATTACAGCCATAAAATGCATATTCGTTTATATTAACTACGCCATTACCCACAACCGCGCGGCTTAGGCTTGTGCACTTAAAAAAAGCTAATGCGCCAATTTCCGTCACGCTGTCAGAAATTATAATGTTCAGCAAACTGGTACAATCTCTAAATGTTCCAGTTCCAATACTTTTCACGCCATTACCGATCGTAACATTCGTTAAACTTGTGCAACCCTGAAATGCGCCATCAACCGATGACGTTAATGAACCTATCGTGACTATGCTATCTGGTATCGTCACGCCCGTAAGCCAGGTGCAGTTTTTAAACGCTCCGTTTGCTATCGCAGTTACAGGTTTTCCGTTTATCGTCCCAGGCATCACCACTACACTTCCGGAGCCCATGTGCTTCGTTATCGTTATTGTCGTACCATTATCTACATACGTAAACTGACTCGAATCCGTCGCAATAAGGCTAACATTAAACTGCGTCTCCGCAACATTAGAATCAACCATACCCGGCTTCACCGCAATCGCCTTTACCGTCGTCGCCTGGGTTATATTGATCGGCGCGGACCACATGTAGTTCGAAGTTGTCGGCGTAGTGCCGTCAAGCGTGTAGTAGATCTTGGCGTCCGCCGTAGCGCAGGTGATCGATACCTGCTGAGCCTGCGAGTAAGTGCCGCCGACAGGTGAAAACATCGGAGTGGCAACTTTATGTATCACATTGATCGTAAAGTTAGCCGTTGCGACAGCTGAATTAGTCATATTAACTTTAAAAGCAATCGCTTTTATCACAGCTGAATTTCCAAGAACAACCGGCGCCGTATAATCGAGGCCGGCGGTGGGCGAAGGAGTCGTGCCATCGAGCGTGTATTTGATCGATGCGCCAATCGTAGCACAGGTAATTGTGACATTCTGCGCCGAGTCGAATGTGCCGCCGTTAGGTGAAATTACCGGCGTAGCGACCGTTTCATATCTGGTATAAACCGCCGATGCGACGGTCGAATTAGTCATGCCTGATTTAATCGCGACTGCCCTAATGTTTGTGGTGGCGCTTATTACGAACGGCACGCTATAAGTAATGCCGTTTGTCGCCGAAGGCTCGCTGCCGTCAAGCGTGTATTTGATAGCGGCGCCCACGGTAGCGCATGTGATCGCCACTTCCTGCGAGGAAGCGAACATCGTGCCGGAAGCGACCGTAAATACCGGCGTTGCGGCCATTTCTATCTTCGTATAGATCACGGCGGCTATCGGCGATTCCGCCATGCCATCCTTGACGGCTATTACTTTAACCTTAGTAGTGGCGTTTATCGCAAACGGCGTGCTATAAGTCAAACCGTTTGTTTGCGACGGCGTCGTTCCGTCAAGCGTATATTTAATTATGGCGCCTGCCGTGGCGCATGTGATAGTCACTTCGCGCGTCGAGGCAAAAGTTTCTGCTGCCGGGAGTATGGGCGCAGCAACAGGGACGAGTTTCGTAAAATTAGCCGTTAAAACCGCGGAATCGGCCATGCCGGCCTTGAACGCCATCGCCTTTACGGCGGCGGTCGAACTAAGCACGAACGGCGCGCTGTAAGTCAAACCGCTCGTCTGCGACGGCGTCGTTCCGTCGAGCGTATATTTGATAGTAGCGCCGTCCGTAGCGCATGTGATAGTCACTTCGCGCGTCGTTTCAAAAATTCCGCCGAACGGCGTCACCGTCGGCTGTGCGACAAGTTCGAGCCTGGTGAAGGTTGCCGTAACGGGCGCCGACTCAGCCATGCCCGTTTTATATGTTATCGCTTTAACGGTCGTGGTGGCGCTTATTACGAAGGGCGCAGAATATGTCACGCCGTTGGTCTGCGAAGGCGCCGTGCCGTCGGTCGTGTACTTTATGATCGCGCCGTCGGTTGCGCATGTGATCGAAATCTCTTTCGTGCCAGTAAATACAACGCCTGCCTGAGCGAATACCGCCGCAGCCGAGGGAACAAGTTTCTTATAAGTAACGCTGGACACTTCGGAATCTGCCATGCCGGTTTTTATCGCTATCGCCTTAACCGTCGTGGTTGAGTTTATTACGAAGGGCGCCGAATATGTATATCCGGCGGAAGACGAAGGCGCAGTTCCGTCAAGCGTGTATTTGACAGTGGCGCCTGCCGTGGCGCATGTTATAACGACCTCCTGGGTCGTCACGAAATCGCCCGCAGGAAACTTGAATACAGCAATAGCGGCCACGCCTAATTTCGTATATACTGCTTCGGCGACAACCGAATCTGCCATGCCGGCTTTTACGGCGATAGCCTTGACCACAGCGCCCGCCGTCAATTTAAACGGAGCGCTATAAGCGGTTCCTGTCAAAGCCGCCGGTTCGGTTCCGTCGAGCGTGTAATAAATAACGGCGCCTGCCGTGGCGCATGTGATTTCTACTAATTGTTCGGTCTGAAATTCCGCCGAGGCTGTTTTGAATACGGGCGCGGAAACGAGGTCGAGCTTTGTAAACACAGCTTCGGCGATATTTGACTCTGCCATTCCGGCTTTTATCGCGACAGCCTTTATAGTGGCGCCTGCGCTCAATATTATAGGAGTGGAATATAACTTCGATGAGACTGAAGCCGCTGAAGGCGAGGTTCCATCGAGCGTGTAATAAATTGCCGAACCGGCCGTAGCCGAAGCTATCGACACTTCGCGGGTGGCGGTGAAACTGCCGCCAGCCGGCGTCATCACGGGCGCGGCAGTTTTTGCCGTAAGAATGAATTTGACAGCTATGCGTATGCCGGTTTCTTTTCTGAGCGTTTCGTCAAAAATAACAAGCATCGCGCCGTAATTGGTTTTACCGATCAGCCTGGACCAGTCGAGCTGGAACGATATATTATCCGCGCCCCAGTTATCGGAATTATTGAAGGCGACCGGAACCGCTTCTATGCGGCCGTCGATCGAAAATATCAGATCGATGCGCAGTTTATTTGAGTTTTTAAGATATTTGCCGCCTATAGTCAGCTGAGAGAACGGCGAACCGTCCGCCGGCGAGGTTATGTTTACGGCGCCCGCGCCCGGGTCCTGGCCATTAATAAGGCTTATTACGGGGTCTCCCGAAACCTGGGCGGTATTGATGAATATTACAAAAATATTTCCCGATACCGCTTTATTAGCAATATCGTCCCACACTATTATCGTAGTAGGCGTGAGATCCGGCATATTCGCAGCCAGCGGCATGGATTCGGCGGGAACGGTTATCAGGGCGTCGGTCCATCCCGCCGCCGTAGAATTGATGATTTCCACAAAACCGCTAACAGCAGGCCTGTAATATTTAAGGCTGTATTTTCCCGAAACCGGTTTAAGTTTAGCGCCCTTAATGATAAATGCCTTCGACCGGTCGATCTCGAACGGCCTCAAAAGGCCGAACGGATTGACGGCCTGCTCGCCGCTTACGATCTCGCCGATCGCCGCGGAAGAAGAAACCGGGGCCTCTGCGACGATATCGACCGGCGCGCTCAAAAGCGTTCCGTGTCGAGAATCGTAGATCTCCAGGTTAGCCTGGCCGCTCAAACCCCTGAGAGGCGAAGTGGTGAATTTAATAAAATTATCCGACCAGTCTATATTTCCGCTGTCGCAGAGAAACGCGGGGACCGTGAGGCCGCCGCCGCTAAGTTTGAGCACCCTTTTATCGCCCGCCGCCGCATTTAAATTGCTTCCTTCTATAACGAGAAATGGCGTCGAAGATATATTTTCAATCCTGACCGCGCCGCCCGAAAATGCCGCGCCTGATAATTTCGTCAGAAGCGGTTTTTTGTCTTCGGCTATCGTTAAAGGCGCGTTAGCGTCTGCCGCGGATGATTCGCGAGGCGTCAAGCCCCACGAATCGCCCGAAAGCGATCTGACGAAGTAGCGCTCGATCCTTATAAAGAAGTTCTGCAGAGTGAATCCGGCCCTTCCCGCCGGAAGTATGTTCACGCCGTCCGGTAAAAAAACTCCGGCCGGAATGTCAACTTTATAACTGCCTTCGATCTTCCAGAACGCCCGTACCGCCGCCCGGCCCTGTGCATTGGGATCGAGTTCTACCGCCGGCTCGCCGTCAACCGTTATCCTGAGGCCGTTGAGCGAGTCGAAGAATTTTATCCAGCCGGCGCGCTCGCCTTCGGGCATTTTGTAGTTTTCGGACACGAACATTTTTTCGTAAAGCGCCGCCCGCTCAGAACCCGTTTTCGCGGTATCGTTGAAGACGGTCAATATTTTATCGTAACCCGCTCTTACCGATGTTTTGTCAGCGGCGGCTATATCCTGTTTGACTACATGCGGAAATTCGAATATATGAACTGGCTTATTAAGGCTCTCTTGAATGCCGCCAGCTTTAGAGTTTATAAGTTTGAACAGGAAAACGTAATTTCCCGCTTTCAAATTCGGCAGTTTATTTCTAATATCGAATTTGAATTTTCCCGTTTCGCCGTAAACAGGCTCCAGCAATATGTTAGCCGGCGCATCGACGACCGGAAGCAGCTTTCTGTCGAAAACCGACCATCCGCTTTCCACCTGCATAACGCTTGCGTAAACGCTCATATCGGCGCCGTCGGCGGTTATTTTAAGCGCCGTGTCGGGCAGTATTTCGACCTGCCTGATGTAAGTCGTGACCGTTGCGTTTTTAACCGTAAACTGAAATGCAGTGTCAGATTTGAAACCGCCGGCGGTAACTGCCGTCGCCACCGCGTCATAAACGCCCTCGCCGATAGAGTCGCCCAGGCTTAATTTACCTTCCCATCTTCCCTCGAAAGTTGCGCTTTTCGATAGCGTTACAACCGCGGGCGCCTGCGAAGCAGAATCTGTAAACACGGCATTGCCGAATCTTTTCAATTCAACCTTTACCGAAGCGATGGCGTTGGCCGCTGCCGAGTCGTAAGGCGCCATGTCCACGCTTATGTAAATGTCACGGAGGTTTGTAGTAGAAAGGTCGAGTGTGCGCGGATTATAGACGATATTAGCGAATATAGGCCGGCCTTCGGCAAAACTTTCCGACGCCGCGCCTTCGTTTTGAAGTTTGAGCATATACTTTTGCGCTTCAGCCACGAGCGCTTCTTCAGGAAATTGCATGAGGAAATCGTTGAATATTTTCATCGCCATGTTCTTATAGGCGATGTCCCCTGCGTTATGCATCGTATATCTTTGCATGTGCATTACGGCGCAATGAAAAGCGGCGGCAGCCCTTAAACTTTTCAGATCCGACTCGGCCGCGATGGTGCCGGTGTATTTAATATCGGTAGAGCGGTTGTCGGTTATATCTTTGAAGATAGTTTCGGCTTCGCCGAAAGCGGCGCCTATTTCATATAGTGAGTAATTATTCTGGTAATAAAGCCTCAGTTTTTCCATTATAACCAGAGCTTTTATAAATTCGGCGCCGGGCCGCGGTTTATCGGCTGAAACGGGGTCTGAAGCGCTGCCCGCGTTTGTCAGCGCAATGTTAGATTCGTGTTCGTTGATGATAGAGTCGGCGCCGCTTACAAAATTAGATTCCGGAAATTTGAGCCTCAATAATTTCAGCTTTTCCATTATTTTGATTTTAACGCTTTCATCTTTTTTCACCATCAGTTTATATTTGTAATGAAGGCAGTAAGCGCCGTAATAAAGCGCGGCTTCTTTCATCTTCAGCGTTATTTTAGCGTCCGTGGAATTATATATTTCGTCGTATTTCAGAAACGCTTTCTGAAATTCGCTCGAAGCCAGCACCGTTTCTTTTCCGTGATAAAAGCTCATAGCGCGTTTCATGGCGGCGTCCGCGCTTTCGACGAGGCCGCCCGCTTCCGCCGTTACTCCGTTATTTCGTTTTTCGATAGATTCGATATCTTCGAAAATTTCCGTCAGGGCGAATTTTAGATGAGAATATGAAGAAAGCGAAACTTTCTCGCGTATTTCGATAAATATCTTTCTGGCCCTGTAAAAGTATTCAGCATTTTCCATTTCAACTAATTTGAGCGCGTTATAATATGAGATATAAGCCAGGCCGATATGAAAATGAGCGTCGCCTTTTATCGATTCGGCGACGGCCGGGTCCGAGTAGAATTGCTCGAACGCGCTTCTGGCTTCTGCGGCGAGTTTTAGTGCCGTATCGTAGCCCGGCGAATTCAGCGTGCCGGTCTTCGTGGAGCCGTGATAAATAAATACTTTACGCGCCGCCGCGTCGGATGCCGAGCGGGCGCTTTCGATAAGCTGATTGGCTTTAAGAAGCAGTTTCGACGCTTCATTGAAGGCGATTTTCGCGGCGTCGGTCTCCGCGGCGCTGCCGGCGAATTGGTTGCCAAATCCCTGCTGTGAAGGATTGTCTATTATTATTTTTTTGCCGACTTCAAAATAATTAGTTGATGATTTGATCGAAAGTATTATTTTGCTTACCGTGACGGCCGGATCATTTATTATGGCGTCGGAACTATCGGACGCGCTCTGTTCCTCCGCCACTATTTTATTTTTTAATTCAGCCATGGCAGAGTCTTCGGCCGTATAGTTAATTATCCTGTCAAGGACGGCCGCGAAAGCGAAAAGCGCTTCGTTTACGCTCTGAAAGGTCTGCTCGGCGCTCATTCTCGCCTCGGCTCCATTGCCGTTCTTTACGATCGTCTTTACGGAATTTTTAAGCGTTCTGTATGCGTTTTCAATGTCGTTGAGTTTCAGATACGCGCGGCCGAGGCCGAAATTTTTTATCTTTTCTTCGCTTACTTCAGAGAATACGCCGACCGCTTCAGCCGGACGAGAGGCGTTTATAAGCGCTTCGCCTTTCTTTTCAAGAATTTTATCTTTATCGAGCGCTTCGCCGTTAGGAAGCGTTATTTGTGTTATATTTTCGCTCTCTAACTTGGCGATAAGCACGTCGGCCTTTTGTTTGGCTTCGTCGAGTTTCGCCGGATCGGCCGCAGCGAGCTCAGACGCGTTTTTTAATAACGCGGCTGCAAGGCTTTTATCGCGCCCGGATTCGTTGTCAGCAACGGTGAGCTGCACTTCACAGGCTTTTTTATAGCCTTTTTCAAATTCCGCTTTTGCGCGCGGGTCGAGCTCGCCGGCTATCGCCTGATATGCCGCCATAAGCGAACGGGGGCCTGTCGCAGAAGAGGTTTGAGTCGAAACTTTATTTTTATAAATATTACCGAGATCGTTGCACACTAAGCCGTATGCGATCTTCGCCTCGGAGTTCACGCCGCGGTTCGCGGAGTCGTTATCGGTTGAGGCTATAATAGATTCAAGCTGGCTCTGGGCTTTTTTCACTTCGGTTTCGTTCTGGCGTTTTCCGCTGGCCGCTATCAGCGCGAGAGCGTCTTTTAATTTTTCGGATACAGTGAGCCCGGTTTCGGATTTTCCAGTCACCGCGTCAAAACCTTCTCTTATTTTTGCAATTTCATTCGCGTCAAACGAGCCGATTACGGCGTCTTTGTATGCCCGTTCGAGTTTTTCGGGCGTGTCGTAAATGTTATCTTTAATAACGGCCTGGCGTTTCGCTTCGAGGCCGATTATATAAGGCATTATTCGGTTTTTGAAGTTGGCGTCAGCTTTTTTTATTTCTTCTTCGAGCTTGAATGCCGCCGCGCTCTTGCTCGAATCGGCATATATCATGCAGATTGCCGTCGAAACGGGCGTGAGATCGCGTCCTATTATTTTTTCTTCCTGCCCGACCATTCCAATAAAAACCGAAACCATTTTATTAGCGGCCGTTTTTGAAATGGCGATGATTTTATAAGATTTCGTGAAGTTTTTTATTTTAAAAGAATATGTCTGGCCGTCTTTTATTGTTTTTGGATTGGAGTCGCCTTCGGCGAGCGAGACCGGCGGAACGGCGTTACCTTCCGTATCTAAAAGGGTTACCGTAAAATCTTCGCCGGAAGCCTGATAGGAAGTAAAGCTCGATGCCGGGGCCTCAGCGAGCGCGGCCGACGAATTAAGGGTGCCTGATATTTCCGCCGGCGGCGCGTTTGGATCGACCGGATTCGCCCCGATATAAATGGAGGCGCCGTCATAGTTAATAGAAGTATCGGCGGTAATGTTCATAAAATAAGATTCGCCCGCTTTGAAAGCCGGATCTACGCCGTCGATAAGAACAACCGAGCCGCTCCGGTCTCTTATTACCTGTAAAAAAGAGCCGGCAGCCGGACTCCATTTGTAAATGCCGGTGACGGCTGAATATAAATTCATTAATTGACTGAAAGTGGTATTAGTGGAAGGTGTTTTAGAAAAACCGATGAGATTGAATCCCTGCTTGAGCGATATGCTGCCTATAGCTGAAAGTTGAGCGCCCTGTACCGTTATTGTCGTATCTGATTGAGAGCCGCTTTTGATTATATACCCTTTGCCTGCCGAAAGCGAGGTTAGAGTGCCTTCGCTAACGCTTAAAAAACTTCCGGCGGCCGCGCTGTATAAATAAATATCCTCGATTGAAGCATCGAGTGATTTTAGTTGTTGAGCAGTGATATTGACCGAAGCCGTAAAACTTACGAAGTTGAAGCCGGATTTTAAAGTGATCGGCTGATCGAGGGTTTGGGCGAAAGCCGCGCCGGATAAAATTAGGATAAAGAGGACCGTTAAAATTCTTCTGGTCATTAAAATCACTCCCGATAATATTTAATTTTTATAGTTAAACAACAATATTTAAAAGCATTGGTGAACGGCCGCCCGCTCGAAATTCATTTTTTTATTTAAAACGCTCTAATAGTAAATATATCAATTTTAGTCGGCTTTTATCGTAACATAAATTAA
>CAYTCW010000046.1:23312-25375 GCA_964436235.1 uncultured bacterium
CGCTCTAATAGTAAATATATCAATTTTAGTCGGCTTTTATCGTAACATAAATTAAAATTGGTGTCAACAAATAATTTATATTTTAAAAAATAATTTATTAGCCAGTATATAAACTTATTAAACAGGATGGTCGCTTCTGAAAATTATCGAATTGTTTAATCGATCACTAATTTATTTGGAGTATATAAGTTAAATAAAGTAAATCCAAACAATACAAGCAGGCAAAATGCAATAAATGAATTAACGGGTAAGTGAATAAAGACAAATTGGATAAGTGCATGTAAAAAGATAAAAAAGATAACTCATCACAAATATTTACAAATTTTAACAAAAGAGGTGAGTGGTCATTGACAAAGTTATATTCGTTTTGTATAATTGATGTATAAAATAGTTTGACTATTCAAAAAAAGCTATTTTATTGATGATACGGCGGCATACGCCGCGCTGCGATAACTTGTAGTTTTATTCAAAAAAGGGCGGTGATAAGGTTAAGCGTTCTAATTTAACCCGAATTAATTTAAAGGACGGTGTTGTTTATGTTAAAAGCGCAAAAAAGTATATTGTTCATAATGCTTATTGTATGTTCACTTTTAGTTGTAAGCGTTGAGGCCAACGCTAAATCGTTTCTCGATAAAATAAACGATATTCTTAATCCAATGGGTAACGATCCCGTTAATCCGCCTGCAAATATTCCCGGCAATCAAATTCCGGGTAATGCCGTAACCGGCGACCCTGAAACCATGTTTTCCGAAAAAGCTCTTGAAGCTATGGCCGCCCTCGGCGATCCATGGGCAAAATTAAAGCTCGAAGAGATCCGCGCTAAAAAATTCTCCGATTTATTATACCAACGCTATAAAGCCATTTCGTGGTTTAATATATTCGCTAAACTCGACGCTTATTCGGCTTATAAAAACGCCCGCAGCGTTCATATGCAGGCGGCTGAAAGAAGCAGACAGTTCGAACTTTCAAATCCGAATTCAGGCGGTATAATCCAGGGTATCGATCAAATTAATGAAAGCGTTCTCGAATTTAAAGCCCTGTTCGGCGATAAAAAAGCCAAGGCTACTTTAGAATTAATCCGCGCAAAACGCGAATACGCTAACATTAAATATCAATACGATTCAGCCAGCCTTCTTGATAAACTTAAATACCGCGATCAGCTTAATTACGCTAAAGCCCGTTATGAGCTCGCTATCCAGAATTACGCCGCTATCGTCGGCGCAGCTCCTCAAAACGTACCGCCTAACGTAGCCGTTCCGCCGGTTAATCAGAACCAGAATATAGGCCAGCAGCCTATCAATAACAATAATAATCAGCCACAGATCAATCCGGCTGAAGATGCTGCATTAAAATTCGTGCGCGAAAGAATGGAAGCATCGTATAAGAGATATACCACTTATATGTCAACGCCTAACCCTAACCCGCAGATACTTAAAGATTATGAAAATGAATATTTAAGACAGCTTGAAGAATACCGCCGCATCGCAAGCGGAAATTCAAGGTTCTAATCAAAAATAATTAATAAGTCAGCTTATATAAAATGAATCGATAAAATTCATTTGAATGAATAGTTAAAGAAAAAAAGTGAAACGCATTCGTAATGGGTGCGTTTTACTTTTTTTTCATTTTATTATTATTTATTATTGGTTAAATAATGCAATGAAACAATACGGTAAAAATAAATGAATGTAACGACTGTAATGACTAAAACGATTAAACGATTAAACGATTATTTTTTTTACATTTTTTAAGTTAAATTAATTTTTACCGCATATAATACCCTATATCATTGACAGCGGCGTTTTGGTTTAGTATAATTGATGTATCAAGAATAAATTGGATTCATTTTGTATGTTTTAAGTTGTAAGAGTTTTTTGCCGAGTACGGATCAGTTAATCGTAAATGTGTCTTAATAAATTATTATAAATGTTGTAAGGAGTGGTTACTATGCGTAAAAATAATTATATTTGCACTTTAGCTATTTGCGCTGCGCTTGCATTTACTTCGTGCGCCGACGCTAAATCTTTTCTCGATACCATCGATGAAACTATTTCATCCGTTAA
>CAYTCW010000046.1:25475-30339 GCA_964436235.1 uncultured bacterium
GCGCCGACGCTAAATCTTTTCTCGATACCATCGATGAAACTATTTCATCCGTTAATTCAGGTTTAAACACCAATAACAGCGTAACTACTACCGTTAGCGGCGCCGGCAATACTCTCACTCAAATTACCGATGGTACCGTCGTGACTATCGAAAACGGCAAAAAAACCGTCACGCGCATAGGCGGCGAAAGTTATAACTCCGCCGCAGCGGGCATTTCAAAAACGGCCGACGATATTTCCAGCCAGGTTAATAACACTATTGACCAGGCAAACCGCGCAATAGATAAAATGAACAGCGATCTTAACCGCGTTTTCGGCGATATCAATAAAACTATCAATACAGCCGGCGACAGCCTTAAAAAGGCTGCCGGCGAAGTTAAAACCGTCACTACGACCACCGTCGATAAAGCCGGTAATGTGGTCACTAATACCACTAATTCCGTTAATAGCGGCGTTACGCGCATATCCGAAAGTAATCAGGTAATTACGATCAATAACGGAGCGGCAACGGTGAGCGGCCGTATTAACGAAACGATTAATTCAATTAATACGGGCGCGGCGGCGGCCGGTACCCGCATCAGCGAAACGATCGAATCGGCAGGCGCGGGCGCATCAAATATCAGCGGCCGCGTTAACGAAATATTAGGCTCCGTCAATAACGCCATTAATCCTATGGCAAATCAGAATGTCAATCAGCCGGTTAATACTCCGGTCAATCAGATGAATCTTAACCGCGTTACCGGCAGTCCTGAAACTAAATATTCCGAAAAAGCCCTCGAAGGCATGGCGCTTCTTGGCGATAGATGGGCGCGTCTTAAACTCGATGAAATCCGCGCTCAAAAAATGGCGGAAATACTTCAGCGTCAGTATAAATCCATATCATGGTTTAATATATTTAAAAAATTGGACGCTTACTCGACTTATAAAAATGCTAAAAATTATCATTTAATGACGGCTGAACAGGTCCGTCAGTACGAACTCGCTAACCCGAACTCGGGCGGCATAGTTCAGGGCATCGATCAGATCAATGAAAGCCTTCTCGAGTTCAAAGCGCTTTTTGGCGATAAAAAAGCTCAGGCGCAGCTCGAAGTTTTAAGGTCTAAACGCGAATACGAAAAAATTAAATTGCAATACGATTCAGCCGGCCTTTTTGAAAAACTCAAATACAGGGGCGAGCTTCAGTATGCTAAAACTCGCTACGAAGAAGCGGTTAAAGCGTTCGAAAATATTAACCGCGGCG
Source organism: uncultured bacterium (assembly GCA_964436235.1). Taxonomy (GTDB): domain Bacteria; phylum Muiribacteriota; class UBA9980; order UBA9980; family UBA9980; genus UBA9980. The sequence goes on from CAYTCW010000046.1 coordinate 26,715, forward strand.
CCGACGGCACCAGAATATCCAATAATAATGCGGTCAATACCAATACTACGACGGGCGTCAATAATGTTAACAATGTTAATGATATCAATGGAGTTAATAATACTAATACGGTAACAAATACGGTTACTAACATTAATTCCGGCGGGCAGACTACGATAGTCAGCGACAATGTCGTAGTAGATAAAAACGGCGGATTTGTTATTGAATTTAACGACGATCCTTCGATATACGCTAATAACGCGTCGCTCGCTTCAGCTAAAGCTAAAATGGACGCGGCTTATAAAAACTATATCGATTATATGAGCCAGTCGAATCCGTCACAGTCGAAACTCGAACAGCTTTATAAAGAATATGTCAAAGCTATCGAAGTATTCCAGAATGTCGCCCATAGCAAATAATACGGTGTTTAACAACGATGCGCGGCATAATAGCGCATAAAATAAAATCAGTCATAAATTATAAAACCGCTCGTTACATTTAGGTTTCGGGCGGTTTTTTAATTATTACATTTTATCTGTAAATATTATATTTAATATTTAAAATAAATGGGGTTTGTGTTAATAACAAGCAATAACAAGCAATAACAAGCAATGATAATAATTATGCCGTGATATCAAGTTTTGAATTATTATTCCGATATCTGATTCATGAAATCTTATATATATAAAATTTTATTTTTCGATCTTCCTGAAAATAAAGGGCATAACGCTCTTAACAGAGTTAATTTTTACAACGGTTTTAACTTTTACGATCCTAAACATCCCGATTCAGGCGTTAAAAGGATAATTTTAACCCTGTTTTTTATATTAAGCGCTCTGACGGCTATTAATATAAGCTGCGTCAGTTCAAAAACTAATAAGGCAGACGGGATTATAACGCCGGTTAATTTAGCGCGCTTAGTTATGACTGACAAAGCCGCCGAGCTGGAATGGACGATTAACTACGACGAAGATTTTAAGGAATACAGGGTTTATAGAAGCTCGAAGCCTAATGTAGCGCTTAATTCTGACGCAAAAATGATATTTATGGCCTCCGAGCGTTATAAAGTAACCTGTAAGGATTGGGGCCTCGAACCGGGCACTAAATACTACTATAAGGTCTTTTCCTATAACAATAATAACGAATACGCGCCGTCGAATGAATCTTGGGGCGAAACGCCGCTGGCGCCGGATACCGTTCAAAACGGCGAAATAATATCCGATACGATCTGGTCGAAGGCGATGAGCCCGATCATAGTTAAAGGCGACGTTACCGTTAAGGCTGGCGTAAAACTTACCATCGACCCCGGCGTGACCGTGCGGCTGTCGGCACACGATATGCAGGCTGGCGGCGGATTCACGCAGAAATCTGAAATTATAGTCAAAGGCACTCTTAAAGCCGAGGGCGATGCGGTTAATCCTATTTTATTCATATCCAACGAGCGTTATAATAACGCCGGCGACTGGGGCGGCATACGCTTCGAAAGCGCTTCGGGCGGTACGAATAACACTCTTAAATATTGTAAAATAATGCATTCGAGCATCGGCATCTATCTTAAAAACACAAACGCCATACTCGAAAACCTCCAGATCTCGCATACGCTTAATTATGGCATTATTACAGAAGGCTCGAGCGTGCCCATACGATTCTGCCAGATCAACGACGTCGGGCAGGGAATTTCGGATTCGGCGGCTATTTATTCTAAAAGCGTTCCGAACCCGCATATTTATAACTGCGTTCTTGGATTTACAAGCGGTATCGGCGTTTTTATCGAATCGGGCATGGCGGTTATCGATCATAATATCATAGCCGAGTGCGAAAGCGCCGGCGTGGTATGCCAGAACGAATCTCTCGATATGGTATTAAATAACGCTTTAATCAATAATAAAGTCGGCGTCAGAAACCTCGGGGCTGCTACCGGCGAATTCAAACCCGATTTTAACAACGCTTATAATATGCCGGGTTATACTAAATCCTCGATTTTTTATTCGGGCTGCACTGCGGGAGCGAATTCGATATCGGCGCACCCTAAATATGTGATGCCTGATTTTAAAACTCCCGATTACGCCGATTTTACTCTTGAAATTCTTTCGCCGATGAAGGGCGCGGCGCAGAGCGGCCATGATATCGGATTGGATAATCCTCTTAAATACGGCGTTAAATATTAATTTTTAGTTAATATTAAAATAATGAAAATGATGAAAAATAACGATAAATAAGGAAAAAAGGAAAAAAGGAAATAAGGAAAAACATAGAAATGATATAATTTAACAACAATAATAATACAACAATAAAACAATACAATAGAAGAAAAACAGAAAATTATAAATATAAATCAGCAGATATTAAATGCAATGAAAATGATTAATAGAAGGAAAAAATATGCCGTTTGATAACGAAAAAAAGTTATTTAAAATTGAAAAAGGTCGCGAAGCGCAATATTACAAAGTGATCAGCGCGCTTAAAAAAGTTAAAGTCGCCGTGGTAGGCGATATTATAGCGGATGAATATATAACCGGCGGCTGTGAGCGCATATCGCGCGAGGCGCCAGTTCTTATATTAAGGCACGAAAGTTCTAAGACCACGCCTGGCGGCGCGGGCAATGCGGCGGCTAACGCGGCATCGCTCGGCGCTGAAGTATATTCGATAGGCGCTGCCGATAAAAGCCGCGAGGCGGACGCCGTCGTGGACTTTTATAATAAAAACGGAATAAATACCGAGTATATAACGCGCGGCGATGAATACAGAACCTGCGTTAAAACCAGGATAATGTCGGGCGCGCTCCATACGACGCTGCAGCAGGTCATCCGCATAGATAAGGGCGGCGACCGGCCGGTATCCGATAAAATCGCCGATAAAATACTTGCCGATTTTAATAAAGTAATTAAATTAGTCGATTCGGTCCTTATTTCCGATTATAACTGCGGCCTGTTCACCGATTATTTCTGCTCGGGGCTCCAAAAAATTCTTAGCTCCGAATATAATAAAAGGGAAATATTGGTCATTGTCGATTCGCGCCATCGCCTCTTCGATTTTAAAGGCGCTTATACTGCGACGCCAAATGAATCCGAGGCGCTCGAAGCATCGGGCGTTAAAATTAAAGATAAAAAATCGCTTATCGAATGCGGCCGTAAATTAATAGAAATGACAGGTAATAAAACTATGCTGATAACGCGCGGATCCGCCGGCATGGCCTTTTTTGATGAATCGGGCGCGCTTAAAGAAATAGCCGTAACCCGGCGCGACGAGATCGCCGATGTTACCGGCGCAGGCGACACCGTAGCCGCTATGCTCGCGGCCGGGCTTCCGCCCGCGAATAAAATGAAGGACCCCGCGCTTGCCGTCGAACTGGCTAATATAGCCGGCGGCGTTAAGGTGATGAAACGCGGCACTGCGCAGGTAAGCGGCGCAGAGGTAAAATCCGAGATCGACAGGCTTTTAAAAATTCAATAATAAAAATAGAATAGTATAGAATAAAGCGAATAAAGCAAAAAAACTGAAAATAAAGCAAAAAAAATCTTTACAAATATGATTTACTGTGATATAATGATAGCAATCTCGAACGCGGAGATGGTGGAACTGGCAGACACGTACGTTTGAGGGGCGTATGGCTCACGCCATGCGGGTTCAAGTCCCGCTCTCCGCA
>CAYTCW010000047.1:0-5715 GCA_964436235.1 uncultured bacterium
CACCGCAGTCGCGTGCATGCACGCGACTGCAAACAAGCAAGCTGGCAAGCAAATAAGTAAGTTAATAGACAAATATAAAAAGAAAAAATAAACAACAGGCATGAAAAAACTTAAAGGCAATTCACTAACACTTCGCAAAGAGCTTCATTAAGTTAAAGCCCGGACAGAAAAAGCTATCGGCAAACTAACGAAAAAGCGTCAGGCAATTTGCGGATAGGGGGAGGGTTTAAGGGAGGGAGAAAGGGTTGCTAACCTTTTCTTCCTCCCTTATAAAAAAAACTGCTTAAATATGTTTTTAAGTGATGATATGATTATCTGTTGAGAACGTTATCGATAGCGTGGCCGACCGCACTTCCGGTTTTTTGAACGGCGTCTTTGACGCTGTATTTAATAGGATTGATTTTGCGTTTTATATTGATCGAAGTGTTGCTGACGGTATTTTTAACGTTTCTTTTAAAATTATCAAAACCCTGTTTAGCGGCTGCTCCTGCATCATTTTTAAGATTCTGATAATTATTGGATGCTTCCTGGATATTGTTTTCAATGCGGTTATTTACTTCTTCGCGAAATTCGGAGCTGGAAGCTCTCTGAACGAAACTTTCGGCCGCTCCCGCCGCCATTGAAACGCTGCGCTCTACGCTTGCCGCTTTTTCGCCGATAACCGTACGGGCGTTTCTGACGTCTACCGATATTTGAGCGGCGTTATTTCTTAACCCTTCGCGTTCGCTCTGGAAGGTGTTATATACGTTAGCGTTCATATTAGGCGAATTAGCGGCATCGCCGAAGGCGAAAACCGGGGTGACCGACAAAGCTGCAACTAATAATATGGTTAAGCCTGATATCATATTTTTCATAATTTACCTCCGCTTTTTATCGTCAAATAATTTTTAAACTCTTTTACGGAAACGATCTATCAACTACAAAACAATTATAACCGATAAAATAACCCGTGTCAAGGCGGGGTTAAAAATATATTGAAAATTAATTCAAAAAAATTTGATTATTGCAAATCGAATGAAAATAAGTTATAATAAACATGACCATTGAATAAAAAAGGTTTTAATTTTTTGACGGAAGCCGTTAAAGAGGCGCATAATTTGGACAAAAAAAATATTTTAGCGTGCATAAAATCGGGCGGTTTAAAACTCACAAGACAGCGCGAAGTTATTATAAGCGTTCTGATCGAAAACAAAGGCAGGCACCTTAATTTAGATCAGATCCTCGAAAATTCGCACGCGCATCATGCTAATATTTCGGCGGCCACTATATACCGCAATATTACATTTCTGGAAAAAAGCGGTATAGTAAAGAAATTTACGGGCCACGACAAGAAATCTTATTATGAAATCGAAGAACGGGGCGCCTCTCACAGGCACCACGACCATTTTTTTTGCCTTAAATGCGGAGCCATTATAGAATTTTATAATCACGAAATAGAAAAACTCCAGCAGAAAATCGCCAGAGAGACCGGGTTTAAAATATTAGACCATAAACTCGAAATATATGGCGAATGCAATAAATGCGCCCCTGATTAAAAGTTTTTTAACCATTTAAAAAAGACTGACCTCGTTAAAAGTCGTTTCGGCAAGAAATGAGCTTCTGACTAAAGGGGCTGAGGCCGCGGCTTTAAAGCCGAGCTCGAGTGCCGCTTTTTTATATTTTTCAAATATTTGATTATCGATATATTCCTTTACCTCGTAATTTTTTACCGACGGCGCGATATATTGCCCTATCGTAAAGATATCGCAATCAACGGCGCGCAGGTCTTTCATCAGGTTTATCACCTCATCGAAGGTTTCACCGAGTCCGGCCATTATTCCTGATTTCGAATATATGCCATCAGACATTTCCTTAACCCGTCCTATCAATTCGAGCGAACGCCTGTAATCGGCTCCCCTGCGCACCTGGCCATAGAGCCGCTCGACGGTTTCGAGATTATGGGCAAGGACGGTCAGTCCTGGGGTCAATACCTCTTTAAGCGAGTCAGAGGAGCCTTTGAAATCGGGAATAAGCGCTTCTATTCTGGTAGCGGGGCAAGCCCTGTTTATGGCTTCGATTACTAAGCGAAAATGCCCCGCGCCGCCGTCGGGAAGGTCGTCGCGGGTAGGCGAGGTCAAAACGACGTATTTAAGTTTAAGCCGGCGCACGGCTTCGGTTACGCTTTCTATTTCGGCCGCGTCGGGCGGGGCGGGCGGCCGCCTGTCAACCGCGCAGAATGTGCAGGCGCGGGTGCACCTGTCGCCTAATATCATAAAAGTAGCCACTTCGTCTTTAAAACAGCGGCCGCGGTTCGGGCATAACGCGCTCTCACAAACGGTATTCAGATTAAGCTCTTTGAGCATGCGCTTAGTTTTAAGGCTTTCGCTTGCGCGGTATCCTTGTTTATTTTTAATAATTTCAGCTTTTAAACCTTCCGGCATTCTGACAACTTTTTTTTTATCTACGCCGTCCATATTGCGCCGCCTTTCAATAATGAAAATCCCATGATTATAACCTATAAAGGTTTTAAATGTCAAATATAACTTTTTAAAACCTTTATTTAATCGCCTCTTTACTTTTAATGCATTTTATTGTAATATAATAGTGGAAAATGAGACAAATTATCAACAACATAAATACGAAAAATTTAATATTTAGAAGCAAAAATAAAATTGCAATTAAATTATAATTATAAAGCGAGGAGCTAACTTTATGTCTTACCTTGAATATAAAATTAAAAATCAGCTTCTGAAGGTACAAAAAATAATATCCGAAGAGGAACTGCGCGACAGGATAAAAGAAATGGCCTCACAGATTAACGAAGATTATAAAGATGAAAGCATTTATTTAGTCGGCATTTTAAAAGGCGCGTTCATGTTTATGGCCGAATTATGCCGTCATATAACGATCCCGTGCGAATGTTCGTTTCTGGGAGTCTCGAGCTACGGCAACGAAAAAACTACGAGCGGCAAAGTAAAAATAACTAAAGACATCGAAGAAGATATAGAAGGCAAAAACGTTATAATTATAGAAGATATCATCGATACGGGAGTCACTCTTAATTTTTTAAAAGAATATATGAAAACGCGCAATCCAAAAAGCGTTAAAATATGCTCTCTGCTTTCAAAACCTTCGTGCCGCAAAGTCGAACTCGATATCGATTACATCGGCTTTGAAATACCTAACGAGTTCGTGATAGGCTTCGGCCTCGATTACGAACAATACTTGAGAAACCTTCCCTACGTGGCGTCCGTATTAATAAGCCCGCAGCCGCACAGCACGGTTTAAAATAAAATAATAGCATAGTTTGAATAAACAAGAATACGATACAATAGAGTACGTTACATTACATTGAATTGCATTGATTTAGAGTAGAGTGTAATACAAATAAAGAAAGGGAATCCATTAATGCTTAAAAATATTCTGCTTACGCCTGTCGGCGAGCTGCAAACCAACTGCTATATAATATATTGCGAAACTACCAAAAGATGCGCGGTCATCGATCCCGGCGCGGAAGGTGAAAAAATAGCTAAAAAAATAGAAGGCCTCAAACTGATCCCGGTTTATATAATACTGACCCACGGCCACTACGACCATATAGGCGGGGTTGACTACCTTCTTCAAAGATATAAAGAAAACGATATACGGCTTGCCGCCCACGAAGCCGAAGTTGAAATGCTTAAAAATCCTATGATAAATTATTCGATCATCACCGGCAGCGGAATATCGATAAAAACGCCGGATATGATACTTAAAGACGGAGATATCATCGAAATTTCCCCCGGACTTAAATTAAAAACCATACATACACCGGGCCATACCTTCGGCGGCTCGTGCTTTCAATACGAAAACAAAGCTCTTTTCGCCGGCGACACTTTATTTTTAGAATCGGTCGGGCGCACCGATCTTCACGGCGGAAGTTTCGATAACATTTCACGCTCCATCAAAGAAAAATTATTCGCGCTCGACGGCGCGATGATAGTTCTTCCCGGCCACGGCCCTCATACGAACATAGCGCACGAAAAAAAGAACAATATGTATCTGGAGTAAAACCTTCGCCGGCATGGCCAAACGGCCTTAAATAACAAAAATACTCAATTAAATAAAATAAATACCGATAAACACTCTAATAGGAATGGCGTTTTTTGTATTCATCAAGGAGAGTGGATTATAAATGAAAACTACAGAAGTTAAGCCCAAACCTAAAAAAAGGTCACTGGTCTTTTCATTCATAAAGTTTTGTTTCTTTTTATTTTTAATGCTGACGGTAATCGTCGCCGGCGCCGTCATAGGCGTCGTAAAAACCTTTTCAGACCAGCTTCCCGAAGTCGGCTACCACACATATAAACCAAAACTCAACACCAAGGTTTACGATATAAATAACGAGCAGATAGCCGAATTTCACGAAGTGGAAAACCGCACTGAAAAAGTGAAAATGAATGAAATCAGCCTCAAACTTCAGCAGGCTTTTCTTGCTATCGAAGACTCCCGTTTTTACGATCATTACGGAATCGACTTCGTTCGCATAATAGGCGCGGCGGTTTCGAACTGGCGCAGCGGCGGAATTCGCCAGGGCGCATCTACTATCACTCAGCAGCTCGCCCGCAACGCGTTTCTAACCCAGGAACAAACTTTTTCGCGAAAGATCAAAGAAATATTGCTCGCCTTTAAAATCGAGCAAAAATTCTCCAAACAGGAAATATTTGAATTATACCTGAATGAAATTTACTTCGGCCACGGCGCGTGGGGCGTGGCTTCGGCCGCCGAAATATATTTCGGCAAAAAACCGGCTGACCTTTCATTAGCCGAAGCGGCAATTCTTGCAGGACTACCCAAAAATCCGTCCCGCAACGATCCTTTCGTCAATCCCAAAAAAGCCAAAGAAAGACAGGTACTCGTCTTAAATAAAATGGCCGAGCATAACTTCATAACCAAACAACAGGCCAGCGCGGCAAAAGATATGCCGCTGCACCTGAAAACCACTAAAAAAGAGATAACTCGCGCGCCTTATTTCGTCGAATTCGTTCGTAACGAACTTATCAATAAATTCGGCCCCAAAAAAGTATATACCTCTGGATTAAAGGTATATACCACCATCGATACCGCCATTCAAAAGGCCGCCGAAGAAGCTTTTTTAAACGCGAAAATTTATAAAGACAATCCGCTCGATACCCATCCGACCATGCAGGGCGCATTGATCGCGTTAGATCCCCAGACCGGCCACATAAAAGCCATGGTCGGCGGCCGTTCATACGAGCAGAGCGAATTTAACCGCGCCGTGCAGGCCAAACGCCAGCCCGGTTCGACTTTTAAAACTTTCATTTACACGGCAGCCATTCAGATGGGAATGAGCGCTAACAGCGTAATGACCGACGAACCGATCGAAAAAGTAAACCCTTATACCGGCAAGGTATGGCGGCCGGCCAATTACGAAAACCGATATCTGGGCGACGTAACGCTTAAAACTGCCCTCGAAAAATCCCTCAACTCGATAGCCGTAAAGCTGCTCGAAAAAGTCGGCATTCAGCGCGTTATCGACATCACACACAAAATGGGCATTAAATCGCACTTAGGCAACAACCTTTCGCTCGCCTTGGGCGCCTGCGACGTTACGCCTCTTGAAATGGCCTCCGCTTACGGCGTCATAGCTAACGGCGGAATAAGAGTGCCGCCGACGGCGATAATTAAGATCGTCGATAATGAAGGCAATGTGTTATTCGATCAGGGATATCACGG
>CAYTCW010000047.1:5815-30153 GCA_964436235.1 uncultured bacterium
GTCTGGCGCGAGTTTATGCTCGCTGCCGTAAAAGATAAACCCGTAGTCGATTTTAAAGAGCCCTCGAATATAGTCAAAAAATTTATATGCCGCGAAACGGGCCTTTTAGCCTGCGAAACCTGCACGAAAAAAACTCAGCAGTCGTTCAAACGCGGCTTCGAGCCCGAATCGATGTGCTCTCACGGCGCGCCTGACGAAGGCATAGACGATTACTTCGCCAGCAGCGGCGGCGCGGAAAATAATATAGATTACACCGAAGACGAAAACGATTCTTTCGAAGGCTCCGGTAATGAAATAATCGTTGAAACCGAAGACGACGGAGCGTTCGACCCCGGCGCGGCCATCGCCAGCGCACTTAGTAAAAAACAGAACAGCGGTTCAAAAACGCCTTCTACGGCGGCCGATAATCAAGGCGATGACGAAATCACCGCCGACGCCGATTACGATGAAGAAGAATAATCCTTAAAAATTACATAAAGGCGGAACCGATGAAAGTAATTGAAATTAGGCGGCACAGCATAAGAGGAAACGGGGCGCATCTTAACGGCGAAGGAATATCTCTCGCTCGCCGCATCGGAAACGATATGCCGCGCGCGGCCCGCGTTATCACAAGCACGCTCGACCGGGCCTTTGAAACGGCTATCGCGATGGGCTTTGCCGTCGATGAGCGATATGAAATACTATCTACCATGGGAGATAAAGTCAGTTCTGAAATTTACTGGGACTCGCCTTACGCCGACTTTTCAGATAAAATGATTGCCGGAAGCGCCTTAGAAAGTTTAGGCGGCGAGTTAAAAAAACTCGTCCGCGCCATATCCGCCGATATCCCGTCCGACGGGCGCGCTCTTATAATAACCCATGGAGGAATAATCCAGACCATCGCGGCGGCCTGCCTTTACGGCGAAGACCTTTCAAAATTAGGCGGCCCGCCGTCTTATTGCGAAGGCATCGAGATCCACTATGACAACGAAAAAAACGATATCTGCGGATTTAAACTCGTTAAATTATAAACAGGAAATTTATTTATCGATAATAAATTTAAAATTTAATCGCACATAAAAAACCGTCCACGGCGTTAAACCGGGACGGTTTTTATTTTTAATTCAATTATTTACGGCCGCTATAAAAGTTTTTAACCCTGCGTCTAAAACTTTTTCCAGAAGCTGGTTTTAGTCTGCGGTTTAATCATCTGACGCGCGCGTTCGGCGTAAGGCGAATCGAGAGGCGCGTAGGTTATTACGGCGATATTAGCGTTGGTAGATTCTTCCATCATGCCTTTATCGCGATAAGCCTGGCCGAGTTTGAAATGCGCCTCATAATTCTTTTCGTCGTGCTTTATAACCTCTTTATAGTGTGAAATGGCTTCTTCGGTAAGCATCTTCTTCTGATAAACCTCGGCGAGCCTGAAATGCGCCTCTACGCAGTCGTATTTTTGAGTTATGGCCGCTTTATATTCGGATATGGCTTCATTGATCATGCCTTTTTCTTCGTCGATCATACCGAGGTAAAAATAAGGCTGGTGCTGTTTTGGAGATATTTTAATTATATTTTCGAATTCGTTTTTAGCTTCTTCGAAAAGCGAGTTCTCAAAAAGCGTAACCGCTAAGTTAAAACGGGCATCGTAGTTATTAGGACTTAAAGAAGATATCTTTCTGAACTGTTCGAGCGCTTCGCTCATAAAGTTTTTAGCTTTGTAAAGTTTTCCGAGTTCTAAATTGGCGTCTATGCGGTTTTCATTTAACTTAAGAGCTTCTTTATACTGTATTATGGCCGCGTCAAAATCTTTCTGGCCGCTGTAAAGCGCGCCGAGTTTAAGCCGCGCTTCTATATTGTCGGGGTAAAAACCGATTATCTTACGCAGATAACCTTCGGCCTGAGTGGAATTCTGGCCCTCCTCGGAAGCTTCTGCGACGGTAAACAGCGTTTCGAGATTGTCGGGTTTAATGCTTAAAAGTTCATTGCCTGTTTCTATAACGTCGTACCACATCTGCTTATTGAAATAGCATTGCGACAATCTGGCAAGGACGGCTTCGTAGTTCTCATTTTTTTTCAGCTGAAGCTGTCGGTATAAAGTAATGGCGTTATCAAAGTCCCTTAATTCGAAATACAGGTCGGCGAGAGCCGAAACCGGCGCCGTATCATTTTTATCGGATTCGATGGCTCGTTTATACTGCCGGACGGCTTCATCGTTATTTTCAAGCGCGCGGTAAGCCTCCGCGAGCGAGGTAATATATGATGTTCGTGCAGGACCGGCCTCTATGGCCTTTTCATATTGAATTATGGCTTCGTTATATTCTTTAGCGCCCATAAAAATACGGCCCAGATAATAATTCGCCTCAGCTATGGTCGAATTGAGCGCAAGAGCTTTTTTAAGTTCGGTACGTGCCTCTTCGAAACGCTCATTTTTAAAGTATATCTCTCCGGCTAAAGCGAAAATTTTATAGTCGTTAGGATTGGCCGCGCCCGCTTTTTTCAGAGCGCTAAGAGCATCCGCGTAAGATTTTTTAAGATAGGAAATAAAGGCGATTTCAAATAACGCCTCGCTGTTGGAAGGATTTAATCCCGCAGCTTTCTGGAATGTGGAAAGGGCTTTTTCGTAATACTTGGCATCTTTATAGTAAACGCCGAGCTGGTATAGCAGAGTGTCGGACTCAGGACTGACGGCTACGGCCTGTTCGAAAAGGCCGATCGCGCTTTCCATATCTTCGCGCATTTTATATATTTCGGCAAGGTTTATATAGGCTGACAGGTACTTAGGATCGGTTTCGACCGCGCGCCTGAAATAAAGAAGCGCCTCATCGAGCGCGCCGTTTCTTTTCTTGGCGGCGCCCAGATTATAAAGAGCCTCCAAATTTTTACCATCGGCGCCAAGGACCGTTTCAAAAGCGAGCATAGCTTCGTCGTCACGCTGCAGGGCGGCCAGTATTTTTCCTTTAAGGTTTAAATATTTTTTATCGTTAGGCGAAAGTTCGAGGGCGGCTTTTATCTGTTCTAACGCCGTCTGGAACTTATTCAGCCTGAAATTAAGATCCGCCTGATTGTAAATTACCGCATGATCTTTTCCGCCGGCCTCGAGCAGCCTGTCGTAAGCCGCGAGCGCTTCGTTCAACCGGCCCGTTTCGTTATAAATAAAAGCCAGCTTCGCAAGCGCCTCGGTGTTATCAGGTTTAACCTTCATAACTTTTTCAAACCATTCGATAGCTTCGTCGTATAATTTTTTATCGTAGGTAGCGTTAGCAATTTCGACAAGCGCTTCCACGCTGCCCGGATTCTTTTTGATGGCCTTTAAAAGATGAGTAATAGCCTTTTCGGGCTTTCTTATAAAGCGGTAAAGTTTGCCTAACTCGAAATTTACCTCGCTGAGATCAGGTTTATACTCGAAAGCCTTTTCGTAATACTCGATGGCCTTGGTTTCGTGAAAAGTCTGCTGATATAGCTTGCCGAGATAATAGTAGCCCATAGGCGCTTCCGGTTCCTTAGTGATGTAATCGTGCATATATTTAAGCGCTTTCTTTTTGCTTTCTTCGCCAGGCATAGCGGAGTACAGCGAGCCTAACTCATAAAATATGCGGCTGTTTTTATTATCGAGCTCGAGAAGGCGCTCAAAAGTTTTAATAGCTTCTTCGCCGCGTCCGGCTTTGATCAAGGCTTCACCGAGCTCCCACAGAGCTCTGTCGAATTTAGGCGCGAGATTAAGCGATTGATAGAAAAGTTTTATGCCGCCTTCTATATCGCCTACCCGCGTTAATACCTGTGCTTTATTATAATAAAATTCGGGCATATCGGATTCGGTAATATTTTGCTCGATATTTTCGAAGATAGTTTTAGCCTCGAGCACCTTTCCTTCTTCATTGTAAATTATACCGAGCTCAAGCTGCGCTTTATAATATTTGGGGTTTATTTCGCAGCACCTGCTAAAACTGGATTCGGCGTCGCGGTAACGCTTGAGTTCCTTCTGAGCGAGTCCCTGATAATAATAAGCGTCGGTATTGTTAGGGTCTTTTTTAAGCGCTGCGGCGGCTTCTTCTAAGGCCTGCTCATAATGTTCGCATTTATAAAGGGCTTCGGCGAGTTTTGCGAAAGTATCGGAAGTATTGCGGGTCGGCGATATTTTTTTAAGCCTTAAAATCGCATCGTTGAATTTAGAATGGGCAATTTCGATAAGCGCAAGATAATAATTGGCTTCGACATTAAGCGCGTCTTTTGAAACGGCTTTTTTAAAATCGCTTTCAGCGGCCTCGAAGTTATGTTCTTTATAGTTGATGCAGCCGAGCCTGTTATAAATTATAAGAATATCGGAAGAAAGAGAAAGCGCCTTTTGATAATTAGCCTTTGCCAGAGCGTAATTTTCAAGATTGTAATACGATTCGGCGAGATAGAAAAACGAATCGGAAGAAGTGCCGTCTATTTTGACGCATTGATCGAACTCGCTTCTGGCGCGGTCAAAAAGCCCCTGATCGAAATACGCCGAACCGCTCAGATAATGCAGCTGGAAATTATCGGGCTTAAGCTCGTTTACGGCCGCTAAATGCTTGAGCGCGTCGGAATACTTTTTCTGTTTGAGATAAAGCCCCGCGATTTCGAGGCGCGCATTTATATTGGCCGGATCGCTCTTAATAGCTCTGTCGTAATAAGTTACGGCATTAGCCGTTTCGCCGAGTTCTTTATAAACCGAGGCCGCCTCGTAATCGAAAGAAAGCGCAAGATAATATTTAAGCGCTTCCGAATACTGCGCGCGTCCGCGGTGTATGCGCGCGAGATTTATCATGGCTGAAGTATTTTTAGGATCGAGCCTTAATATTTCGTTAAAGGCAGTGAGCGCTTCCGGCTCGTGCTTGAGTTTAAGATAAATTTCTGAAAGGCTGTTTAAGGTACTTATATCGTCGGGCCGCATTTTTAAAGCGCCCTGATACATAAACATAGCTTTATCGAGCGCCCCGCGAGAATATAGTATTTTAGCCATTCCAAGGCGCGCGTCAACGCTATTTTCGTCAACTTCATAAAGCCTTTCATAAAATGAAAAAGCGTTATTTATTTCACCGAGATTTTCTTTTATAGTGGCTAAATGCAAAAGCGCTTTCTCGTTTTTAGGCTCGGAAGCGAGCAGCTTCAAAAAATAACTGACGGCTTCGGGGAGTCTCTTGGAATTCATGAGACACTCGCCTATTTCGAGTGTTATTTCAGGCATATCAGGCGAAACTTCGAGGGCCTTCATAAATGTAGTGGTGGCTTCTTCATAACTTCCGGCGGCTTTTTTGATGCGCGCGAGTTTAATGAGCGCCTCTTTATTGGCCGGCTGAAGCTCGATGACCTTTTTAAAAGCCGCGGCGGCGCCTGCGGTATTAGAAAGCGCAAGCATGCACTGCGCGCTCATAAAATTAGCGTTAGCGTTGAACGGCTCTTTTTCGATGACCTTATTAAAACACGCCAGCGCGTGTTCTTCTTTATGCAGCTCGAAATAAAGGCCGCCTAAGGCCATATTCACTTCGGAGTAATCCGGCGCTATTTCGCGGCATTTCATGTAATTAGTGACCGCTTCGTCGTAATTGTTAAGTTTTTTAGCGCAATTGCCGTTGAGCAGGTAAGCGTTAAAATCGCCCGGTTTAAGTTTTATGTACTTATCGAGCGCTAAGCGGGCTTCTTCGTAATTTTTACGGCCGTAGTTGATCTCGGCTACTTTATAAAGCGCTTCGAAATTATCCGGCTCGTAAGTGAGAAGTCTTTTATAGTGCAGCATGGAATCTTCAAAACGGCGCAATTCAAATTCGCAGCGGGCGCTGCTTGAAATCCAATCGATATTTTCCAAAAATTCTTCGGCAGAGCGGCTCAAATAAAACATGGCGTCGTTATAATTAGATGTGCGCGTGTAAAGTATTCCAAGTTTAAGTTCGGCTTCGCCTAATTTCGGAGATATATTAAGTAAAGTTTTATATTTATCGATAGCTTCGCTTGAACGGCCGAGTTTGAAATACGCGTCGGCGAGTTTTTTAACGATTTCGGCGTCGGAAGGCGCGAGCGCAAAAGCTTTTTCATAATAACCGGCCGCCTGGGAATAATTATTTTTAATGACGGCTATTTCCGCCAGTTGAGTATAACAGGTAAGCGAATATTTTTCGTCGTTGAACGAAACGAGACGGCTGAACTTTTCTTCGGCCTCGGCGTATTGTTTGAGCATGAAATGGCAGAAACCCGACTGCAGGACCGCGTCGTTGGCGGCAGCATCGGCCGATGCGGCCTTTTGATAACAATCGAGCGCCCGCTTATAATCTTCGAGCTCATAGTAAACGGCGCCGAGATGCATTACGCACTCAGTGAAATCGGGCTCTATTTCGAGGGCTTTTTTCATGGTAAGGATAGCTTCAGAAACCGCGCCCTGCTGTTTTAATATCAAAGCCATTCCGAGGTGAGAACGGTAATCGCGGGCGTCTTCTTCGATGGCGTTTTTAAACAGAACGAGCGCCTCGGAGGTGTTACCCATTTCACTGTAAGTACGGCCCATTTCAAAATAAGCCTTAGAGTTTTTAGGCGAAATATCGAGAGCCGTTTTAAAGTGGCGCATCGCTTCTTCGAGCATTCCGCGGTCGCGGTAAACTATTCCAAGCTCTATGTTCGTGTCTAAATCGTTCGGATCTATCGCGAAGGCGCGCTTCAGCGTATCGAAAGCGTCGTTGACGCGGGCGTCGTGCAGGAAGCATTTAGCAAGAAGCACATAGGCGGGAATATGACCGGGGCCGTATTCTATAACGGCTTTCAGTTCCGCTATAGCTTTATAATTTTGATTAAGAGCTATTAAATTTTTCGCGTATCCGACGCGCGCTTCTATATTAGCCGGATCTTTAGCCACGAGCGCCTCGAATATCGAAATCGATTCGCCATATTTATACTTAGCGTATAGCATGCCGGCTAAAAGCAGCCTTACTTCGGTGTTTTCAGGTTCAAGTTCCTCGACGCGCCTGAAATTGTCGATGGCCTCTTCGTGCATATTTTTTTGCTGGTATATCTTTCCGAGCTCGATGAATATTTTCGCGTTAACCGGCTGCAAAACGGCGGCTTCGTTTAAAAGATTAACGGCTTTTTGATGTGCGCCCTGAATGTTATAGATCTGCGCGAGTTTAAAATAAGTATCGATATTTTTCGAGCTTATCGATTTTTGAATATGTTCAGCGGCATAATCGATATTGTTCTGATCGAGGTAAATAAGCCCGAGATTATAATGAATACGGTAATCGTCGGGCGATATGGCCAGGGCTTCTTTAAAATGCTGGATAGCGTCATCTTTCTGGCCCATCTGGCTGCAGGTTATAGCCAGATTATAAAGTGTTTCAGAAGAGTTCGGGTTATATTCGAGCGCCTTTTTAAGATATTTAACCGCCTGGTCGTACATTTTTTTACGGGTATAAATGGAGCCCAGATTAATATAACTCGCGGTGTCGGCGGGATTTATCTCCATGGCGCGCCGGAACTTTAATATCGCCTCGTCGAGCATCGAATTGCATGCGTAGGTTTCGCCGAGAAGGTTATGCGCGTCGACATTGTATGGCAGAAGCTGTACGGCCTTTTGGAGATATATGAGCGCGTCATCGTATATAGCGTTTTTATAAAGCGCCTCGCCGAGTTTGAGATAAGCCTCGCTGTTGGACGGATTGACCTCGAGAACTTTTTTAAATGAAATTATGGCGTTAGCGTACAAGCCTTCCATTATATAAGCGGTTCCGGCGTAAAATAAAGTTTGTTCGTTATAAGGGTCCGACTCGACGACTTTTTCCCATTCGCCGATAGCCTCTTTAACAAGGCCTTTATGAAATTTCGCCAGCCCGTTCTCGAAACTGCTTTGCGCGTGAAATTTGCCGTTATCTTTTAAAACGCGGGCGACAGACTTACGGACTTCGGCCGATTTATCTTTCAAAAGCGGGATCAGCGCATCGAGAGATTTTTCATTGCCGATTTTGCCGAGGGCCGTTATAAGCGAGAGTTTGACGTCTTCGGAGTCATCGTTTAAAATTTTGACTAAATACTCGACGCAAAGATCGTTTCCGGTATTGCCGAGCGCATCGCAGGCCGTTTTGCGCACGATGGCGTTATCGTCGCCGAGCGCGCGGCACAGCGGGTCGATAACTTCGTCCGTGGCTATTTTGCCGAGAGTGGCAATGATATTTATTCTTACTTCTTTATTTTCGTCTTCGATATATTTGATAAGCGTATCGGTGCAAGACTCGTTTGCGTTAGAAGCTAAGGCGCGCGATACGTTAATTTTGACCTGTGAATTTTTATCGGACATAGCCTTTAAAAGAGCCTCTATGGCTTTTTCGCCGCCTATTTTTTCTATGGCGAGGGCGGCGTTTGCGCGCACTTCCCACTGCCTGTCGTCAAGCGCCTCGATCAAAGAGTCGATCGCGCGTTCGTCGCGTATCTCGCCGAGCGCCAGAACGCTGTATTTGCGGACATCGGCATTAGTATCTTTCAGAGAAGCGATAAGAGGTTCTATCGCGTTTTCGTCGCCGAGCCTTATCAGGGCGAAGCTCGCCGCGGCCCTGACCTGGCCGGAGCTGTCTTTGAGCGAATCGATGATGGGCTTCTGGGCGCTGAAATCGCCGATATTCGAAAGCGCCTCGATCATTTTTATTTTAAGCGGGCCGAACCCCGAGGCAAGGGCATTTATAAGCGGCTCAACCGCTTTAGCGCTGCATAGAAGGCCGAGAACGCTCACGGCGGTCATGCGCACGTCGTTATTTTTATCGTCGAGAAGTTTAATGACCTGTTCTACGGCTTTTTCGTCGCCGATACGCCCGCAGGCCTCTAAGGCCGCCGCGCGGATATCGCCATTAGGGTCCGAAAGCATTTCAATAAGGTTTTCTACCGCGCGCTTGTCGGCTATTTCGCCGAGGGCCTTTATGGCGGCCTCACGGACTTTTTTATTGCTGTCTTTAAGGGCTTTGATGAGCGAGTCGACCGAACGGGCGTCTTTAATTTTAGAAAGCGCGTTGGCTGCGAGTATCTGCACTTCGGCATTATTGTCGGCGAGGCTTTCGCAAAGCGGTTCCACCACGATGCGCGCATCCATCTGGGCTAGAGCCTTGACGGCGTCCAACCTTATCGCGATGGAATTGGATTTTAAATCGTCAATAAGCTTTTCGACTTTTTTATCCATAAAAATCATACCATCCTTGTAAAAAAATGAACACTAAATCCAAAACTATAATATTATATCACAGATTCGTCGAAATGACAACAATATGTAAACAAAAATAAGCGATAATTTCACTTAAACATTTCAACGATTTTTTCCGCGGAAAGCCTTATGCTGTCTTTAAAAGACAAGCCCGTAAAATACTGCCCGGTTTCAGAATCGCGGAACATAGACCTTTCGCCTTCTTCGAGCAAAAACCTGTAATCGATGGTTAATTCCGTTCCGGCCGGAATATCGCGCGATGCGAAAACAAAACCTAAGTGCCACAAACAGTTAGGGTTGAAAGAATGGTTATAATAACACTCATCGCTCCATTCGCCCACGGCGCTATAACGGTCTTCGAACCATCTTACGCTTCCCGCGTACTCGGGGGATTGCGTTGACATCCGGTTAATTTCATCTATCGAATAAAGCCGTTCGATTTTATCGGGGGCCGAAACTACGCGCCCGCTGGCAATATCACAACGCGCGAATATTCCTTTTCCGGCAAGATTAATCTTCGAAGAACAAATATCGTAATCGATCAAAATCATTTTTAGAACGCCTTCCTTAATTTTATTTATTTATTAAAAAAGATATTGACAAATCATTCCCGTTTGATGTATAATGTAATCACAAAATCGGGGCGTAGCGCAGTTGGCTAGCGCACTTGTATGGGGTGCAAGGGGTCGGAGGTTCAAGTCCTCTCGCCCCGATTTTTATTTTTTAGCAACTTATTTTCGCGTTGCCGCCTTACGCCGTTTTTCCGTTCTCATCTTTTTTCATAAAATCACCGAACCCTATCCCATAAGCCGCCATAAAAAAAGACGCCGGCAGAGCTATAAGCATTATCTGCAAGGCATGAAAGAAAACCGCGTAGGCCACCGCGGTATTTTGCGCTACGGCGTAAAACGCGAGTCCTTCCTTGCAAAAGTAATGAAAAGTGCCGACGAATCCCGGCGGAGGCGGTATAACCAGCGCGACGCTTATGGCCGCCTGAATAAAACATGCGCTCAAAAATGGACTTTCAAGATTTATTCCCATGGCCTTCATTGAAAACATTATAGTAGCCGCTGAAACAAACCACGAAATAAGCGTATATATAAAAGCCGCGGCGAGCTTTTTTTTATCGCCGTACACGCCGGCGCCTTCGTTAAACGATTTCAATAAAAGTGATATTTTGGTTTTGAATGCGGGCGACAGCGAATAAAAAACCGCGGCGATCCATGAGCGAACCGCGCCGCCCTTCGAGATGAATTTAAGCGCGATAAAGCCCGCGGCGAAAATACCGGCCACCAGCGCGAGAGCTATTTTAATATATTCGACAAGTCTGTTATTGACCGGCAGCGGCGAAAACCACAGAACAAAAATTAATAGAAAAACCTGTCCGCAAAGATCGAGAAGCCTTTCAACGAAAATAACTCCGAGAGTAGCGCTGAAAGAAGCGTTATGAGTTTTTTTCATTATAAGCGGACGGCTGAATTCGCCGAGCCTGAAAGGCAGAATATAATTAGCGAACAACCCTATATAAAAAACTTTGAACGAGTCGTTGAATTTCGCGGCAAATGCCGCCGAAAGCATGTGCCAGCGGGCGGCTCTTATAAACTGAGTATAAAAAAAAGAAAAAACCGAGACCGCGAGCCATAAAGGGTCGAGCGCTAAAGCGCGCGAGGCGGCTTCGGAAAGATCGGCATTTTTAAGGGCGAGCCAGAGGAAAAAAAAGCCTAAAATAACGCTTGATAGTACTTTTAAATATTTCATATAAATTTAACCCGCCTGTAAAAATAACGGGGCTTCAGCCTGACGGCAAAAAGCCCCGTAAATATATAATAGCTGTTGCTATCGAATGAAATTAACGCTTCGAATACTGGTATCTTGCGCGTGCGCCGCGTTGACCGTATTTTTTACGCTCTTTCATGCGAGGATCGCGCGTAAGCAGGCCGGCTTTTTTCAATAAAGGCCTGTAATTAGGGTCGACGACCAAAAGCGCGCGGGCGATACCGCAGGCAATGGCTCCGGACTGGCCGGATATTCCGCCGCCGTAAACGTTAACGGTAACGTCGTACTGACCCTGAGTGCTCGTAACTTCAAAAGGAATATCCATTTGAATCAACAGGGTTTTTAATCCGGAAAAATATTTAGCGGATTCAACTCCGTTGATGGTTATCGAACCTTTGCCTGGTTTTAAAAACACTCTGGCTACGGACGATTTGCGTCTGCCGGTACCGATGGTTTTCTGCACTTCCATTAATTTCCCTCCTTATTAAGGTAATAAAATTGAGTTATTTAAATTACAAATTAAAACCGCGTTTAAAATATAAACCTTTGAAATTAAGCTTCTATCTTGATGGCTTTAGGCTGCTGAGCCGCATGAGTATGCTGATCGCCTTTAAATATTCTTACGTTTCTCATAAGATCGCGGCCGAGAGGACCTTTAGGAAGCATTCCCCAGACTGCCCTTCTTAATATTTCTTCAGGATGGCGTCTCTGTAATTCTACGAAATTCTCGGATTTGAAGCCTTGAGGATAGCCCGAATGCCTGTGATACATTTTCTGGATAGGTTTTTTGCCGCTAAGGCGTACTTTTTCGGCGTTGATTATTATTACGTTGTCGCCCATATCGAGATAAGGCGCGAACGAGGTTTTGTGTTTGCCTCTTAATATAGAGGCGACCTGGCAAGCAAGACGGCCTACTATGGCGTCTTTGGCATCAACTAAGACCCATTCTTTCTTTACTTCGCTTGCTTTTAACGCGTGTGTCTTCATTTTTAACGTTCCTCCCTTAGTAAATAAACATCTGGTTTTTATTAATTTTATATTGAAATATAATCATTACTGATTAGAAAACCTTTGATTTTACTATTTTTGCGTCAGGGGTGATACAAAAATAATAAACCATGCCTTTTTTTAATCATTTAATTATACCTTATTCCATTAAAAAAATCAAGTTTTTTTTATTTTTTATTTTACTTCTTTTTTTCTTGTCCAGATTTTTTATCTCATTTATATTTTTCGACTTATTTTTGGCTTATTTTTCTTGACTATGATAATAAATTAATATATAATTTGGTTCGATATAATCAAAAGATAGACCGAAAAGCACTCGGTACCCGTTTTTACGGCGGAATGCCGTCCCAAAAAATAGTGCGCTTTAAAATACAATATAAGGAGTTACGTATGAAGGTTAAAATGCTTGGCAAAAAAACCGAACTATGCACCGCCTGTCACGAATGTGAAACGACCTGCTCTAATCTTTTTTTCAAAACCGCCGAAATCGAAAGGGCGCGCCTCAGAATTAAAGAGGCCGGCCAGTCTAAATGCGAAAAAATAACGACTTGCACCCAATGCGGAGTCTGCATAAGCATCTGCCCGACCGAAGCCATAAGCCGCAATAAGGCGGGGATCGTAGTTATCGATAAAAACAAGTGCGTGGGATGCCTTTCCTGCGTGGGTTTCTGCCCTGAAGAAGCCATGTTTCAATACCGCGAAGACACTCTGCCTTTCAAGTGTATTTCCTGCGGCCAGTGCGTAAAAAAATGCCCGACCGGCGCGATATTTTTAACCGAAAACGAAGTTGCTTGATCGGCTTAAAGATTACTGCGCGACTAATTTTAGAGGCATCATCATTAACATAATAACGGAGGAAAAAAGTGGAAAATAAATATTCGATCGAAGAAATTAAAAAAGCCCATAAATTATTAAAAGAATTCACCTACTCTCCTAAACCGCTCAGCAAAGGCTACACCGGAGAAACGCTTTATATAAACCTGTCGACCAATGAAATTAAAATAAAACAGGTTACCGATCAGATGAAAAATATATTTATCGGCGGACGCGGTTTTGGTCTGTGGTACCTGTGGAACGCGGTAAGCGGAAAAACGAAATGGAACGACCCCGAAAACGAAATCGTTATATCGCCCGGCCCGATTTGCGGCATAACGCAGTATCCCGGCGCCGGAAAATCTTTAGTGGTAAGCCTTTCTCCGACGACCAATTCAGTCATGGACAGCAATGTCGGCGGATATTTCGGACCATATCTTAAATTTTCCGGCTTCGACGCCATCGAAATCCAGGGCAAAGCCGAAAAAGACGTGGTGGTTTTTATCGACGGAGACAACGGCCGCGTTACCATCGAAGAAGCGCCTCTCGAAGAAATCAACAGCCACATAATATGCGAACAGCTCACCGAATTATACGCAAAAGACGAAGCCGACCGCCTGCACGTGGCGGCCGTAGCGTCCGGAAAAGCCGCGGAACACTCGCTGATAGGCCATCTTAACTTCTCGTTCTACGATAAGCGCCGCAAAGGAACCCGCCTGAAACAGGCCGGCCGCGGGGGCATCGGAACCGTATTAAGAGATAAAAAAGTAAAAGGCCTCGCCGTTAGAACCACGAATATAAAGGGCGACTCTAATAACCCCGCCGACCAGGCGCTTCTAAATAAAACCGGAATCAAGCTCCACAAAGAAATTTATCGCAACGACGACAAGCAATGCCACATGAGAACTCAGGGCACCGCTCACTTAGTCGAAATAATGAGCGACTACGATCTTCTGCCCGTCAATAACTTTAAATTCGGTGCTCATGAAAAAGCTAAACAGATGGCTTCATGGGTATGGCAGAGCAAATTCACGCAGGGCGTTCCGGACGGCTGCTGGTTCGGCTGCACTATGGCCTGCGCGAAAGCAGTTGACGGCTTCGAAGTCAAAACCGGCCCCTATAAAGGTCATAAAGTAATAGTTGACGGCCCCGAATACGAGACCGTCGCCGGCGTCGGCTCCTGCTGCGGCATATTCGATCCGGACGCGGTCATAGAGTTAAATTTTTACTGCGACACGTACGGCGTCGATACCATATCGTTCGGGACCCTTACGGCATTCGCGATGGAATGTTTCGAAAATAAAATAATCACCGAAAAAGAAACCGGCGGCCTCAAATTGAATTTCGGCAATCACGAAGCCGCGCTCGAACTGCTTCACATGATGGCCCGCGGCGAAGGCTTCGGCAAAATAGCCGGCATGGGCGTGCGCAAAATGAAGGAATATTTCGCAAAAAATTACGGCGCCGACGCTAAATTCCTCCAGGACATAGGAATGGAATGCAAAGGCCTCGAATACTCGCAGTACGTTTCCAAAGAATCTCTCGCACAGCAGGGCGGCTACGCGCTAACCAATAAAGGCCCGCAGCACGACGAAGCGTGGCTTATTTTCATGGACATGGTCAATAACCATATACCCACTTTCGAAAACAAGGCCGAAGCGCTTCATTATTTCCCGCTGTTCCGCACCTGGTTCGGGTTAAACGGCCTGTGCAAACTGCCGTGGAACGATGTGGAGCCTGAAAACAACTCGAAAACCGACGAACCGGCTAAAGTTCCCGAACACGTTCAAAACTACGTCGATTTATTCAACGGAGTAACCGGCAAAAACATCGACAAGAAGGAACTCATCAGAATGTCGGAACGAGTATATAACTTTCAGCGCGTATTTAACCTGAAAATGGGCTTCGGCACCCGCGAACACGATATTCCGCCTTACCGCTCGGTCGGCCCCGTAACCTCCGAAGAATACGAATCGCGCAAAGACCGCTACGACAAACAGCTCAAAGAAAAAGTCGGAATCGATCCGGCGGGCATGAGCACCGAAGATAAAGTCAAAAAGATGCGCGAATTCCGTGAAAAACAATACCAGACGCTTGTAGATGCGGTATATAAACGCCGCGGCTGGAACGAACGCGGAATTCCAAAACTTGAAACTTTAAAAGAGCTTTCAATAGATTTCGAAGACGTAGTTAATTTAGTTAAAAGCAAAATGTAAATTAAACGCTTCATTCCGTCAGCCGCCCGCCTGTTTTCAACGGCTCGGCTGACGGCTTCGACAAAAAAATATCAAAGTTTTGTGCACTAATGAATAAAATTGACATAACCGGCAGCAATATCCACAATATTTCACAGGCCGAATTCGAAGCGGAATTTTACAAACGCAATCCTCCGGGCGCGCTCGATATTTTAAAGAAAAAAACGGCCGCCATAGCCGGCGCCGGCGGACTCGGCTCTAATATCGCCGCCATGCTCGTTAGAAGCGGAGTATATAATTTAATTATCGCCGATTACGACTCGGTCGAATTATCCAACCTCAACAGGCAGCAATTTTTTTATAACCAGCTCGGCGCCCTTAAAACAGAGGCCCTGAAAGAAAATCTTCTTAAAATCAACCCGTTTATAACCGTCACGGCGCTCCCCGTTAAAATAACCAAAGACAACGCGGCGCATATATTTTCAAAAGCCGACATGTTAATTGAGGCATTCGACAAAGCCGAAATGAAAGCCATGCTTATAGAAGCCTGGTGCGCGGCTTTTCCTCAAAAATATATAATCGCGGCTTCCGGGCTTGCAGGCATAGGCCGCGGCGGCCTTATTAAATCAAGCGCTTACGGCAAACTTATAATATGCGGCGATCAGATGAGCGAAGCCGGCGAAAAAAACGGCCTTATCGCCCCGCGAGTAACGCTGACGGCAGCTCTGCAGGCTAATTGCGCGGTGGAAATATTATTAAGCGGAGGAATTAAAATTTGATAGAGGTTAACGAAAATAAAATCGCATGGCGTCAAAATTTGAGCGTAAGGGAACTTCTTAAAATGTGTAAATATAGTTTTCCTTTAATCATAGTTAAAGTGAACGGCGAATTCGTAGCTAAATCCGAATACGATACTTTTTTTATAGCCGACGGTTCGACCGTAAGTGTAATTCATTTGATGAGCGGCGGTTAACTTCCGCGCAGGCTCTTAAATATCTCAAGATTAACGGTGAAAAATGCCCAATAATTACCAGCTTTTATTGATAAGCGTAGATATAAATTTTGCCATCAGGCTCGATCAGGCCTTTAAGAAGTCCGGCGACGGCTTTTCTTATTCCTTATACATAGCCCGTGACGAACAGGCCGCGCAAAAAGATCTTCACGTAAGAAATTTTGACGCGGTAGTGGCTGATATTGACTCATCAGGCTATAAATTCGCCGATTTGGCGGCTACAATTAAAAAAATAAAACCCGAAACCGCCTTAATTTTAATCGGCGAGAACTTCGCAGCCGAACAGGACCGCTCCATGGCAATGAATCTTGGCGTTCAGTGCTGCATGACAAAAAAAAACCTTAATGAATCAGATCTCATTTTTAATCTCGGCCAGTCAATTTTAAGACAAAAATTTTTTAATAATAAAGTCCGCGAACTCGAGACCGCCGGCAAATCCAAAAGCGATTTTCTGGCGGTTATGAGCCACGAAATAAGAACGCCCATGACAAGTATCATAGGCATGAGCGAGCTGATCCAAAAAACCGCTCTCAACCGCGAGCAGCTTGAATATGTCGATATAATAAATAAGTCGTCTCAATATCTTCTAAACTTGATAAACGATGTTCTCGATTTATCAAAGATCGATTCGGGAAGGTTAATTTTAAAACAATCGCCGTTTTGCGTTGAAGATGTAGTTAAATCCGCTTATGAAATGCTTTTATTAAAGGCCGAAGAAAAAAATATAAAATTTGGTTACAACATAACGCCGGCAATTAAAGAAACTCTTTCCGGCGACGATTACAGAATCAGACAGGTTCTAATAAATTTGTGCGCAAACGCCATTAAGTTTACCGATTCGGGCAGCGTTACCATAAGCGTGAAAACCATAAGCGAAAACCCGGCTAAGGTTAAACTTTCTTTTGAAGTGTGCGACACCGGCATAGGCATAGAGATCGAAAAGCAAAAAGAGCTGTTTATGCCCTACTGCCAGATAGATAGTAACGGCGCCATAAAAAAAGAAGGCCATGGGCTCGGCCTTATGATATCAAAAAAAATAGTCGAAATAATGCAGGGTAATTTACTTTTTAACAGCTCGCCCGGCAAAGGCTCAAAATTCTGGTTTATTATCGAAATCGACAAACTCGGCGCACCGGAGTTCATAAATAACACTCCGCAAGAAAAGCGCTTAGATAACCCTTGCATTCCGCAAACGCGCGAAAACATCGAAAGTAAAGCCGCCGAAAATAATCAAAATGATTATGAACTTGACCGCAGGCAAAGTTTTGCCGATAATTTTTCAATTTTAATAACTGAAGATAATAATTTCAACCAGAAATTAATACAGGCCTTCTTCGTAAAAAAAGGCGTTAAAAAAATCGAAATCGCCTCCGACGGAAAAGAATGTCTCGAAATATTCATGCGGGGCGGCGTTTCGGCAATTATAATGGACTGCCACATGCCCGTTATGGACGGCTTTGAAGCCTCAAGGCTCATTCGCGGACATGAAAAAAAACACGGCTTAACTCGCACGCCAATAATAGCTCTCACGGCGGATCACGTTAACGATACCCGCAACAGGTGCTTTGAAACCGGTATGGATGAATTTTTAACTAAGCCTATAGATTTCGATCTGCTTAACGGCAAACTGATTAATCTTACAAACCCCGCCGGCAAAGCTGGCTGCGGCAGCGGCGCCAATGATCCGGCCGCCAAAAGCAACGAAGATAATTTACACGAAATAATTTTTGACCCCGCGCTCATCGAAGAACTCAAAAAACTCCAGATTCCAGGCAAACCCAATATAATTTCACAGTTATTCGGAATTTATTTAAAAGAAACCGTTTTGAAGATAGATAATTTAAAAAAATCAGCGGCGGAGAAAAACGCCGATTCGCTGAGGATGATAGCGCATAGTTTAAAATCGAGCACGGCTAACGTCGGCGGTATAAAACTATCCGCTTTATTTAAAACGCTCGAAAATAAAGCTAAAATTAACGATATGGAAGATATCGAAACGCTTATTGAAGAAATCGATATCAATTATAAACGCCTCGAAAATAAATTAAATCAAATGCTTGAAGCTAAGGAGTACAAATGAGTTACGACGACCGCCTCATGAAAAAAAATTTTAAAGTCCTTGTAGTCGACGACGAAAGAAGTATAAGGTTTTTACTTACTCAAATGCTTGAAAGCGAAGGCTATCTGGTAATGGAGGCCGAAGACGGCGAAAGCGCCATCGAGATTTTCAATAAAGAAAAACCCGACATGATATTAATAGACGCCATGATGCCCATTCTCGACGGAATGAGCACCTGCCGCCGCCTGCGCCAGTCGGATAACGGCAAGAGCGTTCCCGTTTTAATGGTTACCGGGCTCGACGACGACAGTGTGGTAGATATGGCCTTCGAGGCGGGGGTATCCGATTTTATTACAAAGCCTTTCCAGTTCAGCGTCCTGCGCCAGCGAGTCAAAAGGATATTACAGCTGAAAACCGCCGAATCGCTTATCGAAGAAAGACTGTCGAATGAGCGTTCCATAACCGAAGCCGTAGAAGACGGCATCATCATAACCGATATGAAAAACCAGATCATTTCCTTCAACCCTTCCGCCGAGTTCATATTCAATTACAAATCTCATGAAATACTCGGCGCGAAAATTTCAAATATAATTCCCGAACTCACCGACGAAATAATAAAACTTGACGACAAGCAAAACGGCGAAAATAAAAATATTAAAATAAAGAAAGAAACCGCCGGAATTAAAAACGGCGGTGAAAAATTCCCCGTCCGCATTACCTTGAACGGTCTCGACTCCGGAAATAAATTAATAAGCGTGCATGATCTCACCGAAAGAAAAAAAACGCAAAGCGCCATAAAAACCGCCGAGCTTGTTTTCAACAACATAAAAGAAGCCATCTGCGTTTTAGATTCAAACTTCGCCATTCAATTAACCAATCCGGCTTTCTGGACGCTTAACGCCTGCGATGAATCTGAAGTGACCGGCAGGCCTCTAAAGTCCATTATTACAAGCGCCAAATCAATTGCGACTTTCGAATCCGCTATTAAAAATATTCTTCCCGGCGAGCAAAAACAGATCGAAATTATGATTTCCACTAAAAATAATACCGAATGCCCTGTTTTTATGATCATCAACCGCATCGAACTCGAAGAATTTTCAAGACAGTCAAAATATGTTATAATTTTTCACGATATCACCGAACAGATCAAATTAAGGGCCAAACAGAAAGCTCTCCAGAAACAGGCCGTCAGCATACAAAAAATGACGCTTCTAAGCACTATTTCCGCTGGAATAATCCATGAAATAAACCAGCCGCTCAATTCTATTAAAATACTCGCAGACAGCCTTATTTTTCTTAATAAAAAAGGCCGTACGATCGAAATGTCGAAAGTATTCGAAAACCTGCAAAAAATATCAGACCAGATAATCCGCATAGATGAAATAATTAAACAGATGCGCGCCTTCGCGGGATATAAACAGGGCCAGGCGGCAAGCAAATGCGATCTTAACGCGGCCATCGAAAAAACCCACGAAATGCTCAAACATCAACTTTCACTTAAAGGAATAAAACTTTCAAAATTTTTGAGCGCCGATCTTGAAGAAATCCCGGGCAATATAAATATCATCGAAGAGGTCGCCGTTAACTTAATAGTAAACGCCATACAGGCTTTTGAAAAAATCAAGGGAAAAGAAAAAGAAATAATATGCGAAACGAAACTCGAAAAAAATAAAGTCGTTTTCGAAGTATCGGACAATGCTACCGGTATTGAAGACGAACTCAAAGAACGCATTTTCGATCCTTTTTTCAGCACGAAAACTTTAGACGGCGGAATGGGCTTGGGTTTAGCAATCGTAAGCAGCATTCTGAACGGATATAACGCTAAAATAGAAGTTTATAACAACTCACGCGGCGGGGCCACTTTCAGAGTCGAACTGCCGGGCGCGCATGAAAACGATAAAACTGCGGAAAATTTTATGAAATAATTATTACGATTCGATATTGTATGGATATATCAATTTAAATTAAATTAATATAACTGGAGACTTATTTTGAATATTCTGATCGTTGATGACGACAAAGCCAGCCGGGAAAGTATTTCTCAATTTTTAAAAGAGCTCGGCCATAATATAACCGAATGCCGCGACGGATCATCTGCGCTCAAGCAGTTCGCGCCCGATTACTACGATATAATCTTTTCAGATATTAAAATGCCCTTAATGTCAGGTATCGAACTCGTAAAAAAAATCAGAAACCTGCCGGGCGGAACTGAAGTTAATATAATACTTTTCACCGGTTACAGCGAAACCGACTCGGCTATCGAGGCGTTAAGATACGGTGTTTACGATTACCTTCTAAAACCCGTCAACGTGGAAGAAATAGCCAGCGCTATCGAAAGAATATCGGAACATAAGCTGATCAAGAAAAAAAACGAACTTCTCAACGCTAAAAATGAAACCACCCGGGAAGCTGGATTTTTAGATGCCGGACACAGAGAAACGGACGATAAAATCCATAAATTAACGCAGCCGCAAAAAAAACGCAGGCCTCCCGTTAAAGCCGAATACGTCATTGGTATGAATAAAATCGGCGTTTTCAGCGAAGAAATGAAAAATATCTTCAATTACGCAAGCATGCTGCACGAAGATAGAAATATACCCGTTCTCATAGAAGGCGAAACCGGCTCCGGAAAAGAAATGGTGGCCCAATTCATCCACTACGGCGGCGATGAGAATAACAGCCGGCCGTTTGTGGATATCAACTGCGCCTGCATTTCGGCCAATCTTTTTGAAAGCGAATTGTTCGGCTACGCGCCCGGCGCTTTCACTGGCGGCCTCGATAAAGGACAGCCCGGCAAATTAGATATAGCAGACACCGGAACTATTTTCTTGGACGAAATCGCCGACATGCCTTTTGAAATGCAGGCCAAACTTCTCAGGGTAATTCAGGAAAAAGAATACTACAGAGTCGGCGGCCTTAAAAAAATAAAAACCAATCTCAGAATTATATGCGCCACCAATATGCGTCTTGAAGAGCGCGTAATAGAAGCCCGCTTCCGTCAGGACCTCTACTATCGTCTCAACGTTGGAAGAATTTACATTCCCGCTCTCAGAGAAAGGCAATCCGAAATAATACCTTTAGCTAACATGTTTTTAACGGATATCGCCGGAAAAAAAGGAAAAAAATTTAAATATATCAGCCCGGAGGCCGAATCTCTTCTTAACGCTTACAACTGGCCCGGCAATGTACGACAGCTTAGAAACGTAATCGAAAGGGCCGTTTTTATGTATGAATCCGCCACCTTAACTCCGCAGCATTTAGATATCATAACAAAAACCACAGACGGGCGGCCGCGCGTCACTTTTCCATCATTAACAACGGCGCCGGCTAATCACGCCGGATTAAAAATGGAAAATACGCCTGATTTAAATTTGATCACGCTTCCAAAATGTCCGTTTTCACTTGATGATTATATCGATTCGATCATAAAAAAAGCTCTTGCATTAAACGAATACAACAGGACTAAAACCGCCAAATATCTTAATATAACCCGCAGAACGCTATACACATACTTAAAGCGGATCGAAAAAAAATCCGTACTCAAATTTAAATAGCTGTTATATAATCTATATTCAAACTGAACACATTTTAATTTTTTTTAATCGGATAAAAAAAAGCCCCCATCTATTTAAGATGAGGCCTGCCTGTGTTATTCTAAAAATAATTCCGGCAAATTAGGGGTAGGTATGAAGTTAGGCAAATACTTGCCTTAGAGAAACTCTATAAAAAATTAAAAAACAATCGGATCATTTGTTAAAAATTAAGTTTATCGATTTAATTACATAACTAATTAAGCAATTAGCGTGCCAACTTTTTCCGATGATTTTTTATCGTTTTTTATATTATTTTAGACCTTTTTTGTTAATAATTAAACAATTATCAAATTTTGTTGCCTAAAAAACGAACACAAGTGATTTACTCGTGATTAATTTTTGAATAGATGATGTTAATGTCGTTTATTTTATAAATGACGGATGGTGAATTAAAGGCATATCCTGTTCTATAATATGCGCCGTATAAAAATCGGCGAAATGAAGTATAGTCAATAACGGCGTCTCGCGGTGAGCCACGTCGCGGCCCTGCGGAATATACTGTCCGTCATGGTAAGCGATCGCCTGAGCTTCATCGGCGGATAGATCGATATAATTAGACACCATAAAAAGCGAACGGACCGCCACCTGCATCTCTACAAGGTTTTTATTTATTTCATAACCTTTTTTTCTTTTTATATAAAGCGGCTCGCCCGGAAGCCCAGCCTTGCCTGCATCATGAAATAACCCGCATATCACGCAGGATTCATCGGAAAGTTGCGGAGTCAATGCGTTTTTTATTTTAATTAGAGTTTGGGTAACGCCTACCGAATGATAAAAAAGCCCGTGCTCGATATTTAAATGATATATCGTCGAAGCCGGGGCTTGAAAAAAAGAGGTTTTCTGCTTCAAAAATTTTACAAAAGTATTAAATTGCTTTTTTCTTTTAACGACTTTTTGACAAAGAATTTCAAATTGTTGAAAGTATCGATCATATTGATATTCAGGCATCTTCATTTCCTTTCATTTGTTTAGGCCGTAATTATTTTATAACATTTCACGGTTATTATATCGGACTCATTTATAATTCTTTTATTTAGCGTATCATAAAAAAGAAGAGGCATGAGCCCCTTCTTTTTTAATTTATTACTAATAAGTCAGTTCTTATTAAAACTACAATTTAGCCGTGGATGATCTTCATTACTTGCTCCAGTTATAGTTTGCGGCATGTTTGATAGTTTTAAAGTGAAATTGTTTGCTGAATAAGGTAACGTTTTTATTGCGGCCGTTCATGTTTAAAGCCTGCATCTCAACCGTAACGGTAGGATTGAATAATATTTTGCGCTTTTTGCCAAAACCCCACCATTCTTTAGCTTTAACCGTTACTTTATCTAAAAATCCCGGGAAATTACGGCCTATAGTTTTAAACATGGTGCTGTTGTGGCCGTATGGATTTTTTAACATGGCCGCTAAAACCGCATCGCAGCCGCCGAAATCGCCGGTCATGAAATCCTGTTTTTTAATGCTTACAAGATGAGTTATCGAATGAACGTGTATCTTAACTTTTAAAGCGACGCTTTTCAAAGGTTTGGCCTTGTAGTTCTTGCGCAGCTGCGATATAAAATGCTGCTTAGCCTTATCGGTAGTTACTATAACGCCAAGTTTCTGCATGACGATCATCTGATTAAAGGCGCGATAGATCATTATAGGCGCTTCGTGTTTCTTGCAAAAAGCTTCGAAATTAGTAATTTTATTTTTTGGAACGACGCAATAATAAAGAATCGGACCGGATGAACGCGTAACGGCCGCTCTGGAGGCTTCGCCTTCATCTTCGTAAGTATCGTTTAATAATATATCGCCGCTTATATCAACGCTTTTGGAAACGCTCTTTTCGTCAGGTTCGGCTATTTGCTCATTTTCCTGCATACCCCATAACTGACGCATTTTTTCATAATCGGCATAATCATTTTTTTCGGACGCGTAAGACGAAACAACCGATAATAAAATTATAAATACACTTACCGCTAAAACTAAGTAATTATTTCTTCTCATTAAAATAACCCCCCTTTAATTAATTTTGGAAAGTTATACTTCTAATTTTACTTTTTGTTCCATATTTTTTTAAAATTTTTTCAGGTTTTTTAATTGTTATATTTTTATATTCTTTTTTTATGCCATAAAGTGTTTTCATAACTATAGTCAGTTTTGCCTCCGCACACGCGTTGCGTGCGCGGAGGCATGCTATTTACGCGCCAACGGAATTTAAGATTTCAGCTCACGGTAATACTTTAAAGCATAACAACTTTTATTATACAAAAGCATTATAAAACATATTTTTTTAATTAAACTATAGTAAACGAAATTAATTAATCACCATTGTTTGAAAGCCGGCAAAAAAACTTAATTATGTCTTTTACAATAAATTTACTAAGACTATTGTTTTATACAATTCGATTAATTTTTAGCAATTCGATTATTAGAGCCGATTTACATCAGTTTTTACCGCGAGCCGCAAGCTATATTTTTGCAGTAGGGCGCACTTGCTCCGCAGTCTCGCGCACGCATGCGCGAGACTGCGAACAAGCAAGCTGGCAGAAAAACAAGTAAAAGGCAAGAAAAAAGATAGATAGATAGAAAGAAGAAAGAAGAAAGAAGGAAGGAACATGAAACGAGAAACAAAAAGAAATTAAAGTACTGACAGAAAAAGCTACCGACAAACTCACGATAAAGCGTCAGGCAATTTGCCGATTGAGGGAGGGTTTAAGGGAGGGAGAAA
>CAYTCW010000048.1:0-2003 GCA_964436235.1 uncultured bacterium
GGCAAGAAGTCTTCGCTATGGTATAACGACACTTTCGCTACCGGCGAAACGCTGCTTACGGCTTATATCTATGGTTTCGACACGACGGAATCGCTTTTTAAAGTTGAAAAACCTCAGCAACAGGTTGAAATTGAAGTGGTGCATTCGTCGGCGCCAGGCAGGCTTAAAATTACCGGTGTAGGCACTTATAAAACAATGGGAGGAACTTTAGTGCCCGGCGGCCCGCAGGCAGGTTTATACAATAAATTCCACGTGGATGCGACCGACAGATGGTCGAATCCTATGATAGACACCGGTTCGTTTATGGCGGCGCTCAAGGCTTATCCTAAGAATGCGGAGTTAGTCAACAGAATGACTATATACTATGAAAATAGGAATAAATCAGGATTTGCATTCTACAACATGGAAGGCAATATGGTTAATTCCGTCAGAATAGCTGACGGCGGAGCCGATTTCTATTACCAGGATATGGTGGCTTCACGCAATTTAACTTCGGATCGTAAATATAACAAGGAAAATTCGACGGTTTCGGTAATTGAAATTATCGACACCCGACTTACCGCAGGCTTTGAAAACGATTCGGAAGAAGTCGAATTGACCGCCGATAGAGGCGATTATGTCGTTGATAGTTATGACGTCAACTCCGACAGGCACAGATTCGGCGGAAAATTATCGGAATTCGATGAAAGTCATTACACTTTAGAAGATTTAGACAACGCGCGTTTTTCTCTCGAGGTTAAAGATGAACCGCATAATTCGTTTGAAAGACTCGAAGGCATGATCGCTGAGACTATCACAGTAAGCCTCTTTGATAGATACGGCAATTTGTGTGACACTTTCGGAGAAGGCACGACCGGCGTCGGCTTCGTGGAATCCGCTTATCCGAAGGTTCTCATTAAAGACCGCAGGGAAGAAGAGGAATATCGTAGTCCGCATCCGCCTAATTTCTCGGGCGATGATGAGATAAGTTCGGAATCCATTCCGCTCGGCGAAGTGCCTTATGCCTTAAACGGTATAGGAACTCCTGGTTTTGTCGAAGGCGTTCTGCGTCAGGATCTTTCTATCGAAACCAGCGGCGTTATTTTATTGCTTAAGTATAAGACTGAGCTGCCCTGCTCGTATAAAACATATAAGCCGGAAGGCACTTTAGAGGTCGCCGTCGGTCTTATAGAGCCTAAATTGTGGGGCGGCGTCGCCGAAACTTATTTCTATCAGGAGCTTGATAAGAAGATCATACACGATTATATTCGTGAAGCGAATACCGCGATAAGCGAAGGTAAAAACATCGAAGAAAAGCATCCGGGATTCGTTCTTTCGGGCTGGGTTAAAGTCGGCGCGGATTTAGACTTTGAAAAGTATTGCGATAAGCCGCATAACCCTGCGCCGCCGCACGCGGTTCATATAAGCTGTACTTCGGAAGTATGCGCTAACAGAGCGGAGATCGCTTTCGAACAGTATGATCTCGACGGAACTCCGTTGGGGACCGAAACTAAATTCAGCGTCGGCATAGATCTTCTCGGTAACGTTTATTCTTATCAGAGCGGAATAACGCCCGTACTCGATGCTAATAATAAGGCGACTAATTTCGATATAACTGAAACCAATTACTACGAAAGTTCGGCTACGCCGCGTATGCATCCTAAATATAAAAATTTCGCTATAAAGCCTGGCGAAACGGTTTTACCGAGCGGAACGCGCGCTAAAAATCTTAATAGATGGAAGCGCGTATTCATACATTTCTATCCGCCGGTAGGAGGCGCGAACGGACTTATAGAAGGAAAGCGCTATATACTTTACATGTATCCTAAAGAAGGCGCATATTCCGGTATGGCGGTTTATTTCGACGGCATACAGCTGCAGCGCTCTAAATACGCTACGCGCTATACGCACGATAAAACCCTTATTCTCGGGCCTTTGAAAGAATACGACGACCAGGGCAAGATACAGGATGTCGTAAAACCGTTGAATGAACTATTGCCATATCAAATGAGATAGTGTATAAT
>CAYTCW010000048.1:2103-29722 GCA_964436235.1 uncultured bacterium
TCTAAAGTCGAACTGCTCGAAATTTTATATGATATGGATTCGCCGTCTAACGAAGGCTCGCTTCTCGTTCATGAAACTAAGAGCGGCGAAGAGCTTTTATGCTGCGACGTCGATTGCGGCGATCATCTCGATTTATTTAAAATAGGCGGGCATTACGAGGCTTTTTTTTCGACTTTCGGAATGATAACTCACGCCGGCGAAGAAAACGCCGTGCCGAAAGTCGAAAAAAATCAGTTTCGCGGTGTAACGCGTTTAAACGCCACTATCGTGGATATCAGAGATAACTGGTATATATGCGACGCCGGTTTTTACGTTTACGCCATGTCGATAACCAATGTTAGCAATCTTAAAAAAGGCGACAGGGTAACGATAGCCGGCGGACTCAGAGTCGATCTTATCGTTAAATAAACCTTTGTTTTATTCTAATTTTTTCGCCTGTTCCTGCCCTGAAAGAACGCGGTATGCGCCCGCGGCCATGGAGGCTAATTCGTCTTCGCCTCCAAAGACAAGAACTTTCGATATGAACGAGACGCGCTCTTTGATCAGCTCGACGAGCTTTTTAAAGCGCGCTAAGCCGCCGGTGAGAACTATCGCGTCAACTTTACCGCGCAGTACCGTTGACATTCCGCCGATCTCCTTGCATACCTGGTGGCAGAGCCCATGCATTACCATTTCTGCTTTTTTATCGCCGGCATTGACCATGTCTTCGAATATTCGGCCGTCGTTAGTGTTTAAATAGGCTATTATTCCGCCTTTTTTCATAAACATTTCCTGGATTTGCTTTTTATCGTATTTGCCGCAGAAGCATATATTAATGAGTGCGCGCAGAGGAAGACCGCCCGTACGGTCGATGGAGAAAGGGCCTTCGTCGTAGGCGTTGTTTACGTCGATCATTTTGCCCTGATCGTGCGCCGTGACCGATACTCCCGAGCCGAGGTGCGCTATTACCATGTTGAGCTTATCATAAGGCGCGCCGAGTTCTTTAGCGGCAAGGCGGCCGACGGCTTTTATGTTAAGCGCGTGCGACAGGCTTTCGCGTTCGATTATCGGATGGCCGCTTACGCGCGCTTCGTCGCACATTTCATCTACGCATACCGGATCGACTATAAAAACGCTTTTAACCGTTTCGCCGGCGAGATTTTTAGCGATCAGGCCGCCAAGTATCGATACGTGCAGGACTGAATATTTAGTTTTAAGTTCTTCGACCATTTTTTCATCGATTATATAAGTGCCGGAAGCAAGAGAGCGTATGGGGCCGCCGCGGCCGACTATGGCCGATAAATCGGAGACCGCGATATTATGTTCGTTTAAAAAATTTTTAACCATATCGGTTCGGTAGCCGAGTTGATCAAATATGCATTCGAATTTGTGAATTTCAGAGTCGGGATGGCTTATGTTTTTTTCGGATATTTTTTCTTCGTTTTTATAAAGTCCTACTTTAGTGGAAGTGGACCCGGGATTAATGGTTAATATTAAATAATTTGACTCCATGACTACTCCTCGATTATAATATTTATTTTTGATTATATTTTTGCAATGGTTTATATTTATATTTATTTTTTCAACTAATTAGAAAGCGAAAGCAGAGCGCCGAGCGCCATTGAATTCAGTTTGGTATTAAAATTATCCGCGCGGGAAAGCATTATTACCGGTTTTGAAGTGCCGCAGATAATTCCCGCCGACTGCGAATCGGTAAAGTATAAAAGAGATTTACCGAGAAGGTTGCCCGTTTCTATATCAGGAACTATTAATATATCTGCGGGGCCGTCGAAATTTAACCTGACGCCGTTTTTAGAGGCCGCTTCGGGTGAAATTGCCGTATCTAAAGTGACGGGGCCGCTTATAAGCGCGGGTGAGCCGTCGATGAATATTTTAAGATCGTCTTTTACGGCCGCCATGGCTGATGATGACTTTAAAAGCGGGTCGGGCCTGTTAAAAGCGGATATCAGCGCGGTATTTGGAATTCGGCCGCAAATTTTGTGAAACGCGTCGATGGCGTTTTCGGTTATATGGCAGAATTCTTCATAGCCCGGATATAAATTCATGCCGCCGTCCGATATCATTTTAATATTGCCGGTGACGGGGCATTCAAATACCTGTATGTGCGAAAGAAGTTTAGACTTTCTGAGGCCGCTCTGTTTATCGAGAACGGCTTTTAAAAACATTCCAGTTGACAGATGCCCCTTCATAAGTATCTGGGCGCGGCCGTCCCGGACCGCCTCCGCGGCGAGAGCGGCGGATTCCCGGTCGGAAGCCGTATCGACGATTTCAATTCCGGAAATATCTATTTTATAAGTTTGCGCGGCTTTTCTTATTTTATCGGCGTTATCGAAAAATATAAAATCGAGAATGTTTTCGTTGCAGCCTATTTCGGCCGATCTTAAAACCGCTTCGTCGGCGGCGCAGACGACCGCGACTTTTTGTTTCGGCTTAGATTTTATAAAATCGAGAACGGCTTTAAAATTATTGCGCTCGCCGCTCGCGGTATTTTGAATCATAACTACCCCCGTTATTGCCTGTTTATATTTTTAAGTCGCTCTATATTTATAACTTATAGTAATTTCGCTGGCATTATACTGTTTAAAAACGATTTTAATTACCGGACTAAATTATTTAAATTGGAATCGTTTATAAAAAACGATGAAATTATTAAAAATAGAAAAGGCAGCATGATTATAGCCATAAGTATAAGGTAAATAACGGCTTTTTTAGCCACCTGAAACATTTGATAGGCTATCAGCAGCATTATAATCAATATTATGCCGTTTAAAATATTAACCGACATAAAATTCATTCCGAGCTGTCTCAAATATAGCACGATTGAAAAAATTAATTCATTGTAATGCGATGCTAAAGTTTTAAGTATTGCGCTCATAATTCATCAATCTCCGTTTTTTTATTTGTTCTAAGTACTATCCATTCGGAATTTTGAGATTCCCGATAGCGCATCACGCTGAACGGCTTGAGTTTTTCGTTATCAACGCTTACTTCCCGTTCTATAGATATTATCATTTCATCGGCCGATACTTTTGAAGCGTCGTATCCGATTTCGGCGAAGCGGTTGGATGTGTAGGTTTTTATCGATAAAATACCGGGCAGTTCGTCGAGCCATTTAGCGAAGGTTTTTGAAGTGCCCAAGCAGACTACGCCGTTGACTTCAAATTCGGCGGTATTATAATCGGCGGCCGGAGTAGATTTTATAAGTTCTTCTTTTGCGTGGTAATAAGTGGGCATCCTGAAAAACCAGGCGAAATAAGAGCATGCCGAGAAAATCAGCACGATTGATATCGGTATTATAATCGGATTAACGCTGGATTTCGGTTTCATAATTTAAAACCCTATCTTTAAAGAATTATTTTTGCCGCAGGCCGAAATGCAGTTTAAGCACATTGTGCAGCCGCGGTCGTCGATCTTAGCGGTTTCGGAGATCTTAATTTCATTCTGGCACGCTTTGTCGCAAAGTTTGCAGTTAACGCAGGTTTTTTCGTCGCGGTATATTTTAAAAACGGTGCGTATATTAAATAAATTTAAAAAAGCGCCGAACGGGCATAGCGTCCTGCAGAAGCCGAGTTTAATAAAAAAAGTTATCAGCAGGGCGTTTGCTAGTATGAAATAGCTGAGCACTTCCGTGGTGTGGCCGTGAAGCCCGAAAGCCGTAAAGTAAGGGCAGTAAGGCCGGAACACGAGATCGTAGTTACGATAGGTCGCGATGACGATAACTGCGAGCAATATATATTTAATTGAATATAACGGCTTTAATATATTCGCGCCGAACTGGTTATATTTAGCGAAACGAGCGCGCAGCGAGGTTATTAATTCATTTACCGCGCCGAGCGGACAAACCCAGGAGCAGAAAACTCGTTTGAAGAATATGGTTAAAATTAAAACGCCTGCGAGTATTGAATAATTGAATTCGTTTACCGCGCAGGGAAATTTAGCGGTTTTAACGAAAAGCGCCATCGTTTCAACGGCGCCGAACGGGCAGTAAGTTTCGCAGTTTTTATAGGAGGCGCCGAGTGAAAACAAAACGGCGTGATATAGTATAAATTCTATGAAAAATAGCTGGAATAAAAATCTTATAGTCTGCATTATATCACACCGCCGGTTAATTTTAACTAACTAACTAATTATTTATTTGATCTTTCTATGTTCA
The DNA here is from genome assembly GCA_964436235.1 of uncultured bacterium. Classification (GTDB taxonomy): domain Bacteria; phylum Muiribacteriota; class UBA9980; order UBA9980; family UBA9980; genus UBA9980. The sequence goes on from CAYTCW010000048.1 coordinate 6,257, forward strand.
AGCCTATCGATTCGAGGTATTCGATTTTTTCTTTTTCTCCGCCAGTGGCTATTTTGACCCATAACTCGGAAGCTATGTTAATAAGCTGGCAGTCTTGATTTTTTTTATCTTCGATTTTGAATTTTTTTGAAAAATCGGCGGCGAGTTTTTCTAATAATTTTTTATCGCCTTTGATCTTAATTATGACCGTTTTAGCGGTTGCGCGCGCGGCGGCCGTCAGATTTGAAAATTCGGTTTTAATCGCGCCGGGGGCCGTAAAATTCAAACCTTCCGTCTGGGCCGCCGGAGAATCGCCGCAGCTGCCGCCTGCTTTGGCCTCGCTGCACACTTTTTTTGACGCGCATCCGTCGCACGACGAAGAAGCAAACGCCTCTTGGGCAAAAGAAAAGCAAAGAACCGCGATGATGATTATCGATAAAATAAGGCTTTTTTTCATAGATTGATTACCTCCGTCAATATTGTAAGATTGTAATATTTACTGTTTTTTTTGCTTTTGTGTTAAACGGTATTATTATATAATAAGGGCGGCGTTAATGTCAAGAAAAAAGAGACGCGCCATGCCCGTAAATAAAGTTTTTTTGACGCGCATTCGCTTAATTTGAAATTTTTAAGGATTTCAAACGGCCGGCCGCGGCGGCGAGCGTTTCTTCTTTTTTGCAGAAGGCGAACCGGACGAGCTTTTCGCCGTGCCGCTTGTTAAAATAAAACGAGGTAGGCGGAATGGCGGCTACTTTAATCTGGGTGGCAAGATATTTACAGAACTCCACGTCGTTTGTGAAGCCGAAATTAGTAAAATCAGCCATTATAAAATACGAACCTTTAGGCATTACTATTTTAAAGCCGCAATCGGTAAGAGTTTTAGTCATCATGTCGCGTTTTTTGGTATAGAATTCTATCAATTCCTTATAAAAAGAATCCGGCGCCTCGAAGCCTTTTATCATGGCGTGTTGAAAAGGAGTAGCCACAGCGAATATTACATATTGGTGCGCCGTGCGGACCGCGGCGCATATAGGAGCGGGCGCGCATACGGTGCCTATTTTCCAGCCGGTCATGCTGAAAGTTTTACCCGTCGAAGATATCGTTACGGTGCGCTCGAACATTCCTTCTATAGAGGCGGTCGGTATGTGTTTTTCGCCGTCGAAGGTCAAATGCTCGTAAACTTCGTCGGAGATGACGAGTAAATCGTGTTTAACCGCGATTTTAGCCAGAGTTTCCAGCTCGGCGCGCGAAAAGACCTTGCCGCTCGGATTGTGGGGCGTGTTAATTATTATCATGCGCGTTTTATTGTTTATAAGCGATTCGAGCTTTTCAAAGTCGATTTTAAAATCGGGAAATTCGAGCGTCAGGTAGCGGCAGACGCCTCCCGCCATAGTTACGGCTACCGGGTAGCTGTCGTAGTAAGGTTCCATTATTATAACCTCGTCGCCGGAATTAACGATGGATATTATCGTGGTGAATATCGCTTCGGTAGCCCCCGCTAATATCGAAATTTCGGTGTCCGGGTTATACGACAGGCCGTAAAATCTATTATATTTATCGGCTATGGCCTTTCTTAAGGCCGGGACCCCGAAGGTGTTGGCGTACTGGTTATGTCCGGCGTTTATAGCTTCGCAGGCGGCCTGCTTTATGAATTCGGGGCCGTCGAAATCGGGAAACCCCTGTGAGAGATTGATGGCGTTGTTTTCTACCGCCATTTTAGTCATTTCGGCGAATATTGAACTGCCGAAAGGCTGAAGTTTAGAAGTTAAATAACTTTTAGACATTTTAAAAACTCCTTTATAGCTATTTGTTATTGAATTTTATCGCTGGCTTTAGTATTTTTATCCACGCCGTGAAGATAATCGTAAATTAAACGCGCTATGGGTTTGGTTATATTGCTTACTAAGGCGAGTTCGTCAACGCTGGCGGCCCTGATGCGTTCTATGGTTTCGAAATGATCATAAAGGGCCGATATTCTGCTTTTGCCGAGGCCTTTAATTTCGGCGAGAAGCGAAAGCGTCATTTTGCCCTTGCGCAGCTTTTTGTGGTAACTTATGGCGAAGCGGTGGGCCTCGTCGCGAATTCGCATTAAAAGATACTGGCCCTGGGATTTTTTATTTAAAAATACGGGCACGGAATTTGCCGGCTCGAATATGTCTTCGTTTTGCTTTGCGATGGAGCATAGCGCGACTTTAGCGTTCAGCCCGAGAGAGCTCATAGCTTCGCAGGCGGCAGATAAATGCCCGATTCCGCCGTCGATCATAACAAGGTCAGGCAAATCCTGCCCTTCGTTAAGCGCCCTTGTAAAGCGACGCCGAAGAACTTCTTTCATCATCATGTAATCGTCTATTTTATCGACGGTTTTAATTTTAAATTTTCTATATTCCGATTTTTGCATACTTCCGTTAATGGCCACGACCATCGATCCGACGGCGAGAGTGCCTGATATGTTCGAAATGTCGTAACACTCGATGCGCCCCGGAAGAGATTTTAAGTTGAGGGCGTCGCGGATCTCCGATAAGGCCTTTTGCGATTTAATGCTTTTAGCGGCGGCTTCGGCTTCTTTAATTTTGAGGGTGTTGAGTGCGTTACGATGGGCCATGGCTATAAGCTCGCTCTGGCTCGAATCGTAGGCGCATATAAATTTAGTTTTTTTGCCTCCGGCGCTTTCGAGAATGCCGCCTATGAACGCTCTGGTTTCGGCGGACGGCGCGCTCGAAGTTATTATTTCGTCTAGCGCCTGGCTTTCATTCTGATAGCGCCGCGTGATAAATTCATCTATTAAAGATCCGCCGCTCAGCTTGTCGCCTTCTACGACAAAAGAGCTGTGGCCGAGAAGAACGCCTCGCCGCACGCAGAAGACTTCGATCACATCGATCAGAGAGCCGCGCGCCTCTACAATTATATCGCGGTCTAAAAGGTCGGCGCATACTATATTTTGTTTTTTTGATATGTTTTCGACGGCCTTGATCTGATCGCGGATGGCGGCGGCTTTTTCGAAATTAAATGCCGCGGCGGCTTTTTTCATTTTTTCGACGAGACTCGCTATCTGTCCTTCATAATTGCCGCGGATAAAATCCCGTACCATGGAAACTATATTCAAATATTCGATCTCGCTTATATATCTTACGCACGGAGCCGCGCAGCGGCCTATGTGATATTGAAGGCACGGTTTTTTACGGGGCGCCGAAAGGTTTAAATTGCAGGAGCGTATGTTATAAATATCCTGGGCGAGTTTTATTATGACGCGAACGGACCATTGATCGCTGTAAGGGCCGAAATATTCGGCGCCGTCTTTTTCGACCTTGCGCGAAAGTATGGCGCGGGGCCAGTCTTCGTTGACGGTCAGCTTGATGAATGGATAGGTCTTATCATCCTTAAACATTATATTGTAGCGCGGCCTGTGTTTTTTTATGAGCGAGTTTTCAAGTATAAACGCTTCGTGTTCGCTCGAAGTTATGATATATTCGATATCGTCGATATTCGAAACCAGCGCGGCGGTTTTGGCGTCGTGCTCGGCGGCGTTCATAAAGTATGATTTTACACGGTTTTTAAGGTTTTTAGCCTTGCCCGTATAGATCACTGCGCCGTTTTGCGCCTTCATAAGATAAACGCCCGGCTTTTCAGGAAGCGATGATAAAATATTATGTATTTTAGAATTTATCATTTAATTCAGCTGACATTATTAAATTACGCGTGCCGGTCCGCGTTTTATTATTTAACCGGCCTGTATCTTTTTAATTTTGATCTGCAGGCTGCGCAGCGAGATATTTAGAAGTTCGGCCGCCCGGGTTTTATTGCCGCCGGTCATTTCTAAAGTTTTTAATATAATCGTGTCTTCCGCGTCCTGCAGGGCGCATGGAAGTTTGATGGTTACTTCGCCTGAAATTCCGCTCTCTGAGCGCTTCGGACCGCCCTCTTTTTTCTGGTAATATGAGCGGGCGTCGAAGCTGTCTTTAGCCACAGGTTCGCCGCTTATCGGAAAATGTCCGCCTACTTTGGAAACATAGTCCATTTCCGGCGTTTCTTCTTCGCCTGTTTCGCCGCCGCGTCCCGCGCTCGAACCCCTGATTATGCGGTCGGCTTTGCCGTTTATAAGAGAGGCCGCCCCCGGGCTCGCGTTAGTGTTCATATAATCGTGGTTGAGTGAAACCGCGTCGTGAAGCGCTCTTTTAATAATTACAGGCCGCTTGCTTTTATTGTGCAGCCAGATGTTTTCGATTATATCGCCGGCGGCCATAACCGCCGCGGCTTCGATAACGTTTTCAAGCTCGCGCACGTTTCCCGGCCAGTCGTGATTTTCAAGGCGCTTCATCACTTCGCTGCTTACGCCTTTAATTTCTCGGTTTTCGCGTTCGTTGTATTTTTTGATGAAATAATTTACCAATCCGGCGATATCTTCGCGGCGCTCTTTAAGCGAAGGCAGATATATGCTTACCACATTCAGGCGGTAATAAAGGTCGAGACGGAATTTTTTTTCTTCGACCATTTCGCCGAGATCGCGGTTGGTTGCGCATATAACGCGCACGTCGCATTTTCGCGTTTTAGTTTCACCCACGCGTTCGAATTCGCGCTCCTGAAGGACGCGCAGAAGTTTAGCCTGCATCGCCGGTGATATGTCGCCAATTTCGTCTAAAAAGATAGTGCCGCCCTCCGCGGCTTCGAATTTGCCTGCCCGGTCGGCGTAAGCGCCGGTGAACGCTCCGCGCGCGTAGCCGAAAAGCTCCGATTCGAGGAGGTTATCGTTTAAGGCGGCGCAGTTTATTTTAATAAATGGATTTTTAGCCCGTTTGGAGTTTAAGTGTAATGCGCTCGCCACGAGTTCTTTGCCTGTCCCGGATTCGCCGAGTATTAAAACCGTCGAATCGGATTTCGAGACTTTTTTAATTATATCGCAAATTTTTTGAACGGCGTGACTGCGGCCGTATATGCAGTATTCAGAATTTATTTCGCCGGCGATTTTCTGCCGCAGCGCGTCCATTTCTTTCGTTTTCATTGCATAGCCTTTCTTTTAATTTTAAAGGATTTTCTGCCTATCTATCGTTCCAGCATATCAAAGTTACGGCGCAGAACATATTATAAAAGTAAGGGAAATCAGGAGCTTCAAAGTAAATGGTCCTGCCGTCGAGTCTTTTTACAACGGGAATAAGCGCCGCCATATCGGTTTTGACGGTGTTTAAAAGTTTTATTTTAACTTGAAGCGGGTACTGGTAGTTTAAATATTTTCCGGCCCATTTTTTTTCGGCCAGAGTTTTTTCCACCGCGTCCTCGATGGCCGAATAAACTTTTTTAGGATGGTCGAGCACGGCGGAATATCTGGCTATGGCCTGCTTGGTAACAACCGTTTCGAATCCGAGTTTTTCCTTGTGTACGCTTATCTGTTCTATAAACTTATCGTCGCCCGAAACATAGGCTATTGGCACTTTATAGTAGCCCGCGAGTCCCGCGTTAATTTCAAACTCGCCTACTTCATTTCCATTTATTTCGACGCTGTATATTGCCGAGCCTGAAAAAGTATGGTCCATGCCGGCTTCCATGGTGCCCGCCCGGGCGTGGTGGCCCGCTATGAATACGGCTTCGAAAGAGCCGTCTATGAAAGGCATCATGTAATATGAACGGGGAAATCCTCTTATGAGCCTCGTGTTTTCGCAAAGGTCGGCGTGGCAGATATTAGTTCCCGTTGCATGTGAATCGGCTATCACCATATCCAGACCTCCGCCGCTGAGGCCGGTTGCGTATTTGTTAATGGCCGAGCAAAGGGCGTTTATTTCCGCCGTTATCATTTTTGAAGTATATCCCGCCTGCGTTTCCATTTCTTTGAAATTTGAAATGCCGGTTATTCCTTCCATATCGCAGCATATATAATATTTTTTCATTAACGATACCCCCCGTTTCTAAGCGAAAAGGCCCGTAAGCTTTACTTCAGTCAGGGCCTTTATCGCGGAATTAAAATTTATTTCGGACCGGTAAACTACCGGTTATTAATGGCCGCCCCCTCATTTTCCTGTGCTGCATGCGGGGTCTTCGGCTGGAGCCGCTTCGGTTTTAACTCCTGCATCGCCCGCGGGAGCCGCGGCTTCGGTTTTTACCTCAGCGGTTGCATCAGATACGGCCGTTTCGGTTTTTACTTCAGCGGTTTTGTCCGCGCCGGCAACGGGTGCCGCATCGGCTTTAACTTCAGCAGCTTCGCCAGCTGCAGGAGCTGCAGCGGACGCTAATTTATCGAGGTTTTTTTCGAAATCGGGCATAGCAGGATGTCCGCTCCATGCAATTTTCTGGTCGGCGCCTATTATAACGGCGTGAGGTATTCCCATAACGCCGTATTCTTTAGATGTTTTTGAACCGACGCCTATAGGATAGGGCATCTTCATTTCGGTGGCGAAAGGCTCTGCCGTTTCTTTAGCTTCGTCAGTGAAAGTCATAAATACGACATTTTTATCTTTGTATTTGTTGTAGAGCTCTATTAAATGAGGAATGGTCTGTCTGCAAGGCGGGCACCAGGTAGCCCAGAATTCGAGAACGACGATTTTGCCTTTCTGGTCGGCTACTTTTAAAGGTTCGGAATTGAGCCAGGCAGCAGCCTCTACTTCTTTAAAATTTTCTCCGGTTAAATTAGCGCTGTCTTTTGAAAATGCGTAGTTAACGGTAAGCGAGAACATGATAAGTACGGCGATTAAGATAAGTTTTCTTTTCATGCTGAATTTACTCTCCTTTAATTGATTAAATTTTTTTCGTTACTTGATTGAGATGTATTTTAGCATAAAAAATAAAAAAAAACAAGATTTTTAAGTAATTTAAAGTAATTTTTAACGATGGCGGTTATAATGATTTTAATTAAAAGTCGTTTTCCGTTTTATTATATGAATGAAAAAAGAAAAAAGCATTTGTAAAGTATATATAAATAATTTGAAAAAAATGCTATACTTTATAGGTACACTAAGCCGGAAGGGATTTAAAGAATATGGAAAGTTATCAAGAAAGCGGCAAAATTAAAGTATTAGTCACCGGCGCCCGCGGTATGCTCGGAACGGCCGTTATGGCTTGCGCGCTTGCCGATTGCGGCGTTTTTGCAACCGGAGCGGATATCGACGACTTTGATATATGCGACGCTTCGGCCGCCGCGAGCTTTATAGATAAATTATCGCCGGATGCCATAATTCACTGCGCCGCGTTTACGAATGTGGACGCGGCTGAAAGCGATAATCAAAAGGCTTTTCGCGTTAATGCAATGGCGGTGCGCGACCTTGCCGCTATATGCGCCGCGCGTTCCATAAAATTAGCCGTTATTTCGACCGATTACGTATTCGACGGTTTAAAAAACGGTCCTTACGCTGAATATGATCAACCTTCACCGATAAATGTATATGGGATGAGCAAATACTATGCCGAACGCTATTGCCAGCATATATGCTCTAAAAGTTTTATCGTCAGAACTTCCTGGCTCTTCGGCCCCAACGGCGGAAATTTCGTGAGCGCAATTTTGAAAAAGGCTATGGTGGAAGGCGAATTGTCCGTAGTTGACGATCAGTTCGGCTCCCCTACTTATACAAAAGATCTTGCCGTATTTTTAATCGAATTGGTTAAAACCGAAAAATACGGCATATACCATGCTACGAACGAAGGCTATTGCAGCTGGCACGATTTCGCCCGTGAAATTTTGAATATTTCCGGCCTGTCTTCGGTAAAATTATATTCGGTGGGTTCCGAAAATTTTAAGAGACCGGCTGCCCGCCCTAAGAACTCGCGGTTGCTTAAAACCGCGCTTTTATGTTCGGGATTCAAAAAATTTCGCCGCTGGCAGGAATCGCTTTTTGATTATATCAGTGAGATTGGTATGGTATCCGGTAATAAATAATAAAAAAAACAAAAAATAAAAAATTATGTTGATTTTTTTATGTTTGTTGGATAATATATACAATGTTAATGTAATCATTAAAAGAAGTCCGTTCCGCTTATTAAGGTTCGGTCCGGTCATGGTAGTATTTTTTAATATAAAAAACGGAGGTTATGATGAAATTTAAATTTATTGGTTTTTCATTCACCGCGGCGGCGGCGCTTTGCGTTTTGTCGTTATTGGCCTGTCCGGCTTTGATCGCTCCGGCTTTCGCGCAGGATATATCGGCAACGATAATAGCCATCGAAGGCGATGTAACCGTTAAAACCGATGACGGCTCAGAGTGGAAGCCGGCGGTTATCAATCAGCAGCTTCGTCAGGGCGCTTATATAATGACCGCTTTCGAGTCGAATTGTGAAATCGAATTCATGGACAAATCAAAGATGAAGATAAGAGAATTATCTAAAATTCAGGTCAACAAATTTACCAGCGAGCTTAAAAAAGTCGATACGGAAGTGACGCTCTATAACGGAAAAGTTCGTGCCACCGTACATAAAGATGTGGATAAAAACACCAATTTCCAGGTTAAAACGCCGGTATCAACCATATCGGTGCGCGGCACCGAAAAAGAAATAACCGTGCATCCCGGCTTCGGCACCGAAGTTCACACGATTACCGGAGTCGTCGAAGTATCGAACAATTTAGGCCAGAAGGTCAACGTCGCTAAAAATGAAACCACGACGGTACAGACCGAAACTTCCGTGCCGGACAGCACTTCGCGCGTTATTACCGAAGATGCCAAGGTCAACGTCACCAACCAGTCTCTTACTACCGAAGAGAAAAAATTCGTCGAAACCTTCACCGACACGCGCACCGAAGTCAAAACCACGAGCGAAGAGGTCAAGGAAATATTAGAAGAAACAAAGCACGAATTCGGCCGTCTCACCGTAAGATGGAAATAATCAACGGATAATAATTTAACGAGGTGATAAAGTGTATAAGTCAGTTACAAAAAGTTTATTAATAGCGGTGGTCTTTTCTTTTATTTTAGCGCCTTCAGCGGCGTCGTGCCTCGAGGGTTCCGCGCAGCCGGCTAAGGCTACGGGTTCTTCGGTGGTTTTTACTCTTATGGAGCAAAAACGCGCCACTGTTAAAGATTTAATAAATGTCGTGTTAATTTTTAAAAATAAAAATATGGAAAAAATGCCGGATGACGAAAAAATCGCAATGCTTCGCGATATGAAAGTGATTAACGGCCGCACGAAAATAAATATGCAGCTGCCGCTCACAAAGGGATTCGCAGCTTTGCTTTTTCACGCGGCTTTAGAAATGAAGGGCGGAATTACGATCCGCTTAGGCGGCCGTTCTCAAAGAAATTGCCTGCAGGATATGATCTTTTATAAAATTATGCCGGATTCCTCCGCTAAAGATAAGATGAGCGGTCCTGACCTGGTTTCTTTACTGCAGAGAGCTAAAGAATATAAAATATCGAAAAATCAGGGCGGCGAAGCGGTTGCCGAAGAAAGCGACGTAAAAGTTCAGGCGCCCCGTATCGAAACCTTGAAATAAAGAAATGTATCGGACCGTTATAAAGTGAAAACGGATAAACGGTCTTAAATAATTAAGCAATTGTTTATTTTTAATTATAAATTGGAAGGCGGGAGACTGGAAGAAATGAAAAAAATATTAACCGTGGTCTTTATAACAGTTATATCGTTGGGTTTAACGCTGGCATACGGGCCGGCGGCTTCGGCTGAAGAAGCAAAAACCGGTAAAATGTTTAAAAAGTTTTCATCTGAAAATAAAAAAAGCGTTAAAAAAACGGCTAAGGCTAAGCAGGCCGGCTTAGCCGGAAAAGATAAAGCCGCAGCGGTTGCAAATGACAGGCAGGCGGCTGGCACCGTTGAACCCGCGGCCGCATCCGAAGCGCCCAGTTCTTCGGCCACGGCGGTTGAAGGCGTTGTTTCTAATGCTGAACGCGGCGATATGCGTTCTTCCGAAGGCGCGATTCCCCGTTCGTCCGATATTTCCAATTTAATGTTTGCCTCCGGCGATATGAGTTATCTCGTTCCGCGCGACCTTACCAGCCGCTGGGGCTTCGTATTCGCTTATAACTATTACAAATTCATAAACGAAGACAAAAACGCCGGGCTTCCCGATTCGCCGACCGGCGCCGAAGCCCCCGACCTGCGTTTCTGGATATCAAAACGCCTCGAAAATAACGACAGCTACTATGCCAGGGCCCGTTACGGCCGCCTCAATTTAAAAGGCGACAATAATTTAGCGCCTCCTAATTCAAAAAATATAGGCCTTAAATTCGATATGCTTTATTACACCTTTAACCGCAAGCCGGATACAAGCGTCAGAATAGGCCGCCAGTTCCTCAGATCGGGCCGCGGTTTTACCTATGCCGGCATCCACGACGGCCTTTATATCGAAAAGTTATATCCGAAGTGGGTTTTATCCGGCTTCGCCGCCCGCACTCAGCCGCGTGAAACTAACTCCGATCAGAGCAACGCCGGTTACTTGAACCGCAGCTATCGCGATTTTTACGGCGCGCAGGCCGACTACCTCGGATTAAAAAACAAGAAAGTCTATGGTTATATTTTAGCCGAACGCGACGGTAAAGTAAAAATACCCTATACCGTTAAAGATTTCGATTATAACGCTAATTATGCAGGTCTCGGACTCGAAGGCAGTTTCAAACCTAACTGGCCTTACTATTTTGAATACGTTATCCAGAATGGAAAAACCGCCGCGGCAAATACCGTTACCGGCACCGATTCGATCAAGGCGAACGCTTATTATCTCGGCACCGATTACTATTTCCGCGATAATAAATATAAACCGTTTTTAACATTAGAATATGCACACGCCTCAGGCGATCCCGACAGGGCTTCAGTTACCGACGTTATCGGCGGCAACCGCGCCGGCACCGACGATAAAAATTTTATGCCCTACGGCGTTTACGACCTTGGTTTAGCCCTGCATCCGCGCTTTTCGAATATTAACGTTTTTAAATTCGGCGGATTTATCAAACCTTTCTATAAATCCGAATATTTTAAAGACATGCAGCTCGGCGCTAAATATATGATCTACAATAAAGACGACGTTAACGGAGCCATTTCCGACTCGCTGGCTACCGTCGCCAATAAAAAAATAGGCACAGCTTACGATTTATACCTGACCTGGCGCCTGTTTTCGGATACGCTTATTTACGTTAATTACGGCGTATTTTCACCCGGCGACGCATATCCCGCCGGAAGGCGCGATAAGGCTAAATTAATTAATTTCGGCACCACGCTTTTCTTTTAATGACAATGGAAGAGCGTAACTCGCAGGTAGCCGTTTTTTTTGATTACGATAATCAGAAGGTCGATCCCAGAATAATTTTCGATTATTCCGATAATTTCGGCTGGGTTGTAAAAAAAAGGGCATACGGCGACTGGGTGCGCGACGCGCTTTACCGCCCTGAAATGTCTTCATATTCGGTCGAATTAATAGACCGGCCCCGGTTTAATTTAAGCGATAAACAGGGCAACGATATAACCATAACCGTCGATGCCATGGAAATAATATTCACGCGGCCTAATATCAATGTTTTCGTTTTCGTTACCGGCGACGCCGATTTTATTCCATTGGTGCTTAAATTGAAGGAATACGGCAAATTCGTCGTCGTAATAGCTTCTAAAAACAATACTTCTCTTTTATTAGTGAAGGCGTGCGACCGTTTCACCTTTTATGAAAACTTAGTTAAAAGCGAGGAGCCGCCTCCGCTCGATCATCGCGATTACTACATGCTTTTAGCCAGAAAGGCTTACGGCGTCATAAAAAACCGCGGCATCAAGCCGACTATGGATAATATGATGGCCACTATCAAGCATTTCGACCCGTCGTTTAAATTCGAAAAGAGCGATTTCAAAAGCGCCGAGTCTTTGATCCGCGCCATCGAAACTACCTGGGGTCAGGCTGAAATGGGCGGCCAGACGGCATCCGGCGAATTGTTGAACGGCGAGGATCACCACAGGGCGCACGACGGCGACGCCGATTTTTTTAAAGGCGATATGCGCGGCGATTCGGCGGGCATCGGCATTAATTTTAAACAGGCTAATTTCATTAATTTTTTCATTCAGCTTTTTGAAAAACATGAATTATCCGACAAATCGGCCCGTCTTGACCGGGTGAAAAGACTTTTCGATAAGAGCTATCCGTCGATTAAATTCGAAAAATACGATATCAGGGATTTCAGGCACGCCATCGATTTAGCCTGTGAATCGCGCAAATTTTTCCTGAACGGAAATATGTTTTCATATTCGAAGCGCTATCAGATCGAACGCGGCTTGAAACGAATGGGCATTTATATAAATCCTTCGATGAAGCAGTCTATCGTTAAAAGTTTTATCGAAGTGTACGCGAGTTTCGGCGACGATAAGAAAAGAACGCTTAACTATTTAGCGCGTGAAGTTTATCACCGCAATAAAAATACCTTCAGTAAGAGCGCCATTTCTAATATATTCACCGCTCTTAAATTTACCGGCGTTTTTGAAGGCATGGACGCTTCTTCGTACATAACTTACTCGCAGCCTATGCGCGTAAATTGCCCTATAGGCGAAATAAGGGATAAGCTCGACATTTTATATTTAAAGCGCATAATTAAAGTGACTAACGTGCGCGTCGAAGACCTTCCGCTAGTCAGCGAGTATATATTCGGCGTTAATAATAAAGTCGAGCAGTTAGTAAAAATGCTTGACGCGCTTATTGAAATGAAAGAAATAGTTAAAGAAAACGAAGAGTATATATATAAAGCCGAATAGCGTTAATTTGGAAAGGCCCGTTATGTTTTGCCACGAAGATAAAGTATATAAAATACACGCGCTGATAGCCGCGGCTGGAAGCGCTTCGAGAATGGGAGCGGCCGCGGGCGGCGTAAATAAAGTTTATGCCGATTTGAACGGCGCGCCGGTTATTCTGCATTCGATCAATAAATTCGCCGCGGCCGGTTTTATCGATTCGGTGACGGCCGTTATAGCGCCGGACGGCGAGACGGCGTTCGATGAGGCGGTTAAAAATGCCGGTATGCCGGTTGATAAAATTACGGGCGGCCCGTTGCGGGGCGAATCAGTTTATAACGGGTTGAAAAAAATAATAGAAAGCGCCGCTGAAGAAGAAAATTCTGTCGTTATAATACACGACGGCGCGCGCCCTAATTTCAAGGCCGGCGATCTTGCGGCCGCGCTTAAAATGTTTTTATCAGCGGATGCGCAAGGTTGGCGGCCGGCGGGCGTAGTTTTTGCTTCGCCTTCATTCGATACGCTTTGCTTAGCAGGTCCTGACGGTATGATCGAAGGATACGCCGACCGCGCTAAAATATATAAAATAGCCACGCCGCAGATTTTTGACCTGAACTCTATATACGGCTGTTTTACTAAATTAAAAAAAATAAATGCGTCCGCTGCTCTTGATTTTACCGATGAATCGTCGCTGGCGGTCCATTTCGGCTGCGGGGTTCGAATTTATAAGTGCCCGTCCGATAATTTAAAAATTACGACTATCGAGGATCTTAATTACTTAAAATCAATTATGAAAGCGGAAAGTGGTGTTTTATAATCATGGAAGCTAATATAATTTTTAATAAAGCCCTTAAAGTCAATTCATACGCTAAAATCAACCTGTTTTTAGACGTTATTAAAAAAATGCCCGAACCGATCGGTTATCACGAAATTATAACCCTTTTTTCGAGTATCGAGCTTTGCGATTATCTTCATTTTTACGTTTCTAAGATCGAACATACGCCTGATTACGTGGCTAAAATTTTTAAACTGCCTTTTAAAAAACTTGCAAGCGGCTCCATTAATCTTGCTTCCGAAAATATTAAATTGATCTTAGCGGGCGAAGAAGATATCGAAAAATGCTTCAGCGTACCCGTAGATAGTTTAAACACCGTTTCCGTGGCAGTAAAGAAATTATTTTCGCACGTTCCTTTTAAAAGATTATCCGAAACGGCTTATATTTACATATTATTCGATAAACGCGTTCCGGCGGGAGCGGGCCTCGGCGGCGGATCTTCCAACGCGGCAGCCGCGCTTCGCGCCCTGAATTATTTATTTAATTTTAACTATCAGCAGGAGCTTTTGATGGCTATTTCGCAGCGCATAGGCGCCGACGTCGCTTTTACTTTAAGGGGCGGGGCCGCCATAGCCGAAGGTATCGGTGAGAAGTTCGGAGCAGGATTCGATTTCGAGCCCTGGCCGCTCGTTCTGGTTTATCCTAATTTTGAGGTTTCTTCGCGCGATGCCTACAGTAACGTTAAAAATTTTATTAAATACGATCTTGTAAATATTAAGCCTGAAGAAGAAGCTAAAATAAGGGCGGCCGCCTTAGCGCGCGCCGAAAAAACAGCGGCCCTGATGGGCGAGGCCGATTTTAATCAGATAGGCGCTAATATTTATAATAAACTAGAGGAGCCGGTGTTTTCAAAAAAACATAAGATACGCGATCTTAAAGAAACGCTTTATACGCTTGGATATAAAAACGTATTGATGACAGGCTCCGGCTCTTCCATGTACGCGCTTTTAGATCCGCGCGAAACGCCTGAGGCGCATAACGCTCACTTTGAAAAGATACAGGCCGAAATGCACCGCAAGTATTCTAAAACTTATAAGGTTATATTGACTAAAACGCGAAGGGCGGCCGCATGGGAAAAAATATTGTCATAGTCGGTTCTACCGGCTCGATAGGCGTTTCGACGCTCGATGTCATTTCTAACAATCCTTCGGAATATAAAGTTGAAGGCCTTACCTGCCACAGTAACATAGAATCGTTAATCGTTCAGATAAAAAAATTCAACCCTTCTTTCGTTTCGGTTTATTCGCCCGAAGCTAAGGAAAAGCTCGAATATATGCTCAAGCGGCTTAAATTAAGCGTGAAAGTATATTGCGGTGAAGAAGGCAATATAAAAGCCGCTTCCGATAAGAAGGCCGATACGGTCGTAGTCTCGGTAGTCGGCGGTATAGGGCTTCTGCCGACGCTCGCCGCCATCGAAAAAAGAAAGAAAATATGCCTTGCTAATAAAGAAACTATAGTGTGCGCCGGTTCAATCGTTATGAGCGAGGCGCGCCGTAAAAAAGTCAGGATAGTGCCTATCGATTCCGAACATAGCGCCATATTCCGGCTTTTAGAAAATTTTGACCGCGGCTCGCTGAGGCGCGTTATAATAACCGCTTCAGGCGGCCCTTTCCGTTCGCATTCGAAGGCGGCCCTTCAAAAAGTTACGCTGAAAGAGGCGCTGCGGCACCCTAACTGGAGCATGGGCGATAAAATCACTATCGATTCCGCCACCCTCATGAATAAAGGACTCGAGGTGATAGAAGCTATGTGGCTTTTCGGTCTCGAACTCAGCGCAATAGAAGTAGTGGTGCACCCGCAGTCCATAATTCATTCGATGGTCGAATTGAACGACGGTTCGGTTTTTGCCCAGCTCGGCTATCCGGATATGCGTATTCCCATCAGCTATGCGCTTTCCTACCCGCGAAGGCTCGCGGTAAATTATATCAAACCTTTCGATTTTATAAAGGCGGGCGCCCTCACTTTCGAAAAGCCCGATCTGAAAAGATTTCCCTGCCTCGCGCTGGCATACGCGGCCGCCGAAAAAGGCGGAACTATGCCCGCAGCGCTTAACGCCGCCAATGAGGTCGCCGTTAATAAATTTTTAAAGGGCAAAATAGGCTTTAACGATATCGCGGTATTAATAAAAAAGGCCGTGAATAAACATTCTAAAAATTTTATAGCCTCGCCCGCGCTCGAAGATATCATAGAAGCCGACCGTAAAACAAGAATTGAAAATAAGTAAATACAGTAAATATATAAATGAAATTAATCGGCCGCTATTGTGAAAATTTTTAACGGAGCTTAATTATTATAATATAAGGATATAAAATAATTATGAATAAAAATTCGGATATCAATATATTGAATTTAAGGACCGGTATCGGTTATGATACTCATAAAATAAAAAACGGCCGGCCGCTTATGCTATGCGGCGTTAAAATTCCCTGTGACTTCGGCCTTGACGGACATTCCGACGCCGACGTTATGATACACGCCCTTATGGACGCTCTGCTTGGCGCCGCGGGTCTTTTCGACATAGGCTATTACTTTCCCGATACGGATAATAACTTTAAAAATATATCGAGTATGAAATTGCTCGAAAAAGTTAAAGGCCTCTTAGCCGATAATAACTTTAAAATTATTAACGTCGATATGGTTCTGATATCTGAAAAACCAAAAATATCGCCGCATGTGGTTAATATGAAACTCAATATAGCCGGCGCGCTCCAGATCGATTCGGGCGCCGTTGGAATAAAAGCCACCACTAACGAAAAATTAGGCCACCTCGGCCGCTGCGAAGGAATGGCCGCCTACGCTTCAGCTCTTATTTACAGATGTGCGTCAAATAAAAAATAAAAAATAAAAAAAAATTAAAATTCAATTAAATTAATTTAAATTTATCTTGATTAATAAATTGTATTGGTGTATAATTACGCGTTATGAATAAAATGAATAAAGATAAAATTAAAACAATAGTGTTTATAGCCGTCGTTATCGGGCTGCCTTTATGGGCCTATCTCAGCGGCATGGATAAGCATTTTACGCGCGATAAGATCAAGCATTTCGTCGAGTCTTATGAAACCTTAGCGCCGCTCGTTTATATAATCGGCATGACGCTTCTACCTATAGTAGGCGTTCCGCGCCTTATTTTAACGGCAGTAGGCGGCGCTTTATTTCAAATGTTGTGGGGCACGATATATGCGATGATAGGTTCTACCACGGCGGGAGTGCTCGGCTATTACTTGGCTTATTATTCTACCGCCGATTATTTCGAGGCTACGACGGCTAATAAGCAGAATAAACTTGTTTCTATGCTCGATTTCACCAAGCGCAATAATTTCTGGCTTATTTTCTTAGCCAGAATTTGTCCGATTACCCATTACGAGGCTATCAACTATATTTGCGGCACTTCTAAAATCCCTTTTAAATCGTTTTTCTGGTCGACTTTTTTCGGGATAATACCCGGCACTTTCGTTTATGTAATGATGGGCGACGCCATAATGGAAATATCTGATAAACATGGAATAATAAATCTTATAACCGATATGACCGTCGGAGGAAAATTCAAGGAATTGATCGTCGATAAAGATGTTGAAATGCTTATGTGGGTAATGATATTGCTCGCCATATTTTTAGCGGGCACTCTGGCTGGTTTTTATTATATAATTAAAGGCGAAAAAAAAGAAACCGCCGTTAAAACGGCGGACACTGTCGTTAATGCTTAAAATTTCCGGCGCCGATCAAGGTATCAATTCTATTTCGGCGCTGTCTCTTATAAAATTAAACGCCACTCCAACTTCATCGGTACCGGTTATATTCGGGGCGAAATAATATCCTTCGTCGGTTATTTTCCCTTTCAGCGCGCTGAAACGGAAACCGAGATCGTCTTCGATTTTATTGCTGTATATATCGTATGCCGCCGCGCTGAATTTTATTACGCCAGATCCCTTAACGCTCGTCTTATTCGGCGAGATAAAAATTTTATAAACCTCGCGCGGTTTTATTTCAACGGGAAGCGCCCCTGTGGCTGAAAGAGTTTTGGCGCCGATAGCGTCGTGGACTGGAGTTAACGGCGCGCTATACTCGCCGGAATCGCTTATCGTTCCGTTGCGGCTTTCCCAGCGGACGCTTACCGGCACTTCTTCGCCGAAAGCGTTAAAACCCACGGCGGCAAATTTTTGTTTCGCGCCGCAGGAAAGGTATTTTATTTCAGGATAAATTTTTATTGATTTAGCCTCGGGATGGGTTTTAACATTAACTACCGCAGTAGCCGACTTCGATTCTAAGAATGCCGATATTCTATCTACGGTAGCGTATGATGGGGCTATATAAACGCCGGCGGAATCTATTTTGCCGTCGTGCGCCTCCCATGTCGGCGATATGACCAGCCTGCCGCCGCCGTCGTCAATTCCCGCCGCGCTGAAATATATTTTATCGCCGGCGGTTATATCGGGCTTATCGGGAGTTATTTTAATATAGGCGAGTTTTTTCTCGTCGTTAAGATAGCCGCTACTGCAAGCCGCAAGGCTTAAGGCCGTTAAAATAAGAACTGATATGGTCATAAAAATTTTATGTTTTTCGGCCGCATCTTTAATTTTCATAATTAAAAAAAATTATCTGGAGTTTACGGTTGTTTTATGATATAAGTATTATATGTGGCGGCTTATTGTATATTTGATTCAAGGCCGCTTATACCACGGTAATAGATGATAAACATGCAATTTGTGCATTTTAAAGAGTTATGACTGGTTTTTAAGCTGCGTTCAGCGCTTTTTACCATAGTTTGATTACATAGTGGACATTGCATTTAACATTCCTCCAATTTAATTTTTTTGTTTTAATAACTAAATTATCGGTATTAAGAGGCGTCAAGTTAAGGGGAGATTTAAAATTAATAATAACTTTCGTGATAACGACCGCCAGCGCGAGCAGCTAACGCTCGACGAACTTAAAAACGCCATAGTGTTCCATAAAAAAGAATTAAAACTTCTTAAATCCATGACCGACGCTCAATACGCTATATTCAGAAAAAATCTGTCGATCGGAATCAATGAGCCGTCACGCGAAAAAGCCATTAAGGTTATAGAATCTATGATAGCTCTCAATATGAAGATGCAGTCTGAAATAGTCAATAAAAAATTCAAAAAATTTTAAGCATAAATATCTTTTTATCCTTTCCGGATTAATTTTTTGCAAAAACTTTCCGATATTATCAGCGTGTTATAGTAAGTTATTATTTTTTTACGATAACGGCGATAATTTATTTATAGAGTAATAAGAAGGAAAGTGATCGAAATGACAATTCAGAAAAAGGCTTTTAAAAAAAGTTTTTTCGTTTTAATCGCTCTGATCGTTGGTTTTGCGTTGTTCTGTCCTCAGGGGACGGCTTATTCAAAAGATTATATGGAGGAACAGCTTCGCGATTCGGGGTTCAACGACGCCATGATCCAGAAGATCATGAAAAAAAATACCGACAACACGCTTAAAAAATCTTCTAAAGAAAAGGTTTATCCCGCGCTGAAACCTTCGCCCGGTGATAAATCCAGCGCTGATAAAAGCGCGGACGAGCTTCTCGCCGACACTATTTTAATAGCCGACAGCACTGCGGGCGACGCGGCGACCGCATCGGATGCCGGCGCCAAACTGCCTTCTAAAAAAGGCGCGGCCGCTAAAGACGGCAAATCAACTCAGGTTTTATCGGTAGATGAGCTTTACGGCGGCAATTTATATACAGAAGACGATTCCGACGTTAAAAAAATAAGGGCGCGCGATGAAAAGATATATTATCCCGGCGTTATATCTTCGAGCATTTCAGGCACTACCGGCCTTATTTTCACTCAGACCGCGCATACCCTGAAAAAAGGGCAGTTCAATATAGGCGGCCATATCATTTACAATACCATTTCAAAACAGAACGACAATAAAATATCGTTTTTAAATGATGAATACGCTCATCAGTACCAGTTTCCGATCAACGTAACGGTCGGCGCGCTCGATAATTTTGAATTAGGTTTCATTTTTCCGGGGCAGTCATGGAAAATCAACTGCTCTTCGCTGAAGCCTCAAAACGACAGCGGCTCCGGTATGGGCGATATAGGCATGAAGATGAAATATAAGCTGCCGATGCAGCCGGAATCGCCGACTTCGCTGGCAGTCGGCTGGGGCGTTAAATTTCCGACGGCCGATAAAAAGACGATGTATGTGATGGGCGCGACCGGAGAAGCCGATTACGACGTATTTGCCGCGCTTTCTCAAAAATTGAGTTCGGCTAACGTGCATATCAACTTAGGCTATACCTCGACGGGCGATCCGCGCTCTTCGCAGGCCGGTCAGCGGCTTTTCGTGGACGATAAATTCATATATAATCTGGGCGTCGATTTTTCTAAAACCGACGATCTTACGCTCAGCTTTGAATTAAACGGCGAAAACTGGGGCGCTATGGGAACTAAACTCGACTTTACTCCCGGAATAAGAACGCGAGTTAATAAAGATCTTATACTCGACGCAGCCCTTCCGGTTTCGTTTTATAACGATCAGGAATACGGTTATAATTTCAAGTTTATAATGGGCGCGACCTATATGTTTTAACTATAAAAGCTGCCTGCCGCGGTTTATATAAATTAACGGTTAATATAATTGCGGCAAATCGAAAGTAATATAAAAAATCCGCGAACGGCTTTTAAATATAATGCCGGAGCGCGGATTTTTTTATTAAGCGCTTTTTAATAGCTTGTAATCAGGGCAAAACTTGCCCGTTAATTACGCGCCTCAGCCGCCAGGGTTGCAGAAAAGGTCTTTAATCATCTGAAGTTTGCTTATAAGTTTTTTTACTTCGACGCTTTTGCATTTAGGGCATTCGATAACCTGCTTATCGCTTGCGCAGCAGGAAGGAATGATTTTTTCGAATTTTTCGCCGCATTTTAAACATTCAAAATCGTGCATAGCCATATAATTCACCTCCGGTTAATTCATTTAAATAACGATAGAAAACAAGTGGTATAACATTAAATTATGTTATATTTATTAGTATTACATTTATTACTAATATTGATTATACCATATCAGCGGGTTATTGTCAATATGTAATTATTTGATATTGTTTAAAATTGTTTAAAATAAAATAATTGACTTTATTCTTTAAATAAGTTAAAATGACTCCGAATTATTTAAAAATGATTTCTTAATTTTGATAATTTTCATTTAAAGGATGATTGTAGATATATGCCTGAAGATAGCAGCGAATCTATGATTGCCGGCGAAAATCAAGCCAGCCGTCTTTGCGAGTTTAAAAGTTATTACGATGACCTTCCGGTTGTAATAATCGTTTTGAATTCAGACAGAAAAATAGTTTACGCCAACAAAGAGATGATAAAATTAGCCGGAGCAGATGAAAGTGCTATTGTAAGCTCCGTGGCGGGTGAAATATTAGGCTGCGTCAATTCGTTTAAAGATCCGCGCGGCTGCGGTTATTCTGATAATTGCCCCTGCTGCCCTTTGTTTAAGGCGATTAATGAAGTTTTCCAATCAGGACTTTCTCAAAAAAATATCACATTTAACCCAGAACTTTTCATTAACGGCAAAAATAAAAAAAAATCTTTTATCTGTGCCGTAAATTCCTTAGCGAATTCCAGCCAAAATTATGCGGTGCTCAGCCTCAACGATATAACTGAAATTAAAACTATGGAACGCGAGTCTTTAGAGAATAAAGACAGGTTCGGCCTTATTTTTAAAATGTCGCCCGACGCCATTTTAATCACGCGTGCCGATAGCGGCCTTATTGTAAAAGCTAACGACAGATTGTACGAATTAAGTGGATATGCCCCTGAAGAAATTAAGGGAAAAACGACTGTAGAACTTAATTTATTCGACGCGGCCGGCCGCGAAAAGATAGTGAAGTCAGTCGTGGAAAAAGGGTTTTGCGATAATATCGAACAAACTTTTACGGTAAAGGGCGGCCAAAAAATAACCTGCCTTTTATCCGCGCGAATTATTAATCTCGATGAAACTAAACACCTTATAAGCGTCGTTCGTGATATTACCGCCCGTAAAAAAATAGAAGACGACCTTCGCGAAAGCGAAGCTAAATTCCGCAGCTATATAGACGCTTCGCCTGAAGGTATTTTTGTAGTTGACGGCGCCGGAAAATATATCGAAGTAAATAAAGAAGCGGTTAAAAATACGGGGTTTTCAAAAGAAGAATTATTGAATACAAATATCCGCGAAAGACTGGCTTTTTGTTCTAATAACCCGGAAAAAGATGAGCAGCATTTTCGAAAACTTATTCAAACGGGAAGCGCTTCAGGCGTATTCCATTTTAAACGAAAAGACGGCACAGTTTACTATTGTACTCTTAAAGCCGTTAAAGTAAGCGATGATCTTTTTATTGGCTTTGAAAACGATATAACTGAACTCATGGTTGCCGAGCAACGGTTGAAAATAAGTGAAAAAAGGTTCCGCGCCATATTAAACACATATACCGCCGGTTTTTTTATCGCCGATATAAATTTGAATATAATCGAGGTCAACGATCGATATTGTCAGATGAGCGGTTACAGCCGAGAAGAACTGCTGAAACTCAAAGTGATCGATATAGAAGCTGAAGAAAATAGCGAAGAGCATGATAAACATTCGGTTAGAATTATGCAAACTGGTTATGACCGCTTTGAAACCAAACATATCAAAAAAAATGGCGAAGTTTATGACGTTGAAATGAGTATTTCATTTGAGCCGGATAGCGGACAGTTTTTAGCGTTTGCAGCCGATATAAGCGTGCGAAAAACCTATGAAAAAGCCATAATAGAAGCTAAAAAAACCGCCGAAGAAGCCAGCGGGGCTAAATCGCAATTTTTAGCCAATATGAGCCATGAGATAAGAACTCCTCTTAATTCCATAATCGGTTACACCGATTTATTGTCTCTCGATGTGAGCATAAGCGGCGAGCCGAAGGAATTTATCGACAGCATTAATTTTTCGGCCCGCTCGCTTCTTGCCATAATTAACGATATACTCGATCTGGCTAAAATAGAAGCCGGAAAATTAGCGCTCGAAGAAACTATGTTCGATTTATATAAACTTCTTGAACAGGCAGTCAGCGTGTTTAAATTAAGCGCGCTCGGTAAAAAACTCGATTTAATTTTAAGTATAGATCAACAAACACCCCGGTATATGAAAGCCGATCAAACAAGATTAAGACAGGTTCTCATAAATCTTATATCTAATGCGGTTAAATTTACCGAGGCCGGCGAGGTGAAAATCAGCGTTTCTTTTATAGCGGGCGTTTCCGGCGATAAGGGCGCTTTTGCCTTTACGGTAAGAGATACCGGTATAGGCATCGGCGAAAATGAAAGAAAAATATTGTTTAAAGCTTTTTCACAGGGTGATGCGTCGGTAACCAGAAAATTCGGCGGCACCGGACTCGGACTCATTATTTCAAGCGTGCTCGTTAAAAAAATGGGCGGCGAAATTGAATTGAAAAGCCGCAAAGGTATCGGTAGCGAGTTTTATTTTACTCTCAGCGCTGAGTTTGAATACGATTCTAACGGCGATAAAGGCTTGAGCCGTAAAAATTATCCGGACGGTTCCGGGCGCGTGGCATTGCCTGCCGCTGAGATTAATTCAGATGCCGCCGCTGAAACTGGCGTTAATGATAAACCCCCGGCCGCGGCCGACAAAACTAAAGCCGGTGATGTTTCAGACCCGGGCCGGTCTTTTGCACCGGTTATAATGATAGCCGAAGATTCGCCGATGAATATGAAGTTATTTTCATCGATTTTTAAAAAATTAGCGCCTTCGGCCGTTATTGTATGCGCCGAAGACGGCGCCGCGGCGTTTGAACTATATAAAGAACGCAAGCCGGATATTATTTTTATGGATATACAGATGCCGGTTATGGACGGTTATGAGGCTACAAAAAAAATACGCGAATTTGAAGATTTTTTAATGAATGGAAGGAAATCTATGATAATAGCCCTGACGGCAAGCGCTATAAAAGGCGAGGAAGAAAAATGCCTTCAGTCCGGAATGGACGGTTTTATGCCCAAGCCTCT
>CAYTCW010000049.1:0-3878 GCA_964436235.1 uncultured bacterium
GAGAGGGCCATTGGTCCTTTCTATTCCCCCGTCGCGGTCTTACGGTCTTACGGTCCTGCGTTCTTACGGTCTTAACGGCGCTCTAAAAATTCATTTCATATCCGAGGCTTACGCGTCTTCCAAAATCGGGTGCCATAGGTACTGTTTCATATTTTTTATCAAATAAGTTACGCACGGTGAGTGAGATTTTATTTGAGTCTTCTTTTTCGGGATCGATCTTTTTAGACAGACTAAATCCGCAATCCCGGAAATTTCCGAGCTGGTAGGCTGCGAGTCTTTCGGTAACGGTTTTATTAGCTGCGTCTTTATAAGTATATGACGCCGAAGAATCGAAAGCGCCTGCGAAACGGCCGTAAAGGGCCGCCGAAATTCCGTTGGTACGGTTATTATATTTTAATTCTGTGATATAATTTTTTTTAGGCTTACTGGTTATATCGGGCGAATATGATATAAGTCCGGCGCCGAGTGAAAGTTCGAATAAAGAATTCAGAGTCATATTCAATTTAAGTTCGCCGCCTTTAGAGACCGTATCGGTATTTTTAAAAACCCTCATTACCGTGGTTTTAGCCGCGTCAATAAATTTAGTTCCGTCATCGACGATGGAATTTTTCATATCGTTTTTAAAAATATTTAATTCGGCTGAAAGGGGTTTCGCTGTATTTTTAAATTTATGTTCGATGCCGAAATTAATTATCTTATCTTTTTCATTAGCGAGTTCGGCTCCATTTTGCGTGGCTATGCGGTCAACGGGCGTCATTATCAGCGCGGCATATCTCAGTGAAACTGTATCGTTTTCGGAAGGCTTATACGTAAGTCCGCCGGAAACGCTGTTCCGCGGATCTTCCCACTGATCGGTAATCGGCGCGAGCGCTTTACCGGCGGGCGTCCTGGATTTTTGTTCTCTTATGATATAACGGCGGTCGCGCCTTATACCTGCGTCAAATACAAGTTTATCGCCGGAAACGGGGATTTCGGTTTGAAGATAGAGCGTATGTTTTTTATCTTCGTTATTCATTTTTTCCCAGTATAATTTACCGGTCGGATTATACCAGTGATCGAGCGAATAACCCGTCCTGAGGATAATATTATTCGCCATTTTTACGGTATGTCGAAGCGCCATCGCGGTAGTAATCTCTAAAACCCGGTGCGCGTCGATATGACCGATGGGATTCGCGCCGGTTCCGCGAGGATTATGAAAATCATTAGTAACTTCGAGTCTGGATAGTTGAAAATTAGTGCTCTGGCGGCCGCTCCATTTTTTCGTATAATTAAAATCGGTAAAAGTATTCATCCACGGCTCATAACTCCAGCCGTATAACGGATCGATTACAATCGAATAGGTATTGGGTTTAATATTCGGAAGCAGTTTGAACTGGCCTGAGGCTTGCGGTTCGTCAACCGGTATTTGAAACATTCCGATATCGCGGTTATAAGTAAAAATAAAATCATCGCGATCGCCCGGCGTATAAAAATATTTCAAAAACGCGCCGACGTCTTTATAGCCGGCATTTTTAGATTCGGGTCCGTCAAATTTGCGATAATTAAATCCGGCGAAATAAGCCGATTTTTTATTAATAACATCGGTAAAATTCAATCTGGTAGTGAATTCGCCGAAAGATCCCATTTCGATTTTAAGTTGATTATGTTTTTTAGAAGGCTTACGCGTCTTAATATAAAACACGCCGCCTTTAGCGCCGCCGTAAATGAGCGCGGTCGAATCTTTCAATACATCTACCGATTCGACTATATCGGGATTTAAAAATTCGAGTATCCGGTCATCGCCGCGCATTCCAGAGTTGGAACTGCCGTCCGCAACGACGAAGCCGTCGAGCACAAGAGACGCTTTTGCGCCTCTGACGTCGAAAAAGTTCTTATATTTTCTATTTTGATTTGTCCTGACGACGGCGGGACTTATAAAAGATATCAATTCCGCCGCGGTAAACGGATTGCGAAGCTCGATCGCCTTTCGGTCGATAGATTCGGTGAATGTCTGGTTATTAACGGGAACGGCCGTAGGTTCAAGTATAGGATCATAAATTAAATCGCCGGTTACCGATATCGGCTCGAGCTCGATGGAGTTATCGGAGTTTGAAATTAATTTATCCGCTTCAGCCGCCATAGCGGAAGCGCTTAATAAAACCATTAAAATATAGATTAAAAACAATTTCTTTAACGGCACCGCTTTCATTAGATTCATCAACATATATCGTCTCCTTTTACAACTATTTACTACTAAAAATTTTAACATAAATCAATGTTTTTGTCAATGTGAATAATAGTATTATTTATATTTAAATTTTCATAATTATATATATAAATACATTTTCACTATATTTTTTAAAAATAAATGTAAAATTTAAATATAATATTTTTTTACAAAACATTTTATTTTATAATTTAAATTACATCTTAATATTAGTAACGCCGAAAATTATATTGAAATTATAAAATAAAAAAATGTGCGCCTGCCGTTTTTTTCAAACAGCTCGACGCACCTGAAAAATTTAAAAATAATTATCGAATTACCTGAATATATTATACTTTTTTACTTTACTAAAATAGATTCGATTCCGATTAACGGTAAAATAGACAGGCGCGATTAGATTTAAGGACGCACATCCGTGAAAACTTTTCTTTCAGATCCCGACGGAGCGCGCCTCGAAAAGCAGATAGTAAGCATGGGATGATCAATATTAACCTTTAGATGACATTAACTTTAAAATACGCTCATAAACTTCTTTTTTGACCGCATCGCGCGACTCTTCGGCGACCGTGAATAATTCCGCGTTCGCAAGCTCTTTTATTCCGTCAAGAAAGTCGTCTTTTTCAATTAATTTTATAACCCCGATAACCGCCGAACGGCAATTTTTAAGAAAACCGGCAACATAAGCCGTGTATCGCGGTGAAATTTTTTCCATAAGGCCTATCTCATCGATACAAATTAACGGATTGGAAGCCCTTTTCGCTCTTTCAAATTCATTGACGATTATATTATCGAAAGCGTTTTTATTGACGAATAATCCCATATATTTATTCGCGGTTTTATTTTTTACGGTCGCCAGCGTGCATTTTTCTCCGCCATAGGTAACGATTTCAAACCCTTCGAACCGGCCGGCATCGTCGAGTAAACGAATAGTCTTATAACCGTAAATATCGCTCTTTTTTATGGCGCCTTCACTCGCGAGCGTTTCAACGACATCATTAACTATAGTCGATTTGCCCGCCCCCGGAAGCCCGGTAAGTAATATTACACTTTTATCACGCATTAATTTATCCGCCTTTCATAGCGATTCTTTTTTATCGGCCGCTCTTTCGCCCGCCGTCGAGACGCGCAAAAGAAAAATAAGCGAAAAGCGCGGCGGCCAGATAAAAACCGGCCGTTAAAAAATAAGGCAGTCCCACGCCGTGATTCGTCATCAGCCTGCCTGAAATATAAGTAGATACGGTGCGCGAGAAATTATCGCCGAGCGTGACTATTGAATTGATACGGCCGCGCTCGTTTTTAGCCGTATTATCCATTATAAAATTCGTAAAAACCGGATTATTCATATTCATAAGAGCATTGCGCATCAGATACGATCCCACGCACAGCGAAAGCGAATTCGAAAGACCGAGAGTCAAAAGAAACGGAAGCGAAGCCAGCTCCATAAAAACGATCGAATTAATGCGGCCGTACTTGACGGTTATAGCCGGAGTCAAAAGCATCGAAACCGCCGTTAGAATATTAGCACACATGAATATAATGCCTATACTGCCCGAACCCAGAGCGAATTTCTGGGCGAAGTAAATATTAAAGAAAGGCACGATCAGCCCGGCGCCGCAGCCTATTAAAAAAGTGTATATAACAAATTTCTTATATAGCCCGCGATTTCCGGCGG
>CAYTCW010000049.1:3978-9113 GCA_964436235.1 uncultured bacterium
ACCGGCAGATAACCGCCGAAAACATTGCCGAGCATAGCGCCTGAAAGCATATAACTCGAAGCCGAAGAATAAACATAGTCTAACTCGGCGCGGGTGGCGTTTTCATGTAAAAACGGGGCTGAAGTACAGGCGCGAAGCGCCGCAGAAGCGCCGTTTATAAACGCGCATATAAAAATAGCCGCGCCTGATTGAAAGAAAAAAAGAAGAAAATAACCGAGAAAATGGCCAAGAAGCGTTATATAAAAACTCGTAACCCGTCCTATTTTATCGGAAAGTCTTCCCGCAAGCAGCAAAAGCACCGTCGAAGTGCCCGTTGAAACCGCATAATAAGCGCCGATAAAATCCTCGCGAAAACGCAATTCAAGAAAATAAAGGCCGAGAAAAACTTCTATCGAGGAAATGCCAAAACTGAGCATGGCGTTTGAAAAAATAAATAGCCTGCAGTTATTTGAAAATGAAGTTACCTTTATGATATACCTTTTAAGCCTGCTCATGAAAAATGAATTATATCACAATATCCGATAAGTGTAAACATTTAACAAATATTTAAAATTTGTTTAAAAAAATATTGCGCCATATAAAAAATATGGTATAATTAGCCTCGTGAAAGATAAAAAATAAATAACATTCAATTTATTTAATTTATGGAGGTAGGCAAAAATGGCTAAGTACAAAATTGCGTGGCTGCCGGGTGACGGCGTGGGTAACGACGTAATGGAGGCCGCTAAAATAGTCCTCGACGAAACTAAACTCGACGCGGAATACATCCACGGCGATATCGGCTGGGAATTCTGGTGCAAAGAAGGAAACCCGCTTCCCGACAGAACTAAAAAACTTCTCAGCGAAACCACATGCGCCCTTTTCGGCGCCATAACTTCAAAACCTAAAGAAGAAGCCGATAAAGAGCTTATCCCCGAATTAAAAGGCAAAGGCCTCGTTTACAGAAGCCCCATAGTGTCGCTGCGCCAGGAACTCAACCTGCACACATGCCTTCGTCCCTGCAAGGCCTACCCCGGTAATCCGCTTAATTTCGAATTAAGAAGCGATATCGACTGGGTTATCTTTCGCGAAAATACCGAAGGCATGTACGGCGGAGTAGAGTTTCACCCGCTGCCGAAAGAAGTTTTCGACGTTATAGCTAAACATAATAAAGCTATCTCTAAATTCGAAAAATTCGGCCTCGAAAATATAGCTATGTCCACGCGCATTATGAGCCGCCAGATGTGCGCTAATATAGTCAGACAGGCCTTCGAATTCGCGCGCAAATTTAAACGCAAATCAGTTACCGTCGTCGATAAACCCAACGTGCTGCGCGAAACCGGCGGATTAATGGTGCGCACCGCGCGCGAAGTGGCTAAAGATTACCCCGAAATTAAAATGTATGAAACCAATATCGACGCCCAAACTATGTGGATGCTTAAAAACCCCCTCGATTACGACGTAATAGTGGCTGAAAATATGTTCGGCGACATCCTTTCCGACCTGGCGGCACAAATGGTCGGCGGAATGGGCTTTGCTTCATCTGCTAATATCGGCGATAAATACGCAGTTTTCGAACCATCGCATGGTTCGGCTCCTAAATACGCCGGATTATACAAAGTAAACCCCATAGCGATGATACTCACCGTTAAATTAATGCTCGACTGGCTCGGCGAAACCGAAAAAGGTTCGAAACTCGAAAAAGCCGTGGCCGCAGTTATAGCCGAAAGCAGCGTGCGCACCTACGATATGGCTAAAGGCGCCAAAGACGGCAAAACCGTAAAAGAAGCCACCACCCTCGAAATGGCTCAGGAAATAGCTAAAAAATACCGCGAACAAAAATAATATTCAATAAAAATAATAAATGGAAGTAATTTTGAAGGGGAGGGAGAAAGGGTTAGCAACCCTTTCTCCCTCCCCTTTCCCCTCCCTCTATCCGCAAATTGCCTGACGCTTTTTCGTTAGTTTATCGATAGCTTTTTCTGTCGCGGCTTTAATTTTATTTTAGTTTCCTTTCTCCTTTCTCCTTTCTCCTTTCTTCTTTCTTCTTTCTTACTTCTTACTTTTTACTTTCTTTTCTTCTTTTCTTCTTTTCTCATTTTTTCCTGCCTTTTACTTATTTTCCTGCCAGCCTGCTTGTTTGCAGTCGCGCACATGCGCGCGACTGCGTAGCTATAATGGCGTTACAGCAACTTCACCTTATAGCTCGCGGGAAAAATTTACCGTTAATCGATATAGTAATAACACCATCATATGTTTTAAATATTTGTCAAATATATTGAAATTTAATTAAATATATTGTATAATAGGGCCGTTGAGTATAGGATAGTACATATAAATTTAACCGGACAAAAACAATCCTTATATAAAATCGTTATTTAAGTAATTATAAATTAATATTTAAGTAAGCAGTATAGCGTAAGTAGCGGGCGTAATGAGCCGCGCTGCTTATTTTATTTTTCAAAAATACAATTATTCGCGCATACGGACGATTAAAAATTATTTGCAGACGCACGGCATTAATGCAATTTTCATCTTCGGCCGCGCGAAACCGGAGGAAACATGGAATATAAAGTTTTACTGATTAACCCCAATTTAAGCGGACTTTTAGACGAAGAAAAGGAGCTGGCGGCGCGCGGTCTTAAAATAGTGGCCGCTTCCAACTTCGACGAAGCGCTCGAATACTTAAAAAAAGACGGAACGATCCATGCGCTTCTCACCGAATGGGAGCTGATCACCGAGCAGCGTAAGGCCCGTAAGATAAGCGGGCGCGAAATGATAAACGAGTTTTTGAAGATCAGATACGATATCAATATATTTTTATATACCAACGAACGCAACGCGCAGAAGGTATTGAACGGCGAAAACCTGAACGGTTATTTTTATAAAGGCGACCGCGATTTCGACGATATCGCGGTAAAGATAAAGGCTGAATTCATTAATTCCAAATTCCGCGCGCCGTTTTTTGAAAAGCTCGTCGAATATTCAAAAAAAGCCAGCGACGCATGGCACACTCCCGGCCACGCTTCGGGGTATTCGGTTAAAAACTCTCCATGGATGAGCGATTATTTTAACTTTTTCGGCCAGAACCTTTTCACCTCGGATATTTCGGTATCGGTGCCGATGCTCGACTCGCTTTTACACCCTAAGGGAGTTATCAAAGACGCGCAGGAGCTCGCCGCGCGCGCCTTCGGCGCCAGGCGCACTTTTTTTTCGACCAACGGCACTTCTACATCCAATAAGATCCTGCTGCAGACGCTTATCAAGCCGGGCGAATCGGTCATATTAGACCGCAACTGCCATAAATCGGTCCATTACGGAATCATAATAAGCGGCGCTGAGCCGATCTATTTAATGCCGTCGGTAAATAATAAATATGGAATATTCGGCCCCGTACCGAAGTCGCGCATCGTCGAAACCATGGATAAGGCGATTGAAATGGGCAAAAAAGTCAAAGTATTGTTTTTAACCAACTGCACTTATGACGGCCTTATATACGATATAGCGGATATAGTCAAGGAAGCGCACAAACGCGGCATTAAAGTAATAGTTGACGAAGCGTGGTTCGGCTACGCGCGCTTCCATTATGAATTTTACCCGTGCGCCATGGCGGCCGGCGCCGATTACGCCACGCAGTCCACGCATAAAACTATGAGCGCGTTCAGCCAGGCGTCGATGATACACGTCAACGACCCCGATTTTGAACAAATCGAAGATTTTTTCATGGAAAACCTCAATATGCACACATCGACCTCGCCGCAATATCCCATGATAGCCTCGCTCGACGCCGCGCGCAAGCAGATGGCGCTCGAGGGTTTTACGCTGCTTTCGCGCTCGCTTGAAATGTCGGAATCGCTTACTAAGGCTGTCAATTCGCTAAAAAAATTCAGGGTGCTCGAATTAAAAGACCTGATATCCGACGAGATTAAAAACGACCGCGTGCGCTTAGATAAAACCAAGCTGACTATCGACGTATCGCAGACGGGAATGAATGCAAGGGAGATCGAGCATATATTATCGAATAAATACAACATACAGATCGAAAAAACTACATTTAACACGATATCGGTTTTAATAACCATAGGCGCCACGCAGTCTAAGATCAACCGGCTTTACTTCGCGCTCGAAAACATCGAAAAAAACAGCGGCAACAGTCTCGCGCAGACTAAAAGCAAGATATTAAACCACTTCAAACTTACGCTATCGCCGATGCGTTTCCGGCCGCGCTACGCTTTTTTTTATTGCACCGGCGAAAAAATAATGCTCAAAGACTCTAAGGACCGCGTTTCTACGGCCATGATAGTTCCGTATCCTCCCGGCATACCTCTTTTAGTACCGGGTCAGCTTATCACCGCCGAGATCATCGAAATTCTCGATTTTTACAGGGACTACGGCGTTGAAATTCACGGGCTCAACAACGGCGAAATAAGCGTTATGAAATTAGAGGAAGAAGAGGAACTCACCCGCAGGGGAATAAATATAAAGGACGTTTTATTTTAAATGAACGATTATTCATTTTATTCGCTCATACCGGCCGCTACGACTATCGCAGTATCGGTGGCAACGCATAACGTGAGTCTCGCTCTTGCGCTCGGCATTTTTTCGGGCGTATTAGTAGTATCGGGCACGGCGGCCGCGGTTATATACGAAAAAACCATTCACTACGCCGTCGCAACTTTCGCCGACCTCGAGCGCGTTGAAATTTCGATTTTTATAATGCTCATCGGCGGCCTGCTCGAAATAATGTCGGCTTCGGGCGCTTATTATATGCTCGCAGACACTCTGGCGCGCCGTCTTGACGACGCTAAAAAATCAAGACTTGCCACCTGGCTTATCGGCATATTCATATTCTTCGACGATTACGCCAACGTGCTTATCGCCGGATCGTCGATGCGAAAAATCAATATCATCAACCGCGCTTCTATAGCGCAGGTCGGCTATATAGTCGATATAGTATCCGAAATTGCCTCTGTCGCGATTATTTCGACCTGGGCGGCATATGAAGGCTCGATAATGCTTGAATCATCGCTTAAATTCAATCTCAACAAAGGCTCGATGGAGCTTTTAATAGCCTCGCTTCCATATCATTTTTACACATATCTCGGAATAATATTCGCGTTTTTAACCGCATACAGCGGCAAATGGCTCGGAACGCG
>CAYTCW010000049.1:9213-29672 GCA_964436235.1 uncultured bacterium
ATATGCGTTTACATGATGAAAAAAGACGGCGTTCTCGCAGACAGGTCATATTTTAAAATTTTTCTTATCGGAAAGCTCGGAATGTCGCACGCCGCGCTTATTATAATGCTTTCAAACGGATTGGCAAAAATTTCAGCGGACCTCGGCACCGGAACTTACATAACCTCCATAGCAGGCGGTTTCATAACGGCCTGGGCGCTTCCGGCCATAATTTTCTTCGCATCATGCCTTATAACGGTCGCCACCGGCTTCAGCTGGAGCTCGATGGCAATAATGATGCCGGTAGCATACCAGATGGGGATAACCCACGCCGGCGCCTCGCTTATTCCGATATTATCGGGCGCGGTTGTTTCGGGCGCCATATCGGGCGCGCACTTAGTTCCGTATTCGGATAAAAGCGTAATGACGGCGGCAGCCTGCAAAATAACGGCCGTCTATCATGTTAAAACGCAGTTTTTAAATGTAACATGCGCCATAGCGGCGAGCGTTATCGGTTATCTTGTCGCGGGCGCGACGGGCTCGTATCTTCTCGGCTTCGCGGCGGCAGCCGCTATAATAGGCGCCGTTCATTATTTATTCGCTAAATAAATATCCATAAAATTAAAAAGGACCGCTGAACTTAAAATTCGAAGCGGTCCTTTTTATATGTTTTTTTGTTACAGATCCTAAATATTAATTATCCTACCTGAGTAGTTAAAAATATAGGAAGCGTCATCTGTTCGATACGGCTCTGCATAGATTCGATGGCGTCGATATGAGCGTCTTCATCTTGAAGTATGGAATCTAAAAGATCGCGCGTAGCGAAATCGCCGACTTCTCCCGCGAGTTTTATAGCGTCGTTATAAGCTTTTATGGCGTCTTCTTCGGCTTTATGATCGTTAGCGAACTGTTTTATAACATCCGCGCCTATATATATTTTTTTAAGCTCACTGACAACCGGCGTACCTTCTAAAAATAAAATACGGCCGATAAGTTTTTCCGCATGTTTCATTTCGTCGATTGCGCGTTTTTCGAAATGCTTGTGAAGTTTTTCGTAACCCCAGTCAGCGCACATTTCCGAGTGCACCATATACTGGTTGATCGCGGTTAATTCATCCGCAAGAAGATGATTTAAAGTTTCAACTAATTTTTTATTACCTTTCATTCAAATACCTCCGTATATTTTATTCATTTTTATCATTGAACTTACTAACGTAAACGTATTATATCACATTAAGCATATAAAATCAAACAATTCAACTAAAAAAATATCATCGACTTATTTTTGGCTCATCCCATTATTTCCACGATCATTTTTTTTTTACTTTTTCCGTGATAACAGAGTTTCTATAGCTCCGATCAAAAAAAACATTTACGATCCAAATACTCATAATTATTAATATTTTTTTTCAAGCTTTTCTGGAAAAACGTAGTGTAAATTTTTGAAAACTTCCGGCTGATAAGGCTGAAATTTTTAGGTTAATTATTATTTCGTCATTTCAAGACACGCAACGGCCCGCGCAGCAGCGGCAAAATCACCACTACATTTTTTTTCTTCATGAATATTAAAGTACTCACAATCTTTGGCGGCATCCGCGTTTGAATTTATCCATCCTGAAGGCGAATATTGAAAATAAGTCTCGACAAATGACGAAGGATCAAAAATTTTCTTTACTTTTTCTATCATCGCATGGGTAAAAATTTGCTGCCATCCATAATTTTTATATTTACCATAAGGAACGGTAATATATATTTTTCCACCTTTTTTAAGGACCCTTTTGAATTCTTTAACCGCGTTAAGATACAATTCAGGAGAGCTTTCTTTATAACCAGCCCCACACGCATACAACATGCTGTTGTCAAGACCGATATGTTCTATTGTGGAAATAGACGCAACAAAATCAAAAGATTCATCCTTAAAAAACGTTTCTCTAAGATCACCAAAAATATAAGAAACTCCAAGATAATGAAAGCAATTATTCTCGGGAGCCAGAGTCATTATTGTAATTTTTTTATTTTTAAGTTTTTCATGAGATATCGCAAAATCGAAATTCAGAGCAGAACCTGCGTCCAATAAATTACCGGCAGCACTTTCGAGGCGTGAAAAAAACCACGGATATTCAATTACACGTTCATCGACTCTATATCCAAAACCTTCTGGCAGTTTCGAAACATCGAGAATTTTTGAAGCGATCGCGCTGGAAATAACATCTGCTTTATATAAGTAATAACCTGCCGTCCATGGTATTTTACCGCATAAAAAAAAACGCATTAGGTCAATCTTTTCTTTTAGTTTTAGAACCATTTTATACTACACCTCGATAATACATCATTTTTTTATTTTTAGTACTTTTTTAATGGAAGTTTTCACGTTATGTTTTATCAGTTCAATCAACCCGTGCGATCTGAAAAATACTTTTTCAACTCTCTCATCGGCAGTTTTGTCACGAATAATAAAATTCGGATGGCGCAACGGACACTCAATTGATTCTGCCTTCATTTTAGATACGATATCTTTTTCATCAAAAGTGTGAGTTGCATCCTTTGAATAACCGATATTTGATACCAAATTCACATTAGGTATAATCGATAGATAATTATTCATAACCGAAGTTAAAAACAATTGATAATCCCAGGTATTGATTTTATTTTGAGATACGGCATCAAACACTCCAGTCCAGTATTTAGCCTGAGCGACGTTATCAAGAAAATCATTCAGCCAGCCACCCGATTTAATTTCATTCCACATTTTCATATCAACGTCGTAATTTCTCCATACTCTTCGCCATCCTGCCCAGCCCCAGACGTGATTATATCTGGAAAAGTAATAGCTGAAACCAGTCCGCGGACGAGCACCAAATTGAAGGTTCGTGCCACATATCATGCCAATACGTTCGTCATTTCTGTATCTTTCGAGTAACTCTCCGGCATATGCAAAAAAAGACATATCGGGCACACAATCGTCTTCAAGGATTATGCCTTCTTCGACCTGTTCAAAAAACCATGTGATTGCGGAGCTAAGTGCTTTACGGCAGCCGAGATTTTTTTCACGAAACAACTTCGAGACTTTACACGGCCAGTCAACCCGGCTTACGATATCCTTAACCGCCGCGCATTTTTTAATATCGTTTTCGTTTCCCGGACGCGGGCCGTCCATGGCGATAAATAAATTGGCGGGCCGCGCCTGTTTAATTCGTTCAAAAACCTTTATGGTTGTATCGGGCCTGTTAAAAACTAAAAATAAAACCGGCGTATTCAATAATTCCACCTCAATAACATAATATTAT
The DNA here is from genome assembly GCA_964436235.1 of uncultured bacterium. GTDB lineage: Bacteria > Muiribacteriota > UBA9980 > UBA9980 > UBA9980 > UBA9980. The sequence continues at coordinate 12,480 of CAYTCW010000049.1, forward strand.
AATATTATATAAACATATAATTATATAATTATATGTTTATACAGTCATATAACCACATAATCATATGGTTATACGGTTATACAGTTTACAAAAGTTTTTCATAAATTTCGCGGGTTTTCTGAGCGGTAATGCGCCATGAAAATTTTTTCAACTGCTCATATCCCCTTAATCTTAATTCGCCGCGGACACTTTCATCGTTAATTACCCTTTCGACGGCGTTTTTAATCGAAGCGCCGCTCAGCGGATCTATATAAACCGCCGCGCCGCCGGCAACCTCGGGAAGCGAACTGCAATTACTCACTATCAGAGGACATCCCGATGCAAACGCTTCCAGAACGGGTATTCCAAATCCTTCGTATAACGACGGAAAAACGAAGGCAAGAGCTTTTTTATAAATAACGGAAAGTTTATCATCGTCGAAAGAGCATTGTGACATTTTATCGCCGATGCCTAATTTATTAAAAACGGCGAGCTCTCTTTTGCTAAACGCCCCGCCGCCGGCGCAAAGAACGCTCAATCCGGCATTTTGTTTTAAAACCGAAGCTATCGATTCAATAAAAAAAATAAAATTTTTATGTTTATCCCTGCCGCCCACGAATAATAAATAATTTTCAGGCGTCTTAACGATGCAATCTTTTTTGGCGGGCGATTTAAGTGAATTGCCGTGATATACGACCTCTATTTTATCTTCGAATTTTTTATATAATTTAATTATATCATTTTTAGTGCTTTCAGATACGGCAATTACCCTCGCGGCCTTTTCAATTAAAAGTTTTTTTAATTCATAAAACTTGCTGTCGTGATTAAATTCGTTCGGAAACAATTCGTGTATCATATCATGAACCGTTAAAACAAAAGGCTTTTTGCCTATATGATCTAAAAAATAGCCGTCATAATAAGTCGGGTGAAAAACATCATAATCCTGTTTTATAATGGAAGCGATGCTCATTTTTTTATTGATTCCGGAGTAATCGGTTATCAATCCTGTTTTTTGGGCCAATTTAAAGAGCTTGTATTTGCCTCTGAAGTAATTTTTCGATATAAAATTGTCATAATGAAGGTTTATCTTCTTAAATTTACTTTTAAAAAAATCGGCATTGGTAATATAATAATTGTTTGAATACGATAACGACAGATCAAAAGCGACATCCTTGAAATCGGAATGATAACATTGCATCAATTCGTAAAAATAACGGGAAATACCGCCATAGGTCTGCGATTCGAATATCTGGTGATCGTATAGTACTTTCATATTATTCTTTTCTTTTTTTTGCCGGAGCCGCGTATAAATTATAAAAAAATATCCTGACGCGTTCTTTAACTATTAAAGGACATTTTACATCGTTTCTAAATTTTTGTCAATATAACCGCCACGGCCGGCAGTTCCCTTCGACCGAAAGTTTATAACCCGCCGTTTGCGCGTCTGATAGCGCTTTCAAAATACTCGATAGTTTTGATAAGTCCTTCTTTTGCGCAAACCGCGGGGCTCCAGCCGCCTAATTTTTGCTGCGCAAGCGAAATATCCGGCTTTCTGCGGCACGGATCGTCGGCCGGCAGCGGCTTAAACACTAACTTAGCTTTCGAACCGGTCAGCTCGATAATCATTTCAGCGAGCTCTAATATGGTATATTCCTGAGGGTTTCCAAGATTAACGGGACCGATAAATCCTTCTTCGTTCTCCATCATGCGCATCATGCCTTCGAGCAGATCGCTCACAAAGCAAAAACTGCGCGTCTGAGAGCCTGTTCCGTATATAGTTATATCCTCATTTTTTAAAGCCTGCACGATAAAATTAGACACCACGCGACCGTCGTTTTCAAGCATGCGCGGGCCGTAAGTGTTAAATATGCGCACGATCCTTATCTGGACATTGTTCTGCCTGTAATAATCCATGAATAAAGTTTCGGCGACGCGTTTTCCTTCATCATAGCAGCTTCTGATGCCTATCGGATTTACGTTGCCCCAGTAGCTTTCGACCTGCGGGTGGACGGCCGGATCGCCGTAAACCTCGCTGGTAGAGGCTTGCAGTATTCTCGCCTTCACCCTCTTGGCCATGCCGAGCGTGATAAGCGCTCCCATTACATTAGTTTTAACGGTTTTGATCGCGTTATACTGGTAATGCACGGGCGACGCCGGACACGCCAGATTATATATGCGATCGACCTCGAGCCTTATTTCTTCAGTGATATCGTGCCTTATCAGCTCGAATTTTTTATTATCGAGTAAATGGCTTACGTTTTCCTTACGCCCGGTAAAAAAATTATCAAGGCATATTACTTCATGGCCTTCTTTTAAAAGTTTTTCGCAAAGATGGCTGCCTATAAAGCCCGCTCCGCCGGTTACAAGTATTCTAAGTGAATTCATAATACCCATCCCTTATTACTATTTTATTCTAAATAACTTTCTGATATGAAAAAATATATGCTTAAAGGCCGTCCACGACACCCTGAAAGTATTTATAAAATTCCACGGAAACGAACAGACCATAAAAATAAAAATCACTTTATAAACGGGATTATCCGGATATTTTTTCGAGAAAAATTTCTTTATGAAAGTTATAAAACCGTCGTTATCGATGGAATTATAATATCCGGTCGTGCCGTTATCAATATAAAGTTTTAATTTATCCTGCTGTTTAAGTTCTATGCCGGTCCGGTGGGCCCTTATCGTAAACTCGAAATCGGATAAATAATGCGGAAGCAGTAAAGGATAAAAACCGCCCGCTTTGAAAAAAGTTTTTACGGTAAAAAAAATACCGCGCGTCGTAGCGCAATTGATTTTATCGCCTGGCGCAGCATTTTTAAAAGTAAAATTTTTAAGATCGGCCGTCACGCCGGCTTCGAAAAACTTTTTATCCATGGTATAAACGGAAGATAGTATCATAGCCTCGGGCGAAGCCGCAAGAAGCCCGGCCGCCGTTTCCAAATAATCGCGGTCAAAAACCACGTCATCGTTACATAAAAGTACCGCGTCGCCGTCTGCTGCGCCGGTATTTTTAAGCCGAAGATAACCTTTATGCAGCGCGCCGCCCCACCAGAGATCGCCGCTGCCGCGGATAACGGTGAGGCTTTTAATCTTCGCGCGCACCATTTCAGCCGTGCCGTCGGTCGAGCCGTCATCTACCAATATAAGATGATAGTTTTGATACGACTGCGCGGCAAGGCAATTTATGAACTTTTCGGTCACGCTCCTGCGGTTGTGGACCGGAAGGATTATATATATTTTTTTGTTAATCATGGCTTCCTTAAAAAAAATAATAAATTATCGCCTGACCCCGAAAAATCAAGCAATCGTGTAATTAAATGATTAAAGCGAATCTTATGAAAGTACGGCAGTAATTTCAAAGCGGCTTTAGCTATGAAACCGCATTTGCCGCGCTCGCTCCAAAAGGCTGCCGGAACGCCTTCAGACGGCCTCACAAAAAAATGTATCTGCTGATAATAAAGCCAGTCCGAATGAGTTAAAGTTAAAAAACTTTCCATTTCCAATCCGCACTTTGACGCGGCAGCCGACATAGATTTAACTGAAAATTGCTGCAAATGGTAAGGCGCGTGCCAATGGACCCAGAAACGCCCTAGCAGCTTAGCTAAAACGCTATTAGAATTAGTGGTCCCAATGACGGCTACACCGCCCTTTTTTAAAATCCGTGAAACTCCGTCAAGCATTTGAATCGGTTCCTGAGCGTGCTCAATAACTTGATTAAGCGTTACAAAATCAAAAAAATTATGCTGATATATTCCCGGATCGAAAAGCCCGTTATGAACATTAAAACCTTTTTCTTTTGAAATTTTAACGACGTTAGCATCCGCCTCGACGCCGTAGGCATCACAGCCGCGAGCCGAATGATATCCAAGCGTTTCACAAAACCCGCAACCGATATCTAACACCCTGACATCAGGCGGAACGTAACAATGCGTCGAACTCGCTTTGCCGTCAAGCCACGCCATAAATCCATCCGCACCAGACGACGGCTTGTAAGAATCCAGCTTTAAAGACGAACGCGGATAATAATTGGTGTACAGAGCTTCGAGTTCTTCGGGTTTAAATTTAGCGTCGAGCCAGCCGTGGCTGCATTGCTTACACTTAAATAATGAATAAAAGCCTTTATAGCCATATCGATCATCATAAAGGCTATTTTTATACTTAACCGCTATTTTATTGCCGCCGCAAACCGGACAGATTTTCATTACTTTCTCCGTTAAAATTTATTCATTATTTCAATTACTTTATAGATATCTTCGTCGGTATGATAAAAAGATATAGGAAGGCTCAGCGTGGTTGAATGTATAAGTTCTGAAATTTCAAAACTGAGTTTTTCATCTATAAAACCTTTCATGGCCTTTTGACGATGAGGCGCCACAGGATAATGTATTTCGGTTTTAACTCCATTTTTAAGCATATATTCGCGCAGCAGATCACGCTTTTCATGACGAATATTAAAGATATGATATACGTCGTAGTAATCTTGATGGACCTGAGGCTTAATAAAATCCGACTTCAGCCCTCCCAGATAAATAGAGGCAAGATGACGCTTGTGTTCATTTATTTCATCGAGTTTTTTTAATTTGATAGAAAGAAAACCCGCCAGCAATTCACCTATTCTTGAATTAAAGCCAATCGTTTCGTTGTAATATTTGATGTCGGAACCGTAATTTCTAAGACGCTTGATCGCTATGTCGTATTCTTGATTATTCGTAGTAATTGCGCCGGCATCACCTAAAGCGCCGAGATTTTTTGTAGGATAAAAGCTGAACGCGCCGAAATCACCGAAACTTCCAGTGATTTTCCCGCGATATCTTGCCCCGTGTGACTGCGCGCAGTCTTCGATAACATAAAGCCCTCGCCGGCCGGCTATTTCCAAAATTCCCGCCATATCGCAGGGCTTGCCGTAAAGATGAACAATCATAATGGCACGGGTTTTCGCCGTTATATTTTCTTCAATTTTTAGCGGGTCTATGTTATAGGTGTTTATATCGGGTTCCACCAGAACGGGTTTCAAACCGTTTTGAATAATAGACAAAATAGTGGCGATATAAGTATTTGAAGGCACTATAACTTCACAGCCGGGATCGATGCCAAGCGCCCGCAGAGATAAAATAAGCGCGTCAAGGCCGGAAGCGACTCCGCGGCAATATTTTACGCCGCAATACCCGGCGAATTCGCGTTCAAAATCAACCGCGTTATTACCGAGAATATACCAGCCTGTTTGAAGAGTCTTGACAAAAGACTCTTCATATTCTTTGAAAAATACAGCATTAGATTTGCCTAAATTCTCGTATTCAATCATTAATATCCCTCGCTTATATAGTCTTGAGGATCATAATACTCCGAAGCAAGCACCAAAAGCACGCAATCGTTGGTAAAAGCCTTCATGACATGCCAATCTTCCGCTTCCAGCAGAAGACACGTTTCCGGCGAGTCAAGCAAATAAGTTTTTTTTTCACGGCCGTTGTCCGTATCGACTTCACAACTTCCGGCGACCGAAACTAAAGCCTGGATGGTATTTTTATGCCGGTGCCCGCCGCGCTTTATCGAAGGATTTTCCACGCCGTATACATAAAAAATACGTTTTATCTCGAAAGGTAAAATTTTTTCTATAACGGTCAAATTGCCGCGAGTGTCGGAATTACTTTTAAGTTTTATCAAACGTGCCATGCCATATGCCTCCACAACCCCGTAAATTCACTTATATTATAAACGCCGTACGCTTCATATCGCTTGCGCCTGATAATATTTTTAATTCTTTCGCCAGCCGAAGAAGAATCGATACCGCCTTCCTTTATGGTGGCGTTTACATCGATACCGGGCCATTTCTCCCTTATCTTAGCGCATATTTCAATAAGATGCGTTATATAAGGCTTATAAATTAATTTTCTAACGCCATAAGCGGTATCGTGATCATTGTTCAATTTAACGGTTCCATTATCGTAAAATTTCAACGCGTGAAAATGAAAAAAAACGGCATCGAATTCCAGACCGGAAGTTTTTTCAACGCCCGCCACCCGGCGCCCTTTTTGAAATATATCATACTGCTGAACGTTCCAGGGAGCAAGACCGCCGCCAAGATGGACCAGCTCATGAACGCCTGCAAAGCGGATAAGCCAGTCGTCGAGATATTTCTGATCACCCAGCCGCCCGTCCTCATAGCGAAAATAACACCATTCATTGCATCGCTCCCGCCACCATTTAAGCGTTTTAAGACCGTTGGCGTCGTTTCTTACCGTTACGAACTGCACGCAATATTTACCGGATTCTTTAGTGGCGTCATATTTTGGAGTATATCTGTGCGAAGTGATGATAACCGACATATCGCTTTTAAACTCTTCGAACAGCAGCGAGGGCTCGGCGAAAAAATATGTGTCGGCATCCAGATAGGTGCATAAATCGAGTTTAAATTTTTCAAGAGAATATAGCAGAATTGAAGGCGTGCAGGTCCAGCAATATTCTACCGGCGTGCGCCCCGGTTTTAATTTTAATAATTCTTCATCTTCGAATTCTTTCAAAGACACTATGGTGGCATGTTTCAATTTCAAATTTAAAAGTATTTCCAGCGCTTTATCGTCAAAGGGAAAAATATATAAATGAAAATCGCCGCAGTTTCGCTCTAAAGATTCGTACAAAGCGAGGCCGCGGGACAAATAATTAGTATCGAAAAGAGTACAAAAATTTAACACTTAAATTTCACCTGGCACATGAATTTATTTCACCGTTTATTCATCAATACTTAATTTAAAAATAAATTATATTCTTAATCTTTTGTTGCCGTTCTTTTTTTAAATACATAACCTTCGTAGCAGGCGGCGGTACCTTCTATAAAAACTTTTCCGCCCAATGCCTCAAAATTAAAGATTAAATCATAATCTTTTGAAAAATATTGAAGAAAGTTCCGCCTGTTGAAAATACGGCAGGGATAACTCGCTTCATATATGGACGGAGAGACGCGCTGAACGGTTATCCTGTCTTCGTCATCAAAAAAAAGCGTCCTGTCTATTATTATAAACTCGAAATTTTTTCTTATAATACCGTCGAGCATTGCATACGAATCATCGAGATACTGTACCACTGAAGAAAGCAATATCGCCTCAGATTTTTCGGACTCCATGCAGGAATCCATATCGTAATAAAACTTCATCTGAGCGTTCTCGAAATGCTTTTTACCGCATTCGACAAATTTCGGCTGTTCTATTATATTCCATTTCACTTCTTTCAACACGCTTAAAGCACCTATATTTTGATAATAAGAACTGCCGAGCGAACCGCCGAAATCGACAATATTAAGTTTTAACTCTTTCTGAGCCGCTATCCATAAAAGCGCAGAAAGCAGAGGCCACGAATATTGTATTTCATCGAACAAAACCGAATCGCGTTCATAAACGGCTTTCTTATCCCTGACAAGTAGCAGAGCCCTGAAAACTTTGTCAAAAATCGCTTCGCCATCGTAACCTTCAGAATCGATGAGAGCCTCATGCCAGGAACTGTAATTGCCGAAATGACCGTATGCTACGGCCTGCGCACCATATCTTAAACGCCTGTATAAGGCCGTCAGCAAAGGCGGCATCAATTGTCCGACAATTTCTTTTAATTTCATACGCCTTTATTAAAACCCTTCAATTTATTTAACTCCCAATATTTTAAGCCTGGTTTTATCCAACAGCGATTGAATCCCGCCATGCATCATATCGACGATTTTATAGACATATTGACTTTTCAACATAAAAACGCCTTCCTGATCAAGCCGCATATTTTTTTTGCGGCAGCTTCAATTTTTTGATAAATTCCGGCAGGCGGAGGTGAAACGCGGCTGTGCTTTGAAAGATAATATCTTTTTATAGACGCAAAAACCTTCGCATCGGGCTTTGTTTCAATTTTTTCAACCTTGAGCGGAGTTTTCGAAACTTCGGCGCCACCGTACACATCCGTTGCCGGACAATGCGTCCCGCTCGCGTCGTTACCGATATTATCAACGAGCGGGCGCCCCGGATAAAGCGTCAGTTTATCTTTTAAAAAAGCCGATGCGTGCCACCTTATGGCCCAGGAGTCGTTAATCCCCTCTATCTGATGTTTAAGCATCTGAGTATAGCCGTATGAACCGTCAAAATCAAATTCGGTTGTAAGGTTACGCGCGTTCAACTCGGCGAGAAGTTTTTTTCCGTCCGGTTCAAATAGCCGCCAGGCGCGTTTCCAGGTAGCCCATCCCCAGCAATCCGCGCCCTTTAAAAAGAAAGTTTCTGCAAGCCGCTCATCTAACGGATAGATATAACCATGTATGCTCACAACACTTTCACAATTTTCGTACAATTCAAGGCCGTCATTCATATAACGCAAAAAATAGGGAGAGCTCACCAGATCATCTTCCATTACGATGACGCAGCCATATTTTTCGACTACATCAGAAACTCCGGTAATTATGGATTTTGCAAGGCCGAAATTTTCAGAACGCTCGACTACTGTTATTTTCTTAAAACCTTTAACGCTTTTAATATATTCGCGCACCATACCGACGGCTGCTTCGGCTTTCTCATTTTTAGGCCCATCGGAAAAAACTATCAGGTCGCTTTCACTCGATAATTCGTTTTTTATAAGCGATTCAACCGTTCGGCGTGTGTGTTCGGGTCTATTATAAACAAAAAGAGCTATGGGAGCTAACTTCATCATTGCGTCAAACCTCCCTTAATCGTCGAATATCTCTGAACGACCCAGCGATGAGACTCAATCGCTAAATTATGGCACAGCAGAAGCCCGTTAACTTCCTGTCTGTAAGCTGGAAGTCCCGCGATAGCCTTTATCATTAACTTAATTATATCAAAAAAAGTGAAATCTTTTTTCACTCCGAGGGAATCATTATAAAAATTGATATACCTGTCGCGCCACAACCATTCAACCGCCTCGATTATTTTTTTTTCATAAACGCCTTCAGAAAGTAATTCATTTAATTTTGACAGATGAGTTAAAAAATCTTCGTCGGAGCACAAATCTACGATTCCGTCTTTTTTTCTATGCGCGATAATTTCAAATCCTTTATAGCTTGAGTTTTCAAACTTCAGACTGACGCAGTAACCGAAATTCCAGTATCGCGTCTTATCAGCTTCCGCGTGATCAAAATAAAAATTGCCAAGGCTGTAAAAAATCGGTTTACCGAGATGGATTTCAAATCCCTGCGGCACGTGAGGATGATGACATATAACGGCGTCCGCGCCGAGTTCGATTATTTTCTTAAAACGAGCGCGCCATTCGGGAAGAGGAATATCGATTTCCTCCACGCCGGCATGCGCCTGTACTATTAAAAAATCACATTTTTTTTTCGCGACGGCAATCGTATCATCGGCAGAGTCGCTGTTGATCCAGGCAAAACCGGCCATTTCCGGACCGGATGAAACCCCGAAACCCCATTCGGCAAAGGCAAGAAACGAAAATTTAACGCCTTTGATTTCCACGGTAATGCCTTTATTGGCTTCGGCAAAATTCATGCCCGCCCCTATAACATGTGTTTTTTTTAGTATTGCGATCGTATTTTTCAAAGAATTTTCGCCAAAATCCATTATGTGGTTATTGGCAATGCTGAATAAATCAAAACCTGCGGTTATAAGGGCTTTCGCAGCCTCGTCGCTTTGCGAAATCGCCGGCCCCGCTTTTGGAATAGACTCTGCCCCGCCCGCTTTAACGGGCGCCTCAAAATTGCACGACCTTAAATCATGGCCGCGCATTTTTTCCCGAAGCGCCTCTCCGACAATGCCGCCTTTGCCAGGCGTGCCTGATATAAATACATCGCCCGCGAAAAAAAGGCTGACAAAATTATCCATTCATTATCTCCCGCGAATTTAGCTTTTTCGTTCGAGCATCCAGCAGATATTTCTTATATCATCCGCCTCGCCATACCTGTTAGCCACGCCATATTTTTTCCAATTGTCCGACACAGAAAGTAGAAACCTGTCAATTTCTATCTCAGGCATTATCCAATCCGCTTCCACGTCCCATTCCGGCCAATCGGTACAGTCTTTTCTATGCTCGAAAATAAATATTTTTTCGCCAAATTCAAAAGCTTTTAAAACAGCTCTTTTCCAGATATCAATTTCGCAGTTATTGCCCATGAGCATGTGAATCCCAATAATTTTAGGCCATTGTTTGTCCGTATTCTTTAAATTTATGAATTCTTCAACATTGATAGGCGTATAGCCTTTGTAAAAGCGAAAACCGAATATCATTCCCTCCGAGATATGAGGGTAAATAACCTCTAAAAAACGCTCGCCATTAAGATCGAAATGAGCGTCCAGAAGTTCACAACAGGTTTTATGAGTATTGCCATCGCCGTCGCCGTACACTTTGCTTACTTCGATGAGCCGGGGGCCGGGCAATTTATATTCGAGCTTCAAATATCGCGATTCCCTGCTATACATTAGCATCCACTCAAATTTATAAACTGTTTCCGCATAACCTTTTTCATTGCCATCAAAAACATTTGAAGCATACAATCCCGAAAACGGCTTGAAATCAAGGTCATAAATAGAGCGAGTAATTATCGAAAGATTCGGATTTTTAAGATGATTTTTTACGCTATTAAATCTTTCTTCATTTTTAAGCCACCCCTTGCCAAAGAAAAAAGAGTTCACACAACTCATTCCTCCAGCTTTGAGATCTTCACGCGTAAAAAAAGGATATGTCATAACACCGTCGCATGGAGCTTCGTGAAAAATCTTCAATATGGTGCAATGCAGGCTGACGCCATCATAATTATCGATAACAGGATTGAGAATGTAAGGATAATAAACCCTCATATAAAGCTCGAAAAGGTCTTTGTTCAGTATTTTATTCAATTTCTTTAATATGCCCTGTTCGACAGGCAGTGAATAATATTCATGCTGATTGGTCACGAAATATTTCTTCGAGGAAAAATCACGCAGATATATCAAAGAAATAAACTCATCGCGGGTTTCACAGTTTTCAATAATTTTAAACATCAACTCGCAAATTTTAGGCATATAAGGATTCAAGTCAAAAAAAACTATAGAATCCAGCCGGTCGAGCCTCGCGAGAATGTTGAGCCCGCCAAGCCCGCCTATGACCGAATAAAAATTTTTACACTGCAATACGGCCGATCCTTCGACAACTCTTTTAATGCCTTCGAACTGATCAGCCGATGCCAGATATATCTTATCCTCTGATAAAAAATATTCGTCATTTAACATTTTAACGCCGGCAGGTTTTTCAAAACTTTTTTTCAAAAATTTATTGTAAACTTTGCCCGGTATTTTAGTAATTTTTTTTATAATTTTTCTTATCATATCATCAAACCTACATTAACATTAAATTTTTTTCAATATCAGGCCGTAATTATTTGGCACTGCCCTCGGAAACCCCAAAATCATCCATAAAATTCTAAAAATTTTATTCAATTTTCTCGTCAGAGAATTGTCATATTTGTAATAGTTGATTTCATAGGCTATGCGCGTGTACCAGCGTTCGAGTTCTTCAACCTTAATACGGCCAACTTTTTGCTGCTGCGGGTTGCTTAAATAGTTTAATATGGCCGCCGGAGGATACGTGCGTACATGATCGATATCGTCATAAAAGCGGTGATTGGCCACCAGTGGTGATCTTATTATGACCGTTGCGTCTTTTTTAGCCACACGGAATAATTCTTCGATTACTTTAATGACCCCGGGATAGCCGAAATGCTCGATAACATGCGAGCAGTGAACTATATCAAATTCTCCGTCCAAATATGGAAGCTCAAGAACATCGGCGCATCTGGCATTATGACCTTTTTTTGAAGCGGCCTCGACCAGCTCAGGATTAATGTCCACGCAGTAAATTTCGATATTGTCGAATTTCGATTTTATATGGTCTGCAAATAAGCACATACCACAGCCGATATCGACTAATTTTATTTTTTTTTCAACGCCGAAATGTTTAACTATGAAATTATCAATTTTTTTAAACTCTATAAAATCGGTCTCACCAGGATATTTTTCAATCAGACAATTAAAATAATTAAACACTTAAACCTCACCGCCGCTCAAAATCCAATTAGCATCAACGTATACCATTCCCGTACTCGAATTCCATTTGTAAGATTTATCGTTATTTTCAGACGGCAATTCGACATCGAACGAAAAGACGTTTTCTACATCGTCGAGCTTCTGGCCTTGTATCCATAGTTTGAGACTGATATAATAATTTCCCGGAAGCAGGGGCATGGATTCTACATTGCAGATGATTTCACCCTCGCCCTCGAGAACCGGCGGAATATTATTGTTCTGATTAACGCTGTCGAGCGTAAAAGCCTTCGCGCCAAGCGCATTAGTAAATATGATATAAAAAAAAGGCGAAACGATTTTTCGATCAAAATTATATGAAATTTTAACGCTGAAGGGTTTTCCTTTTTCAAGGATTTTAGAATTTCCGACCATTTCAAAACCGCTCAGATAAGGCTTCAGCCCTTTTTCACGGTTGGGATGCCCGACGAGCGAATTCATACCCGGCAGCTCATTCGGTGTCTGGTTTAAATAGCAGGAAATCGCCTTTTCCGCACTATCGAAACAGCTTACCTCGCCATTTTTCAAATAAATGCCGCGTTCGCAAAGCCCGCTTATAACCCCCATATTATGGCTCACAAAAAGAATCGTTCGGCCTTCTTTTCCGACATCTTCCATTTTGCCCAGACATTTTTTTTGAAACGCGGCGTCGCCGACGGCGAGAACTTCATCTACGACGAGTATTTCCGGCTCAAGATGGGCCGCTACGGAAAACGCCAGGCGGACGTACATTCCCGACGAGTAGCGCTTAACGGGCGTATCTAAAAACTTTTCCACTTCTGAAAATGCGACTATCTCATCGAATTTCCGTTTTATCTCTTCGCGGCCCATGCCAAGAATGGCGCCGTTTAAATAGATATTTTCGCGGCCGGTCAGTTCGGGATGGAACCCCGTGCCGACTTCAAGAAGGCTTGCCACGCGGCCATTTATCCATACATCGCCTGCGGAAGGGTCCGTTATGCGGCTTAAAATTTTAAGCAGCGTCGATTTGCCGGCGCCGTTGCGGCCGATGATCCCGACGCGCTCGCCTGCTTTAATTTCTAAACTGACGTCGCGAAGCGCCCAGAATTCTTCATAATCAGCCGCTGATAAAGCCGCGCCGCCGCCCGAAAGCGGATGCATAATTAAATTAGCGGCGTTCTTAGCTTTTTCAACCAGAACATCGCGGAATGTTTTATAACCGGCCTGATTTTGATGGCTTATTATATATTTTTTACCGAGATTTTCTATTTTTATCGCGTAATCGGACATAAATCACTTCTAACTAAATTATATAACGTCGGCAAAAGCCTTTTCGGTATTTCTGAAATAACCGAAACCTATCATAAACAATATAAGCGAAACCGCGGTCGAAACCGCTATTCCGGGCCACCACAGAGGCTGAGATGCGCCGCCAAGTATCGCCCAGCGAAAACCGTCTATAACGCCGACTACCGGGTTGAGCGAATATAGCAACCGCCACTTTTCAGGGACTATCGAACTCATAAAACCTACGGGCGAAATATAAAGCCCGAACTGAACTATAAACGGAACTATATAGCGGAAATCCCTGTATTTAACGGTAAGCGCGGACACTAAAAAGCCTATGCCGAGCGATGAAATAAAAGCTAAGGCCAGAAAAGGTATTATTAATACGATGCTCGCGGGCGGTATGAATGAATACCATAAAACCATTATAACGAGCATAATTATGAAAGCTATTAAAAAATCGATAAGACTGACGATAACCGCCGAAGCCGGAATAATAATGCGCGGAAAATAAACTTTAGATATCAAATGTGAATTAGCTATAAGGCTATTTCCGCTGTCTGACAGGGCATTAGAAAAAAACTGCCATGGCAGAATCCCCGCAAAAACCATAATTCCGTATGGCGCGCCATTAGAAGGCAAATTAGCGAGCCGGCTGAATAATATCGTAAAAATAATCATCGTTATAAGCGGGCGAAGCACGCTCCATAAAACGCCAATAACGGTTTGTTTATAGCGGACCAGAACATCGCGCCACACAAGAAACATAAACAATTCACGATAACGCCATATATCTCTAAAATAATTAGCTTCAGTTTTGCCCGGGCTGATATGTAGCCTGTATTTTTTCTCTCCGCCACCGGTTGTATCCATATCGCCTTTCATTAACCATACTTCTAATGTCTTTATCGCTCGACTATTTTGTTTTTTGGGCTGTCTATAACTACTTTACCCTAATTATTATATCTCGACTTCTTAACACCAAATATCTCGTGTTTATAGCACTTACGACTACAAGGCCTTTAATTGAATTTAATTTGTATTATACTTTAACAAGCCTTACGAGTCAAGATAATTTTTGCCATTTCCATAATTTTATCAACGTCAAAATTTTGAATTTTCGAAACATTCTAACGATTCAAGAATTCATAGCTGCTTAATACCATTACATCATATATTTTTCATACCATAATTCGAAAACGAATAAAAACCATAACTTATATGCGTTCACGCCCCGGCCATTTAAATAACCGTCCAGCAGGGAAGATACGGCGCCGGCATCGAAAATCCCTTCCCGCTTTATCTTATCGAAGGCCAGATGTTGGCTGTAGCAGCTCTTTAATTCGTCACGAAACCATTCATAAACCGGAACGCCGAACCCCTGTTTCGGCCTGTCCACAAGTTCACGCGGAACATGCCTGTAGAGTATTTTTTTAAGAATATATTTAGAACTGCCGTTTTTGTATTTTAAATCCAGCGGAAGCCGGGCGGCGAATTCGACTATTTTGTGATCGAGAAACGGATCGCGGCCTTCGAGCGCCACGCTCATCGCCGCCCTGTCAACTTTGACCAGAATATCGTCAGGCAAATAAGTCTTGATATCAAAATACATCATCTGATCGAGAAGATCCATTTTTTTGAGCCTGCCGTCGAATTTAAACAACTGACCTTTCACTTTAGAAAGTCCAAGACCGGCCACATCTTCTTCAAGAAAATATTTATTCGCCAGATCATACTGAGCTATTTTATTACTGGTTTTAAGCACTTTCTTTAGTTTGGTGAATTTATCATAAAAATTATTCCAGCGCTGAAAAGAATTTGGAAGTTTTTCATAAATGGAATAAGCCAATTCCGGGCTCACATATTTCAACGCTCCCGAGACGAGTCCCAGAAAAGGATTAATGGCGAACTTGCTTACGCGCTCGTTAATCGTAGAGTAACGGCTGTATCCGCAGAACTGCTCGTCGCCGCCGTCGGCGGAAAGCGATACCTTGACCTTTGTACGGGCCAGTTTTGACACGAGATAAGTAGGCACCGCCGAAGCGTCGCCAAGGGGCTCGTCATAAATCTGAGGAAGTTTCGAGATTATATCGTAAGCATCAGAAGGTCCGCAGTAAAGCTCGGTATGTTCCGTTCCAAGATGCGAAGCTACTTTTTTAGCCCATCCGGCCTCGTCGTATTCCTTTTCCTTAAAACCAATGGTAAAAGTTTTAAGCTGCGCGCCGCCTTTGTCTTTAGCCAGAAGAACCGTCAGAAGTGATGAGTCAACTCCGCCGCTCAGGAACATGCCGACCGGAACGTCCGAAACCATCCTTAATTTAAAACTTTCAAGCAAAAGCGCCTCTAGTTCGTCGGCGGCCGCTTCCTCGCCCGCACATTCCGAACGAGCCGCGCAGCCTTCAAGAAAAACGTTTTCAACGCTCCAATATTCTATTTTCTTAATGTTTCGGCGCGCGTCTATCTTCAAAAAATTTCCCGGCTCCAGTTTATAAGTATTTTCGAATATAGAAAACGGCGATACTATATAGCCGTGCTGAAGGTAGAGCGAAAGAGCTTTATAATCTAACTTTTTATCGAAAGAAGGGTGCTGGTGAAAGGCCTTCAATTCTGACGAAAACATAAACAACCCGTCTTTATAATACCAGTAAAGCGGCTTAACGCCAAGCCGGTCGCGCGAAAGCGTGAGAATTTTTTCGGTTTCATCCCACAACGCGAAGGCCCACATGCCCCTAAATTTGTTTACAGCGGCCATACCCCATTCGCGCCATGCTTTGAGCACGACCTCCGTATCGCTGGATGAAACGAATTTATAGCCCTTTTTAATAAGTTCATCCTTTATTTCAACGTAATTATAAATTTCGCCGTTGAAAACTATCGAATAATTCCCGTCGTTCATGGGTTGATGACCCAGAGACGACAAATCTATTATCGACAGTCTCCTGTGGCCAAGCGCTACACGAGCGGAAACCGAATAATACGCTCCGGCGTCGTCCGGACCGCCATGCGTCATCGTATCGCGCATTTTCTCGGAAACAGCTTTAAATTCGTAACTTAAATTTTCGTGAAAATCCCAGAATCCTGATATTCTGCACATGAAAACTAACCGCTCCTGATCATCGGTGAAATATTAATTATCTATAAATCCTTTATCACCGCTATTTCTAATTTTTCTCAAATGTTCAATCAAAAACCCCAGCCCCGATCTAACCATTATTTTTTTTATAAACTGAAGACCGCAGCATATAAAATACTTTCGCATACATTCGAGCACCGCTGCCGGAGGTGAAACCCCGTTTTTAACGCGTATGTCATATTCTTCGCGCAGCCCCGCCGTCCGGTTAGTTTCCGAAGTGCCGCCGCGGCTCATATTAGCGATCAAAAAACCACGCATATTTAAAAACTTATGGCCCTTATAAATAAAACGCGCCAGAAGATCATAATCCATCGCGGATTTATATTTAAGGTCGAAAACGCCGTCGCTGCGATATATCGCCGTTTTAATAAAAACCGTAGGATGCCACATCGACATTCCGTAATACATTCCGCCGACATCCGATTCGCCCCGATAGTAAGGCTTATCGCCGTTCCACAGACGCAGAGCGCCGCATATTCCGCCGGGCGAATACTTTAAAAACGCCGCGACTACCGCGCCGATCGCGCCGGCTTCATACCAGTCGCCCGAATGGATCATCCCGGTTATTTCGCCGGAAGCCAGCGCGATCCCCTTATTCATGGCGTCGCTTATCCCGCCGTCTTTTTCGCTTATCCAGTAATCGAGCCTGTCTTCGTATTTTTTAATTATATCCGTCGTCGCGTCGGTCGAGCCGCCGTCAACGATAATATACTCGATATTTTTATACTTCTGCGATAAAACGCTTTCAATAGTTCTTTCGATATGCTCCGCGCCGTTATA
>CAYTCW010000050.1:0-29097 GCA_964436235.1 uncultured bacterium
AACGCTTTTAGTTCAGCCGGGGTAGATGTGATCGAAACACTGAAACTTATAAAATTAAATCCGGATTTCAGAGTAATATTTTGAGAGGCCTGAGCCGAAGCATTACCAGCCCATAAAAGTAAAATTAGCAATAAAATAAATAATTTTTTGTACATAACTTCTCCTTATATTAAAAATATTGTTATAGATTTAAACTCCTGATTTAAATTAAACTATCGCCTGATAGCTTATATTGACAGATTAGCCATATAGTCTTAAAGCAGTAAGTCTTTTTCAGGTTTAATTTTAATGTATTTATAGTATTTTTAAAGATTTTTAACATACTTTTAAAAAAAATAACATATTTCCTTTGACAACCAATTATATACGGGTTGGTTAAACTACAAAACCATTATAATTAATTTTAAGATAATATGTCAAGATAATTTTACGGACAATTTTACGGCTTTTTTTTAGCAAGAGTATTCGAATGCGTTGACATTCAACCTGGTTTTAATGTAAAATAACTATCATGAATAAAAAAGATATTGAGTTTTACGAAGGCTGCCTGCTGGGCGGCGCCATAGGAGACGCTATAGGCGCTCCGATCGAGTTCGTCCAGAGCATCGCTTCCATCAAAAGCAGATGCGGCAGAAACGGCGTTAGCGGCTATACCGAGTACGAAGACGATACCGGAGCGTTCACCGACGACACTCAGATGACTCTGTTCACCGCTGAAGGTATCCTGCGCGCCGCGCATCGCGCGCTTATTAAAGGCATAACCGGCGCCGAACGCCGGATGGTATATCATTCTTATCTGAGATGGCTTTACACTCAGGGCGTCGAGATCGATTCCGCGAAAATCGACGGCGGCGGATGCGATATAAACAGCGGCTGGCTTGTAAAAGAAAAATTTCTTTTCCAGCGGCGCTCGCCCGGAAATACCTGCATTGAGGCGCTTAAAAGCGGCATTGCGGGCGACATCGGCATTAAAACAAACGAAAGCAAAGGCTGCGGAGGCGTCATGCGCGTCGCGCCGGCCGGACTCGCATATTTCGACGACGGCGAAAAGGCTTTCGAAATGGGCGCCAGGTTCGCCGCCATAACGCATTTACATCCTTCGGGATATCTTTCGGCGGCGGCATTTTCGGCGGTCATAGCCGGGCTCGCCCGCGGAGAAGACCTTGCCGATGCGGTTAACGATTCCATGCATATTCTTAAAAAATGGGAAGGGCATGAAGAAACTTTACGGGCGTTAGAGCGGGCCGTCAACTGGAGTAAATCCGAGCCGGCGGAGCCGGACACGCTCGAAAAACTAGGCGGCGGCTGGATAGGCGAAGAGGCACTTGCAATATCTATTTTCTGCGCTTTAAAATTTCCGGACGATTTTAAACGCGGCGTACTGCTTTCCGTTTGCCACAGCGGAGATTCGGACAGTACCGGCTCGATAACCGGCAATATGCTCGGGCTGATCAACGGCCGCGGCGCGATACCTCCCGAATGGATCGAAAAACTTCGTGGACATGAAATAGTAGAGCGGATAGCGCGCGATCTTCACGTATTCTATAAAGGCGATTCATACAACCAGGATGAAGAATGGCTTTCGAAATATCCGCCTTATTAAAAATCAAAACAAAAGCCGTTCAAGTAATAATGAAATTATTTATGAAATAATAGTGAGCATTACTCCGACGCCCGATGCGATAGATGCTGCTACTATAAGCGCGTCGAAGCCGCGCGCGGAGCCTGACACTAAATCGCCGGCTATGATTTCGCGAAGCGCGTTAATAATTGTCACGCCCGGCACGAGGATCATGATCGAACTTATGATGAGTATATCTGCGCTGCATGCGCAAAGATATTTAACCGCCATATTAGCGCCGAGGCATATAAAGGCTGAAACTAACAGATTAATAAGCTGCGCCGGAAATTCAAGATTGGAGAGCCTTTCGACCATGATCTGGGCGAGCAGGCCTATTACGAAACTGGCGTAAAATTCTCCGGGGCCGCCGGCAAAAAGAGTTGAAAAGCAGGCTACGGCAAATGCGGCCGACAGGTACTGCTCGTGTTTTTTATAAAATACGAGTTTTTTAACTTCGGCGAGCCTGGATATCAGATCGGAATAATATATTTTTTGCATATAGTAATTAGTGAGAGCTTCCATAATGGCGGATAGTTTACCGAGATTGAGGCTCCTTTTAGATATGCGCACAAGTTCGGTCAGCGGACGGTTTTTGCGTTCGAGCAAGGTGGCTATTATGCCGGTAGGTATTACGAAACTCTGAATTTTCAATAGCCCGTTCACACGGCAAAAAGTGTCGATAGTTTCTTCCACCTTATGAGTTTCAGAACCGCTTTCAAGCATCATCCTGCCTATATCCACGGCGGTCGTAAAGGCGCTTTCGGCTGGAACGGGGCATGGCCTTTTATTGTCCTGCATGCGATTAATAAAAGTTTTATTGAGCGTTTCGAATATGAACACGAATACGAAAATAGCCATAGCGATGCTGAATCCTATTGAAACAGTCTCTTTGAAAAGTAAAAATGCGGTTTTATCTACATGGGTAATAAAGGCGAAAAACATCTTATAGATGGTAGCGCCCGGCACGAGAACGAATATGCCGGGAACTAAAAACACGTCGAGCGGCACGCGGCGGCGCAGGGATATGACCTGTGAAAACATCACGACAGCGGAAGTCGCCCAGAAGTTGGCGAAAACAAGCGAAGATGTATATTTATAAACGAACAGATAGGTAAACCAGGCGACAAATCCGTTAAGCCCTGATAAAAATAAAAATTTACGCGGGCAGCAAAATAGCATCGAAAAGAATAAAGTAGCGAAAAAAGCCGCCGCCAGCTCATGATAGACAAGCAGCGCTTCGCGGAACGCCAAAAAAATATCGTTCATAAACGAAGCTCCAGACTACGACGCGGACATTACAGGCATTTTAACTAATATAAAGCCGTCTTCGACCTTAGTTTCATACTTTTTAACATAGATATTAGGCGCGAATGTGGCTATGCCCGTTTTAAGGTCGAACTTCCACTGATGATAGCGGCACACAAGAATGTGTTTATCGACGAGCGCGCCTTCATGAAGCGGCATTCCCATGTGCGGACATTTATTGTCGATTGCGTATATAACGCCGTCGATCGAAAAAAAAGCGAGCTCGCGGCCTGATTCGAGTTTATGATAAACGCCTTCGCCGGAAGCGAGCTTCGAAACCGCTATAGTTTTGATATATTCAAATTCCATGATTTATCCCTCCGGTTTTAATTTAACATAATTTAACTTAATTATCAATAAATTTCTTGACCTTTAGCTAAAAATTTTATATATTTAAGCGTATCTTTAAAAACTTGAAAGCAATGTTTTTAGAGCATAACACAAATAAATAGATAAAGAGTGATATATGGGCGTATTTAATAAAAAAACCGTTAATGCCGTCGTTGCCTTGATTTATATAACCATATTCGTGATAAGCGCATATTACTATCTCAGAGGCAGTTTTGAAAGTATCGAAGCCCGCCTTATCGACGCTAACTTCAACCGGCGCGGCGCGATAGCCGCCGATAAAAAAATACTGATCGTCGGCTTCACCGACGCCTGCATGGCCGCCATCGGAAAATGGCCATGGAAGCGCGATGTACATGCCGGCGTCATCGAAAAATTATCTAAAGCCGGCGCGAAAGCGATAGCTGTTGACGTCCTTTTTCAGGATAAAAGCGAGGCGCCCGGCGGCGACGACTCGCTCATAAGAGTGTTGTCGGAAAATAAAAATATAGTGCTCTCATCAGTCATAACGCCTAAAACCATATATCAGGACGGCGCTTTAATAAAAACCCGCCACGCTATAATGCCGTTCGGCGATCTTTCAAATAAATCGGGCGGCGCCGGATTTATCAGCGTAAATTACGATGCGCTGAATCCCGACGGAATATTAAGAAGCGTATCGCTCGCCGACACCGATGAAAACGATAAAACAATAAATTCATTCGCGCTTCAAATCGCCGGCGTGGCCGGACTGTCCGGATTGAAAGCGCTGCCTGGCGAAAAATATTATCTCAATTACTACGGTCCGGCCAAAACCTATGAATATCTCACTTTTTCAAAAGTTTTCTCGGGCGAGCTCGAAATGAGTTACTTCAAAGATAAAATAGTGCTGATCGGTCCGTTAGCCACGGCCCTCGGCGATTTACACCACACGCCGTACGGAACGATGCCAGGCACCGAAGTGCAGGCTAACATATTAAACTGCATATTATCGAATTCCTTTTTAAAAAGGCTTCCGCCCGTTGCCGTGCTTTTATTATGCTCGCTATTGATGGGCGTTTGCTTTTTGTTATTGCTTCGCCGCGGTATTTTTTATTCAGGCGCCGCATGTCTTACTTCACTGTTATTTTTATTAGCCGCAAATCAAATAATGTTTTCAAAACTAAACTGCATCATCGATATAATTCCGTCAAGTATCGCTTTACTATCGAGTTTTTTCATAGCTTCGCTTTTCTTTTCTTACTCAAAGTTATTGATATCTAATGCGCATCTTAATAAAAAAGTACGCGAGTTGAACGCGCTTTATTCGATCTCGCAGAACATATCTGAATTAATCAACCTCGATAAAATATTAAAAGACGTTCTTAATGAAGCGATAAACGCCATAGGTGCGAAGCGGGGCTCTTTAATGCTCATCGACGAAGACGAACAGAAACTCGAAGTTAAAGTTGTCGCCGGGATCGACGGCCCTGTCGATAAGAAAATACTCATACCTATCGGCGAAGGAATAGCCGGTCAGGTATTTTCGGAGGCCGTCCCGATAGTATCGAACGCCATAGAAGGCGACGAACGGTTCAAAAATTTTTCCGAATACGGCGGCCGGAAGGACGAAGCGGCAGTAGTTAAAAAAATACTTTGCGTTCCGCTTTTAATCAGCGAAAAGAAAACTATCGGCGTAATTAATATCGTTAATAAAACCGACGGATCGAATTTCAGCCCCGACGACGTTAAACTCATGGAAACCATCTCGCGGCACGCCGCGACTTTGATCGAAAATTCCAAATTATATAAACTCGCCACCATCGACGGAATGACAGGATTATACGTTCACCGATACTTTCAGGTGCGCTTCAAAGAAGAATTCAGCCGTTCGCAACGATACAACAAGAACATATCAGCCTTAATGACCGATATCGATCACTTTAAAAAATTCAACGATACTTACGGCCATCAGTGCGGCGATATGGTCCTAGCTCACGTCGCGCGCATAGTCCGCGAAACTATCCGAAATATCGATATAGCGGCCCGTTACGGCGGCGAAGAATTTTCGGTAGCGCTGCCTGAAACCGACGCCGACGGCGCTTATAAACTCGCCGAACGCATAAGAAAAAATGTTGAAGAAACTGCCTGCCCGACGCCTAAAGGCGATCTCAAAGTGACCTTAAGCATCGGCGTAGCCTGCAACATGAATTCAAAAGCGCCCACGCACTTAGCGCTGATCGCCTGCGCCGACAGCGCGCTTTATAAATCCAAAGAAGGCGGACGCAACCGCGTGACCGTATTCAGCGGCGAAGGCCCGCTGATGCCTGAAGATGAAAACGATTAACCTTTTTCCGTTTTTGCCTTCATTTTCGTTTTCATTCTCATTTTTGTTTTTATCTTTATTTTTATCTTTATTTTCCCCAATCGCTTGACAAGACCGTCTGCGTGAAATATAATTATATTAGGGAGATATTTTATTCAAAGTTCATATTGTGCATCAAGTTGTGAATCAAAGTTTAATAGCATCGTTTTTTGTGGTATAGATATATTTTTATAATTATTTTTAGACGCGAAAGGAGAATTCTTATGAAAACACTTTTAAATCAAATGTTTGTAAAGATTATGAGCCTTTTTATTATAATGGCTTTCTCGGCGAGCTTCGTATTAATCGACGCGCGCCCCGCTGAGGCGTTTTCCCTTGGCGGAATCGGAAAAGCTATATCCGGCGCAATAGGCGGTATTTCTAAAGCCGTTTCAGGCGCAATAGGCGGAATTACCAATGCTGTTTCAGGGCTCTTCGGCGGCGGCGGGGGCGGCGGGCTGCTCGGCGGCATCATGGATAAAGTATCCGGCCTTCTCGGCCCGATAGCCGCTAATGCGGGCAGTTTCCTCGGCAATATGGCCACATCTCTTCAAAGCACGCTCGGCTCGGTTACGCAGGCATTCAGCGGCATACTCGGCGGACTTCAGTCTAAAGCAGGCGGCATACTTAGCGGCCTTCAGGGCATGCTCGGTAACGTTGGCGGCCAGGCTCAGGGTTTAATAGGTAAAGTAGCCGATTTCGCTCAAAATATGGCCGGTAATCTTCAAAACGCCGGCGCAGGCGGCCTTGGCGGCATAATTAACGGCATAGCCGGCAAGCTTCCGGGCGATCTCGGTAAAATAGCCGGCGACTTCGCTAACGTTATCAATCAAAACGGCGGCGGCCTTCAGGGACTTCTCGGCGCTATCGGCGGCAAAGCCGGCGCGGGCGTCCAGAATATAGTCGGCAATTTTCAGGGCATGATAGGCAATTTTCAGAATATACTCGGTAACGCTAACGCCGGCAACCTTCAGGGCATGCTTCAGGGCTTAGGCGATAAAGTCCTCGGCGGCGCCAATAACTTCGTTAATAACATCCAGGGCGTTATCGGCAACTTGAAGGGCGGCTTCGAAAATATACTCGGCGGCTTAAAAGACGGCATGCCAAATATTGGCAACGCCATACAGGATATCGTCGGAAACGTTAAAAACGCTTTCGGCGGACAGCTCGGAAATTTTCAGGGCATTATCGAAAATATCCAGAATGTGGCTGCTAACGCCCAGGGCCTTTTCAAAGGCGGCCTTGGCGATTTATCCGGCAATTTAAAACAATTGCTCGGTTCGGTTCAAAACATAGTCAACCCTGGCGATCTTAAAAACTTTGGTGCACAGCTTGCCGGCCTCGCCGACACGCTTAAAGCCTCAGTTATGAAAGATGTCGCCAGCGGCGCGGATGCATTCAAAAAAGCCGCCGAAGGCGTTCAAACCGAAGTTGAAAACGCCGTCAATCAGGCCGGCGGCGCAGCCGTCGATCTCGGCAAAACACTCGGCCGCTAATGTAATCTAATGTATGTAATGTGGCGTAATAAAATATTAATTTCATAATTAAAAAAGGGTGGAGAAAGGGTTAGCAACCCTTTCCCCCCCCTTTTAACCCCCCACTATCCGCAAATTGCCTGACGCTTTATTTCAGTTTATCGATAACTTTTTCTGTAAAGGCTTTATTTCTTTTTCTTCTCTTCTCTCTTGTTTTTTCTTTCTTGCCTTTTACTTTTTTTCCTGCCAGTCTGCTTGTTTGCATTTGCGTGCCGCGCACGCAAATGCGGTGCAATAAAGGCACTACCGCAATTATATCTTGTAGCTCGCGGGAAAAATCGATGTAAATCGACACTGATAATTACAATGCTAAAAATTAACGGAATCAGGTGCGGCAATAGTCTTCGTGAATCAAGTTAAATTAAAATAAATTTTATAAAAAGATTTATAATGCTTTTGTATAGTAAAAGTTGTTAGACATTAAAGCATTACCGTGAGATTATTATTAAATTCCCGCGGCGCGTAAATAGCATGCATCCGCGCAAGCAACGCTTGTGCGAAGGCAAAAATAACAAAAAGCAAGAAAAAAATTTATCGAAAAAAAATATATAAAGAAAAGTAAAGAAAGAATCGAATAATTATCATAAAAAATATATAAAGAAAAGTAAAGAAAGAATCGAATAATTATCATAAAAAAGAAAGAATAAAAAGAAAGAAAATAATAATTGATGATTTTAAGACAGTTTTAAAAGGCAGTTTAAAAATTTGACTTTTTAATGAATTTATGCTACAATTTGAATATAAGTTTCCTGCAGTCATTTTTATGGCGGGCGAGGCTTATTATTAAAATTGAATATATCCGGTCTTTCCTTTAAATGGAACATGCTGGGCGGAAACTTTCCGCCGCCGTGTTTATTTAAAAAGACGAACCACCCGAATAAGCCTGGCAATGCTGGGGCGAGTTTTATCGTCCGCCGTTGCCGTGAATAATTTGGGCCATTTTAAAAGGAGAGTGTTATTTATGACGAATAAGTTGTCTATTTTTAAAATTTCCGAAGATTCTTTTCAGGTTGAGTACGAAAACCCGTCAGAGATAGTTGATATCATTTCCCGCTATTCCGACCGCAAGGTCGAAGTGATCCCTAATCAAAATTTAATTAAAATATCAGGCGCGCCTAAAAAATCTGACGCCCTTGAAGGTTTTGTAGTTGACGGCGATATGCTCGACGCAGACCCGAACAACGCGGGAGGCGCCGGGACGGTGTCTCAGTTTCCGTCGCTCGCGGTTAATTTACATACTAATTACGATAAAGTATTTTTCGGCGCGCCCAATAAAGTTTACGGTCTTATCGAAATAAAGGCGCCTGAAAAAGAGTCTATTCCTGCAATTTCGCGCAAGGCGCTCAATATAATCTCCGCTATAGACGTTTCCGGCTCGATGAGCGGTGCAAAGATCGAATGCGCGCGCGATTCGGTTATTAAACTTATCGAAAACCTTACTGAAATAGATACTTTTGGCATAGTTTTATTCGACACCGATATTAAAGTTTTAAGCCCGATGGTTAAAACCGATCAAGCTAACCGCGATGAATTAAAACGCCTCGTTTCGGGTATTGCGAGCGGCTCTTCGACTAATATGGCCGGCGGAATGTCCGAAGGATTCGAGCAGTTTAAGAAACTGTGTTCGGGCGGCGCCGGCGCGCTATCTTCCGCTTCGCTTAACCGCATGATAGTTTTCACCGACGGCAAGGCCAATGTAGGCGTTACAGCCGCTGAAGGTTTTGTCCGTTTAGTAGCGGGCCGGCCGGCGGAGCTTTCGATATCTACTTTCGGCTACGGCGCCGATCACGACGAAAACCTTCTCAAACAGATCGCAGATAACGGCCGGGGCAATTACTATTACATTCAAAATATGGATTTCTTCTTAGAATGTCTCGCTACCGAACTCGGCGGCCTGCTCACCACCTATGCGCGCGATATATCCATCGAAATAAGGCCGTCGATAAACGTTTCCATCTCGCGCATCGTAAACGCTCTTAAAGTCGATAGCACCCGCGAATCGGCCGTTATCGACGCCGAAGATATACAGCTCGGCGAGAAGAAATATATCGCAGTCTGGTTCGCCGTGCCGCAGGTAACTAAAGCCGTATCCATGCGCCAGTTTAATTTTGCCGATGTAAGAGTAACCTTTTTGAACAACTATACCGGTGAAAAGACCGTGCTAAACAGTAAATTCAGGATCGGCTTCGTAAAATCCGCATCTGAAAAACCCTTTGAAAGCGAGTTTGTGCGCGAAAAGGTAATAATGCTTCACTTCGCGGTTTGCCAGAAGCAGGCGATGCGTTATGCCGATGAAGGCGATATACGCCGCGCGCAGGACGAAATTAAAAAGTTTATTGCCCGCACCGAAAAGCACGCGGCGCGATATCCTGATAATAAAAACATATATAAACTTATGGGCCAGGCTGAAGAGGTGCTCGATAAATTTAAAGACAAAGAATCGTATATAATCCGCCGTAAAGAGCTCCACATCAAGCAGTCGATGTTTGAAAAGCAGCGCACATATTCTTGCGAAGACAGCTCCATAGATTTTTTCGAAACCAATGAAAAGCTGTCCATCAAGGATAAATGGCGCAAAGAAGAAAACGAACGCAAACGCCTCGAGCGCGAAGAACGCGAACGGCGCGACAATAATCGCAAATAATCCGGGTTAAGGTAAAGCCGGAATATCGTAACGAAGCCGGGCAGGGATAAATTTGAATGGAAAGAGTCTTTAAGTTTGTTTTCGTTCTATGGCCGCTCCGGCTTCGTTATATAATATTTTTGAATGCTTGAATAAATAAATAAACTAATAATTAAGTAAGTTAATTAAAGCGAGGCGGTTTATAATGAGAAATTCTAAAATAGATATATATTACAGGCCGGAGATGGTTTTAAATAACGAAGGCACGTCTAATTATTCGCGCAGTCCTGAAAAACCGAGGTTGCTTCGGAAATTTTTATTCGATAAGGGATTGTATTCTAATTTTAACGAAATTAACGCCTGGGCGCCATATACGCGTGAAGACTTTTTAGCTGCGCATGAGACTGGATACGTCGATAATTTTTTCGCTGGAATTCAGCCGGATTGCTCATCTAACGGGCTGGAATGGTCGGAGCAGTTCGCCGAGAGTGTTCGTTACACTAACTCGAGCCTCTATCACGCTATTAAAGGCGCGCTCGAAAACCCGGCGGCGATCGCATTGAGCCCGGCGAGCGGGTTTCATCATGCGCGGCCTTACGGCGGCTCCGGTTTTTGCACATTCAGCGGCCAGGCGATAGCCTCTCTTAAGCTGTATAAAGATAAAAGGGCGGTCGGCGCATATATCGATCTGGACGGGCATTACGGCAATTCAATAGAAGATACGCGGCAATTCGCCGGAGCGGACCTTGATGTCGCCGTGCCGCCCGGTTTTAATATTAATCCGGACGGGAGGCATAAAAGATATATAGCCGATCTGGATTCAAAATTAAAGACGCTAGAGGATAAGGTTCTTGCGGGTGCAATTCATTATATAGTCTTCTGCCATGGGGCTGATTCGCATGAATGGGACGACCTTGGCTCGCAATGTACGACTGAAGAATGGTTCGAGTGTTCTAAAATGGTTTACTCGATGATAAAAAGAATCGACGATAAGCTCGGCCGTCCGTTTCCGCTCGCGCTCGCGCTTTTTGGCGGATATCGTCAGCACGACTACGAATCGGTTCTTAACCTTCACGCCGGCGATCTTGTGATATGCCTTGAAACGCTGTGCGGCGCGGCGATACATTTCAGCGCGTCAGTTAAGCGCAGATGAAATCGAATGATCTGTGCCAGCCCGTTAATTTTTAAAATATAAATAAAAAAATACAAACTGCAAAAAATATCTTGCTTTTTGCTATACCGTTTGGTATAATAAGATCGAGGAGCAAAAATAAATGTCTAAAAAAGATGAAATACTTGAACTCGCTTTAAAATTATTCGCGGAAGAAGGATACGATAGCACGGGAGTTCAAAGAATAGTAGATGAGGCGGCCGTAAAAAAGCCGACTCTTTACCATTATTTCGGGAGTAAAGAAGGCCTGCTGGAGGCTTTGCTCGAATTACATTACGCCCCTTTTTTAGATGAACTAAAAAATATTGGCAAGTATGAAGGCGATCTGGTTTTAACTCTTGAAAAAATAATATTTCATTATTTTGATTTTATTAAAAATAATTTACATCTTTATAAAATGATATTAAATCTATCCTTTTCACCGCAAAAGAGCCTGAGTTATACTTCTATAATAAAATACGCGTTAAAACAACATTTAATTATAGAAGATATTTTTTCTTCCGCGGCTAATCACCATGGAAATTTGAAAGGAAAGAGCCGTATGCTTGCGTTTACATTCATCGGGATAATAAATTCTAATATTTCATATTATTTTTATACTAAAAATAATGATGACATTAATGACGAAAGCGCCAGAAAACTTTGTAAACAGTTTATGTACGGTATTTTTTGTTAATTTTTTTTGCTCAAATTTTTCTATTCAGACGTAATTAGTTGATTTCATTCTTAAAACATTAATTTTTGAAAACTTACAATGTATTTTTGAGATTTTTCATTCGAAATTAGTCATTTTCTTAGTTTTTTTATCATACTCATAATTTTTTTTGCAGTGCAGATTTCTGCACTTTTTAATTAAGTAATAAATATACCTAACGGTAAGTATAAAATTGGAGGTAGTTTTTATGGAAAAACATAGTGAAAAAATCTTTTATCATATATATCCGCTCGGACTTTGCGGCGCGCCGGAAAAAAAAGATGAAAATACTGCGCCAGTTGAACGACTGGATGTCATATACGATTGGATAAGCCACATTAAAAGCCTTGGTGCGAATTCATTATATATGGGGCCTGTGTTTGAATCTATCGAACATGGATATGATACGGTTAATTATTTTTCGGTGGATAGACGGCTTGGAAATAACGGTACGTTGAAAAATTTAATAAAAAAACTTCATGAAAATAATATAAAAGTTATTTTAGACGGCGTATTCAATCATGTCGGACGTGATTTTTTCGCATTCAGAGACCTTCGGTATCATGGGCATAATTCAAGATATGCCGATTGGTTCAGCGGCGTTGACTTCAATGGAAGAAGTCCCTATAATGATGAATTTACATACGCTACATGGGCTGGACACTATAATCTCGTTAAACTGAATCATGAAAATTACGAAGTTATAAATCATCTCATAGGAGCGGCCCAATACTGGATCGATGAATTTGAAATTGATGGAATACGCCTTGATGCGGCTGATTCACTTAATTTTAATTTTATGGAAAAATTTTCGCGGGAAATTAAAATTAAAAAACCGGATTTCTGGCTTATGGGAGAGGTTGTTCATGGAAATTACGCGCGCTGGGTAAATGAGGCCGGTCTCGACTCGGTTACAAACTATGAGTGCTATAAAGGTTTATACTCATCTCATAACGATAAAAATTATTTTGAAATAGCATATTCTCTTAAAAGGCAGTTTTCCGCTTCTGGAATATATAAAAACATCTTATTATATAATTTTGCCGATAATCATGACGTCGAAAGAGTAGCGACGAGCATAAAAAACAAAAGACACTTATACCCCTTATATATAATTTTATTCACAATGCCCGGAATTCCTTCAATATATTATGGAAGCGAATGGGAACTCGAGGGCGGAAAACTAAACGGCAGCGATAAACAATTAAGGCCGTCTCTAAACATAAGTGAAATAGAATATTCTTTTAAAAAAGATATGATAAGGCATATATCAAGTTTAGCTAATATTAGGAACGGCAGCGAAATTTTAAAATATGGAACCTATGAAGAATTATTTGTTAAATCTGAGCAATTCGGTTTTGTAAGAGAGCATAACGATGAAAAAATAATAGTTTTACTAAATTCCTCAACGAATGAAGAAAATGTAAAATTAGACATACACGAAGGTAAATATTTTGATATTTTAAATAATGAAGAAATAAATATTACAAAAAGTAATAATGTTAATATTTACCCTTGCTGGGCAAGAATTTTAAAGAAAACACTTTGATTCAATACTATTTTAATAGTGATTTGGAGTAATTGCATTCATCGAATTAATATGATATAATTCGAGCATGTTCTGCGACAAAATTCCTGGTTAAAGGTGAGGCTTTTGAAGTTATATTTAAGGTCCGTGCTATTTATTTGGTTTAGCGTTTTAATTATAACGCTTTTGTATTCCAGCGCGTCTTTTTCAGGCCAGCTTACCGGCGATGATGACGTTGTTTTAAAACTCGAAATTGGCTCTGATAAAGAGATGCGGATAATCGAAAAGAACGGGGGCGCGGACGGCGGCGATGAAGAAGATGCGGCAGCCTCTGCTATAAGGCCTTTCATATTGCCTCAAAATTTAGTGATAAGTCCTTCGAACGGTAAAATATCCGACTTTGTCGCTTCAGGAGAGGCTTGTTTTAAGCTGCTCGACGGACTTTTCATTAAAGACGCGCGCTTTTTAGAGCCGAACGGCGGTGGCGCGGCCAAAATAGCGCTGCTGCTCTCGGACGGTAAGAACGACTATATTCACTTTTTAAAATATGATAATGTTATAAGCGCCATAAAAAATACCGGATCAAAAACATTTGTGGCAGGCGTGGATAATTCATGTAAAATATCGCCTGCGGCTTATTCTAAAATAACAGGCGCATTCGGCGATAAATTTTATCTTATGGCGTCATCGCAAACGCGCTTAGATAAATATCGCGTGGACGCATTAAGCGGCGCTTCGGAAAAACTCGCTTCAGCGGAGCTTGACGGTTATGGCGCAATACCTACAAATTCGCCCGGCGGCGGCCGCCGCGTTATGGCGCTAAAGGCCTCCGGCGGGGCTGTTAATACACTTATTTCATTCGGCGAAGATCTCAACTTATTGAATTCATCGCTTATATTGAGCGGCGACACCCGCGCCGTGTTTATAGAAGCGGCTCTGCCGGAAGGCCTGCTCGTCGCTTCGGCCTCCAGATACGATAGCGGCGGGATTTTGCGACGCCAGTTTTATTCGCTGGATTCATTTGGAAGGGTTTGCGAATTATCTGAACTCGAACGCTTCGATTATCACCGGCAGGCGCTTGCTGATGGAAATAATCTTTATCTGCTCGAAGCGGGCGGTGTTAAAAAAGATTCACAAAGCGGAATCGTGGCCGCTAAATTGAAATTGCACGGCATAGGTCGCGAAACCGTAGAAAATTATATTGACGGCTATTACTCGCAGACCGGTTCGGTGCCAGTTAATAAATGGCAGTCATTTTCAATGAATATTCCCGCCGATATGCTTCATAGCGCGGCAGTCTGTCCGGACGGCGTCGGTGCGTTCATTTTTAGCGGTGAAGGAGTATATTATAATAATAACAAGCTGACGGTTAAATTGCCGTCTTCAGATAAGACCGGCCAGGCGGCCGCTTCGCCGCGCGGCATTTATGAAGCAGTTTTCGGCGGCGATGGAATGCTGTACGCCCGCCGCGAAGGCGAAAGTAAAGTTATTAAATTTAAGACCATTAGGGGCGGAATATCGGATATGGAAACGATCGAACTGAAAGGATTTTCCGCTGCCGCCAGACTGAGCGGTCTTTCGGCCTGCCGGTCTTCAGAGATATATTTAAACGACGCGGATTCGTTTTCGATGATTAAATTCGGGCGGGACGGACTTTTTGCCGGCGAAATACCGGATGCGGCCTTCGCCGTTCATGGCGGATTCGCTCAGCTTTTTAAAGCGGCCGATAACGGGGTGAAAGAAGAGCCGGTCAAAGAGCTTCTCGAATATGATAACTGTGGAAATTTATTGCGGCGTATAACCTGCTTTGCCCCGCCAGGAGGAATGCCGTGCGGCGGAACTTTCTGCGCCGGCGTTGATAAAAAATGGCGCGTTTTTTTAATGAGCTTCGTTCCCGGTTCGCTTTTAGTGCGCTCATGCGATTACAGGACCGGCGTCGTCATAAAAGAAGCGTCAGTGAGGTTTTCCGGCGTAACCGGCCGCATGATAACTTCTAATTACCGCGTGACCTCCGACGGCGTGATAGTTTTTGCAGCAGCCGCCGATGGGCCTGACGGCAAAGCTAAAGTGACGATTTATTCCATAGACATATTTTAATTTTATGGTTGATTTTGCCGTTGTTAACTGATATAATCAGGAGTGATCGGCGTTATTAAAATACGCTGAAAGAAAAGTTAAGTTATAATAAATGCGTGATCTATATACCTCTGATAAAAATCGTTCTGACTGTTATAATTCTATAATTTGCCGTGATGCGAAGCTCGCCGGAAATGCCGTTAAATATTTCGAGTTCGAGTATCACCGTTACTCTCTGGCTGCCTGGCGCGACGACGCTTTGCGAAACGCCGGCGCGCCCTCGTTTGCAATCACTATCGACCGGCACCGTGACTTTCTTTCTGTCGATAAAGAACGGCTCGAGAAGTTCGCCGCGTTTAGCGGCGATAAAGAATTCATTGAAAGAGTAAACTCCATTCCTGCAGCCGCTAATAACGATTTTATCACTTATGCGCTTTATCATAATTATTGTTCGGATGTTCTTGTGATCGCTTATGAATATTATCACGATATCGAAAAAAAATCGATGATCGCGCCTCATGAGCCGTTTTACGATCGCGCCGGCGCCGCGCATTCGCTATTATGCATGAACTCGCTCAACGATACTTTTACGCCCGGCTGCGATTTCGAAAAAGCATCCGTTTACTCGGATTTTAAAGACAAACTCAGCGCCGCGCGAAGCATTATTTTAGATATCGACCTTGATTATTTCAGCTACCAGTCGCCTGATGACGGAATTTATAGGCGTTGTGAAGATGATATTTCAAAGATTTTTGCGGCCGTCAAACCTTCGTTTGCCGCAATTATTGATAAAGTAACGACCATAGCCGTTGCGCGCGAAAGCGTTTGCTGCGGCGGTGAAGATAACGCGTTTAAGATAAGGGAAATGCTTCTGGGTATTTTGGCCCGCGATTATGGGTTTTCTTTTGCCGGCGAAGCCGTATTTTGAAAAAGATGGAACTTTATATGAACCTTGTGAGTATAACTTAACAACTGACTTTATCAGGTTGTTTTTAACCGTTTTTTTGTGTTATATACGATAATTGGACTTGTTGAATAAAACAAGCGAAATTAAAACGAAGACGAAAGTGAAAAAAGAAAATGATAACGAAAACGAAGACGAAAAAAGAAAAAAAATGGACTGAAATTAATTAAAAAACGAAAAAAAGTGATTCAATGAAAAGAAACAAAGTAATTAAATGAAAAGAAAAGATGGTGGTTGTTATGAAGAAGAATGATTACTCAGGTTCAGACGGAACCCTTCGAACGATGGCGACGGCATTTAATGGAATCAAATTTAACCGGGTAAATGGATCTATCGGACTTATATTCTTTTTTGCATTAGTTTTAACGGCGCTTTTAATGCCGGCGGCCGCTCCGGCCTCCGATATAATGAACGTGGGCGGGGCTATTGAAAAAGATAATATCGGAACTAACGCGAATCTCGCTAAAGGCGGTCTCGTTTTTAATTGCGGCGGCTTGAACGTGCGCTCGGGACCCGGTACCGATCATTCCATAATCGGCGGTTTAATTCCTGGCGCGGGCGTTTCTATCACAGGTAAAGAAGGCAAATGGTATAAAATTAATTATAACGGCTCGACGGCGTATGTACACGGCGATTATATCAATACCGGCGGTTCTTCATCGACGGCCGAGCAAAGCGTCGGCGGCAGCGGCACAGTTCAGGTTTCTTCTTATCTAAATGTGCGCAGCGGGCCGTGGGGCGATGTTATAGGTAAACTTTACGGCGGCGCCAGCGTTAATATAATATCGAAAAGCGGCGATTGGTACAAGATCAGCTATAACGGTAAAACCGCGTACGTGCATTCCAACTATATCACGCGCGGCGGTTCGGCGGCCGCAAGCAGCAGTGGCAGCGCGGCGCCAAATAATAATTCATCTTCGAGTAACAATTCGTCTTC
The DNA here is from genome assembly GCA_964436235.1 of uncultured bacterium. Classification (GTDB taxonomy): domain Bacteria; phylum Muiribacteriota; class UBA9980; order UBA9980; family UBA9980; genus UBA9980. Next base: position 17,126 of record CAYTCW010000050.1, read on the forward strand.
AGGCAGCGCTTCGGCTTCTAATATAGTTAGATGCGCCGAAAGATACATCGGCTCGACGCGTTTCAGAGGGCCTGAAGTTAATTACGGCCGCCTCGCCTGCGCGCAGTTCGTTTCTACGGCCCTTAAAGATGCGGGCGCGGTCAGCCGCGTTCAGCTCGGCGTGGTCGGAGTGGTGGCCGATCTTAAATCGCGCGGATGGCGTGAAGTTTCCGCTCCGCCGTTTCAGCCTGGCGATGTGGTTACCTGGAAAACCTACGATAGAAGCGGCGACGGCGTTAAAGATAATGACACGCATATCGGTATAATGGGAAACGACGGCCAGGCTATATCGAACTCGTCTTCGCAGAAGATGCCCCGCCGTCACAGCGTTTATTACGCGCCTATATGCCGCGTGCTCAGAAAGGCTTAATTTGATCGCATGCAATGCTTCAGATGGTATTTGAGAAAATAGCATAATAAATATGAGGAGAGTTCTTATGAAAAAAATATTTGAATTGAGTAAAAAAATCGTTTCATCAATGGTTATCGCATCTTTTGTATTCGCAAGCGTTTCTTTCGGCCCCGCCGGCGCGTCGCCGATCCAGGATCTTCAGCAAAATATAAAGAAAAGCGGCACTTCTTCGAGTACGGCGGTCAAAGCTAAAAAGAATAAAAATAAAAATTATACCGTTAAAAAAGTTAAAGCCGCTAAAAAAACAAAATCAAAAGCCAAAGCTAAGGCGAAAACCTCTAAAAATAATAGCGGCGGCAATAGCGGCCTCGGCGACGCGGCTTATGAATCGAGTTCGTCGAACGCGCCCGTGCAGATGTCCGGCGGCGCAAGCGGCATCGCTTCGAAAATAGTTTCAAGCATCAAAAATCTTATCGGTTCGACCTCTTTCCGCGGTTCTGACGTTAAAGGCGGCAAAGTAGCCTGCGCTAAGGTTATATCGACGGCTCTTAAAAACGCCGGCGTTATCAATAAGGTAATTCTTGGCGTGCCCGCGCTTGTTTCTGAAGTTAAAAGCAAAGGCTTCAAAGAAGTTAAGGCGCCGCCTTTTAAACCCGGCGATATAGTTACCTGGCGCACTTATGACCGTAATAAAGACGGTAAAAAAGACAATGATACGCACATAGGCATCGTCGATGACAGCGGCCAGGCTATATCAAATTCATCTTCGCGCAGAATGCCTCGCCGCCACGGCGTTAATTACGCGCCCATATGCCGCGTGCTCAGAAAAGCGTAAGGTCCTGTAATATATTTGTGTCAAGGAGAAGTTTATAATGTTGTTTTCTATTTCATATCGTAAGTTTGCATTCGCGTTTGCAGTTGTTTTTTTATTGCCTGCGTTTATATTTGTATCTTCGGCGCGGTCGGCATCGGCCTCCGACGATTTTTCCGGTTTCAGCTTAACTTTTGGCACCGCGGAAAACCAGGTAATGTATTATAACCACAAGATCGAAGGTTTTGAAGAAGCTTATCCTATGGGGCCTTCCGATTTCTGCGTTTTAAACGGCGGTGTGGCGGCCGTTCTTGATTCGTTTAATAATTCGGTTAAAATATTCGATAAAGATTCTAAACTTTTAGAGTCGGTCAATGTTTTAAATATAGTTAAAAACGAGCTGGGCGGCGGCGAATTAGCACTGTCTGCGCTCGCTTTTGCCGGTTATGATCCGAAGGCCGGCGCCGAATTTTACGCGGCGGATGCCGTCAGCTCTAAAATATTCCATATTGCAGCCGGCAAACTCGTTAAAACACTGGGCGGCCGCGGTGAAAAGCCTTACGAATTCACGCAGCTCGAACAGCTATTTCTTACGCCGGCCGGCGATCTGCTCGCCTGTGACTACGCGCAAAATAAAATAGCGGTATTCAACGCGGCGGGCGTCGGAATTAAAACGCTCGACTGGAACCTGTGTTCACTTTATGCCGACGCCGCTTATGTTTATTCGATCAACCCGCAGCCAAATAAAACGATGGCTTTTTACAGGCAGGAAATTAAAACGGGCGCGAGCGAGTTTTTATTTTCGATTCAGATACCTTCTTTCAGAATCGCTAAAATTATAGGCGTCGATAAAGAAGGTAATGCCATGGCCGCTTTCTTTGACGATTCGATACAGCCCGGACTTATGCAGGCCGCGCGCGATGAATATCCGGCCGGATATTACACCGTGGCCGTTTTTACGGCTTGCGGCCAGATGGCGGCAAAGCAGATTATTCCGGTGTGCGCGCCGCTCGGAAATCAGTTTTATTATAACGCCTCGCTTAATGCCGCTTATTATCAAAATTACAACTCAGACCGCGCGCCTGAAGGCCATTATAAAATTACACGCATAGCAAACGGTTTTGAGGCAGCAGCTAATTTTAAAAAGGCGGCGCTCGATAATATTACGCCCCTTAAAAAAGCCGTCACTAAAATTGAATTCGGCGGCGATTCGAATAAACTCGCCGGAACGCCCTCTGAAGCCGCGTCTAAACTTCCGGTTCTGCGCTGCGATAAGTACGGATATTTTTATATATTAGACCGTATCGGCGGCAAGGTTTTATGCGTCGATGAGGCTTTCGTCAATATTAAAGCCATCGAGATCGTTAAAAATATCAATGAAGAAGAAGCCTCCAAAAAAGCCGGCTTCGATTTTTGCGATCTGTACGCAGTTTCAAGCTCCGAAATTTTCGTGCTCGATTCGAAAAACGGCGATTACTATCACATTAAAACGGCCGCGAATGCGGATGCCCCGGCGGCTGACGCAAAGGCCGAAACCGCTTATGACATTAAAATAGTTAATTTTGACGATGAAGCAGCCGACCGCTACGACCGCATCGCGGCTAACTCGATCGGCGATGTTATGCTTTATTCGAGCATTGACGGCGACGCCGTTTACTTCGACGGCGGCGGCGGCGAAAAAAAAGCGGTTGATTCCTTTCCTGATTCCAACTTCTTCGCTATGGCTAATTCAGATATATTAGCGCTCGCGCAGAATCAAATATCGGGCGAAGTTAAAGTTAAATATACAGATTTTTACGGCAACGCCATGAAACGCTTCGAAACCGACATGATTTCTAAAGCCTCAGCCGGCAATTATGCCGCCGCGGCTCATATCATCGGCGCCGACCGCAATGTTAACGTATTTACGACTTACTTTGACGGAACTAATCAAAAAATTGCGCTGTTCAGTGTTACCGGCGATAAAATATGCGAGTTCGACTTTAACGCGCCCAATTACGGCCGCTACTTCGAATCGTCGCTCGCTGCGGGCGCGGACGGCACTATATATGCCGGACTGCCGCTCGGTAATAACTATTGCATCGTAAGAATTCCTTATACATCGGTCGTTGAATTTATTACTAAAAAGTAAGGCGCTTTAAAATAAAAAAATAAAAGGCGAAATATTAAATTTCGTCTGATACGATAAAAGACCGCCCTGACGGCATGGCATCGATTTGCTTCGCGTCACGGGCGGTCTTTTATTTTTGAATACCGCGCAATTTTATAAATATTTAATTGCTAAATAAATAATAAATAAATTTATTATCAAGCGCGTTATTATTAATGGGTCTTGAAGTTGAATTTATCGTATTTGTAAGTTATGGCGCCGTCAACGGGGCAGACATGGTAGCACATAAGGCAGCCCACGCATTTTTTTTCGTCAACTTCGGCTTTACGGTTTTTATCGAGGCTGATGGCCTGGTGAGCGCCGTCCATGCAGCTTATATAGCACTGTCCGCAGCCCACGCATTTATCTTTATCGATAACCGAAAATGCCTGTTTTTTATGAGGCAGAACTCCGGGGTCAACGACGGTCGGAAGCGCTTTGCCTATCATTTCGGAGACGCTCTTGAAGCCTTTTTCGATCATATAATCGAGCATGCCTTCTTTGAGGTCTTCGACTATGCGCTGGCCGTAACGCATAATAGCCGTGGTTACCTGAAGCGTGCCCGCGCCGAGAAGCATGAATTCGACGGCGTCGATCCATGTGGTAATGCCGCCCATGCCCGATATCGGCAGTTTGAGTTTTTTATCTTTTGCGAGCTCGGCCATGAAACGAAGCGCTATAGGCTTTACCGCGGCGCCCGAATAGCCGCTTATCGACGAACTGCCCGATATATTAGGGAGCGGCGTCAGCAGATTGACGTCGACGGCCGTGATGGCCTTGACCGTGTTGATGGCGCTTATAGCGTCGGCGCCGCCGGCTTTAGCGGCAAGCGCAGCGGGGACCATGTCGGTTATATTCGGCGTCATTTTAGCCATGACGGGAAGTTTTGACCCTTTTTTAGTGGCGCGCGTGAATTCGGTTATTAATTCGTACGACTGTCCGACTTTATGTCCGGCGCCTTCGCGTGCCATCTGCGGGCAGCTGAAATTAAGCTCGAGCATATCGGCGCCGGCTTCTTCCGAAAGAGCGGCAAGTTCGGCCCAGTCTTCGTCGCAATAGCCCATGATGCTCGATACGAGGACTTTATTCGGGAATTCTTTTTTTAGCCGCTTGATGTCTTTAATGTTGTCTTTGATCGTGCGGTCGGTTATCTGCTCCACATTCTGGAGGCCGACCACGCGCTTTCCGTCGTAGTGGAGCGCGTTCAAGCGCGGCGACGGCATTATGACCTTGAATTTTTTTTCGAGGTTGAGAGTTTTATAAACCACTCCGCCCCAGCCTGCGTTGAAAGCGTTTTTGCACATTTCGTAGCAGTCGGAAACCGGCGATGATGAAAGCATGAAAGGATTTTCAAAATTAACGCCGCAGAATTTAACTGAAAGGTCTATTTTTTTATTTTTAATCGCCATTATTTAATCCCGCCTTTTTTCGTTGAAGTTAAAAAATTGTGGATGGCTTCAGCCGCCGTTTTGCCGTCGTAAACCGCCGCCGCAACGGTGTTTAATTTGCGCCCGGAAGCGATCATATCTCCGCCGGCGAATACTTTCGGATTATCGGTGCGGTAGCATCCGTCAACCTTCGCTTTATTGTCGGGGCTTATTTTAACGCCGGCGCCTTTAAGCGTTTCGAGGGCTTCACTTTCGACGCGCGAGCCGATAGCGTGAATGAGAGCATCGATTTTAATCGAGAACTCGCAGCCTTTTACGTCACGGGCGTTTGCCGGAACTAACGGTCCGCCTTTTTTGATCCATTCGGTTTCGATTCCTTCGATGCCGTTAATTTTTTTGCCGTCGCCTTTTATTTTAACGACGCGGCACTGAGGTTTGAAGATAATGCCGTTTTTGTGGGCGAGTTCTATTTCTTCGATGTCTGCGGGAAGTTCGTTGAGAGCTTCGAGTGATATTATATACACTTTTTCCGCGCCGAGTTTTTTCGCCGAAACGGCAGCGTCTATTGCGACCGAGCCGCCGCCGATTACCGCCGCGTTTTTGCCGGTTACCATCTTAGCCGCTTTAGAGCGGAGTTTCGGGTCGTTGCACATTTCGAGGAAATCGGACCATGTATAATTGCCGCTTAATTCGGAGCCGTTAATCTTCAACATATTCGATTCGCTGAGGCCGCAGGCTATAAAAACGGCGTCATATCCTTTTTTAATAAGATCGCCGACCGCATTTTTGCCCGATATTTTCGAACCGCATTTTATTTTGACGCCGAGCGATGTTACTTCTTTTATGTCGTTAGCGAGGGTTTCGGGGTTTAAACGGATATAAGGAATGCCGTATGTAAGAACGCCGCCAGGTTTTTCATTTTTTTCGTAAATGACGGCTTCATGGCCGAGAAGCGCAAGCTCGGCAGCGCAGGAAAGACCTGAAGGTCCCGAGCCGATTATCGCTACTTTTTTCTTCGATACCGGGGCGGAACTTTTATCGAAAACTTTAAATTTTATGTCGTGCTGGTGGTTGGTTAAGAAACTCTGGATTTGATTTATCATGATGGGCCGGTCGATGCCGGTGCGCGAGCAGCGCTCTACGCAAAGTTTGCAGGTGGGGCATACTTCCGCGCATATTCCGCCGAGAACGTTATTTTTACGGATCGTGCGGATGGCGCCTTTAATATTTCTGAAACGAAGCTGTCTGATAAATTTGCCGGGATCGGTTCCGGCGGGACAGCCTTTGCTGCAAGGCGCGTCGTGGCACAGAAGGCAGCGTTCCGCTTCTTCTAAAGCGTGCTGCAGGTTAAATTTGGCTGACGGTTCAGCCTTTTGTTTTTTAGTTTTCAATTCCATCTAATGCTCCTTTTAAGCTTTAGTTTTTAACTTTTTAACGGATATTTATTTATTATAATGGCAGATTTCATATTTGTCAATAATAAATTTTCAAATATATTTTAATTTTTTAAGACCGTTATAAATCTTTTAAAATGTTTTAAATATATTGCTTTTTTAAGCGCAATGGTATATAATAATATTTTGTTATTTAGTATGCGTCGTATATTCGTTAATAATTAAAAATCAAAAAATACGGCAGTTATTAATGGCCGTAAATGGGGGTAGTTAAATGAGTTTTAAAGTTTTAGTCTGTGACTCGGTAGCTAAAAAAGGCGTGGAATATTTAAAAAGCAAAGGCGTAGAATGCGTCGAAGCGGTCGGAAAGACCGAGGAAGAAATTATCGCTTCGGCTAATGAATACGACGCGATAATAGTTCGTTCGGCCACGAAAATAACTCCTAAAATATTAAGCGCCGGCGTTCCGAAATTAAAAGTGGTGGGCCGCGCGGGCGTCGGTTACGACAATATAAACGTGGAAGCCGCTTCGGAAAACGGCGTGGTAGTTATGAACTCCCCGTTCGGAAGCACGATATCAGTTGCGGAATTGGCCGTAGGACTCACTTTTGCTATTTCGCGCAAGATACATCTCGCCGACGCTAAAATGAAAAAAAACGCATGGGATAAAAAGAGCTTTATGGGCAATGAGCTTAACGGTAAAACCGTCGGCATAATCGGCGGCGGAAGGATCGGCGTTGAAACCGGCAAGCGCTTCAAGGCATTTAATATGAAAGTGCTCTGTTACGTTAATAAAGAAGGTAGAAGATTGATGGGTTTTGAATTCGTGGATCTGGAAACTCTGATCGCAGAATCCGACGTTATTTCGCTTCACGTGCCTAAAACTAAAGAAACTACCAATATGATCAATATGGAAGTTATCAAAAAAATGAAAAATAAAGTAATACTGATCAACTGTGCGCGCGGCGGAATAATCAACGAAGCCGATCTGCTCGAAGCGTTAAATACCATGCCCGATAAATTTCTCGGCGTCGGTCTCGACGTATTCGAAGTCGAACCGCCCGTTAAGTGGGACCTTATTAACCATGAAAAAGTATGCGCCACACCGCACGTCGGCGCTTCGACCAAAGAAGCACAGGAATTAGTGGCAGTTCAGATATGCGAGCAAATAGTCGAGGCTTTATTTAAAAATAACTTCGTCAACGCCGTTAATCTCGATAAAATTAAAAAGTAATTTGAATACGGGGGAATAATAATGTCTTTTGATAGTTTAAAAAATACCGATAAAGAAATTTTCGATATCATAATGCGTGAAAAGGGCCGTCAGAAAAATAATCTCGAACTGATAGCCTCCGAAAATTTCGTCAGTAAATCCGTTCTCGAAGCCATGGGCTCGTGCCTCACCAATAAATACGCCGAAGGCTATCCGGCTCGCCGCTACTACGGCGGCTGCGAATACGTCGATGAAGCCGAAGCCCTTGCCATCAACCGCGCTAAAGATATATTCGGCGCAGAACATGTTAACGTCCAGCCGCATTCCGGCGCCCAGGCCAATATGGCCGTTTATTTCGCGGTGTGCAAACCGGGCGATACCGTTCTCGGAATGGACCTTTCGCATGGCGGCCATTTGACTCACGGCCATCCTATTAATTTTTCCGGCTCTATGTTTAAAATAGTCAGCTACGGCGTCGGCAAAGAAGATAATAAAATCGATATGGCCGAGCTTGAAAAAATAGCCATGACGCATAAACCTAAAATGATAATAGCCGGCGCTTCCGCTTATCCGCGCGTTATCGACTTCGCCGGTTTCCGCGATATCTGCGATAAATGCGGCGCAGTATTGATGGTCGATATGGCCCATATCGCCGGATTAGTCGCGGCAGGACTGCATCCGTCGCCGGTGCCTTACGCAGATTTCGTTACTACTACGACTCATAAAACGCTTCGCGGCCCCCGCGGCGGCATGATCTTATGCCGCGAAAAATACGCTAAGGAAATTGATAAATGGGTTTTCCCCGGCTGCCAGGGCGGCCCGCTGATGCATATTATCGCGGCCAAGGCCGTCGCATTCGGCGAAGTGCTCAAACCCGAATTTAAAAGCTATTCGCAGCAGGTAGTTAAAAACGCGGCCGCGCTTGCAAATGCTCTTAAAAACGAAGGATTCAAGCTCGTCTCAGGCGGCACCGATAATCATTTAATGCTTATCGATCTTTCGCCTAAGGGACTTACCGGTAAAATTGTCGAAAAAGCACTCGATCTGGCAGGTATCACGGTCAATAAAAACACCATTCCTTTCGATCCGCAAAAACCGATGATAACTTCCGGTATAAGAATCGGAACGCCGGCGGTTACCACGCGCGGCGCGAAAGAAGAAGATATGAAAGCTATAGCCGCTTTTATTAAAAAAGCCGTCGATAACAACGATAAAGCTGAAGTGCTCGCTGGAATTAAAGCTGAAGTAATGCGCTTTTGCGAAAAACTCATAGAAATGGCGTAACAAGCTGATATTTACTTATCTAATCATCACTATTTTATGCTGGGGCATCGGACAGACGCTCCTTAAAATCGGATTCGCCAGGTCAACGCCTATCAGCTCATACCTGATAGGCGGGGTCCTGGGCTTTATAGTCTGGCTGCCTTATATACTTATGAATAAGCCGGTTTTTGACGGTATAGAGCTTTTCATGCCGTTATGTCTGGCTATTTCTTTATGCTATCTTACTTTTTATTATGCGCTCGATGCCGGTGAACTGTCGATTGCAAGCGCCATACTCGGCACTTATCCCATGTACACGGTTTTATTCGCGGTTTTTGTTATGGGCGAGAGCCTCGTGCCGAGGCAGTGGATCGCTCTTGCCGTAATTATGGCGGGAGTCGGGCTGCTTTCATATCTTTGCTCGCCCGTTCCGTCAAAGGAAGCGGGCGCGGCATCTGCTAAACCGGCGGCGCGCGGCTGGCTTTACCTCGCGCTTTCTTCTTCCGTATTGATAGGCGTCGCGGATGCGATGTGTAAAGTAATAATTGATAACTCTAACGTTGCGGCTTTCAGTCTTTATCTTAATACCATGCAGATCGCAGCCGGCATATTGCTGAAATTACTTTTCGAGCGGCGTGATTTTTCTTTCGAAGCGCTTAAGTCCAAATACTCTCTTATCGGAATTTTTATTCTAAATATAGGCGGCCTTGCCTTTACCCTCGCGCTTTCAGTGGGACAGGCGAGCATCATAGTGCCGCTGTCTTCTTCCTATCTTGTCATCGTTACAATTCTTTCATGGATGTTTTTAAAAGAAAAAATGAACGCGCTTAAAATCTTTGCCATCGCGGTTGTTATAGCCGGAATCATGACGCTTTAATGCCGCGCCGGGCAGCGGTTAACGCACTTATCATAGAGGATGCCGCCGAGATGCTCATCGGAAGAAGGCGCGCCGCCAAGAAGCGCGTCCCACATTTCAGGGCTTTCCATGCAAAAGTAAAGCCGGATCTCATTAAGTGCGTCATGCTCTCTGATTAAGCTTATTACGCGTTTAAAAAGTTTTTCGCGTTTGAATCGAAAGTATCTTATTTTTTTATCGTAGCCTTTAACGAATTCATTATAAATAATGCGGCTTTTAGGAAACCTTACGGCTATTATATCGGCTAAGGCCGGTATGAAGCGGAACGCGCCGAGGCTTATATATTTTATATCCGCGGGTGATAGATATTTAAATATTAAATTTACGGTTTCAGCCATTTCGGTTTCAAAATTATCGTAATCGATTATCGGGTCGAAATGAAGCGTTATCTTATAACCGGCTTTAACGCAGGCGGCCGCCGCTATCAGCCGTTCTTCGATCGTAGCGGTTTTTAATTCTTCGAATTTATTTACGCTTTTAGCGTTCATCGAATAGGATATTAAAATATTATTCAGACCGCCTCCAGAGCAGGCGCCAGAGCCGACGCCCCGATAATCTGTGAAGGTTTTTATATAATCGGTCTTTGATTTAAATTCTAATATAAATTGAGGTTTTTCGGCGAAGTAGTCCATTAATATTTTTGAATATTCGCTTAGATGCTCCAGAGCGAGCGAGTCGGTAAATTCGCCGGTGCCTATGCGTATTTTTTTGCCGCCGCTTGCTCCGAGCCGCGTATCCAGTTCATTGAATAGATCGCCGATATTAGCGTAAACTACCATGAAAGGATTGTTCAGATAGGCCTGCAGTATGCAGTAGGTGCATTCCATCGGGCAGTTCTGGGCGAAATCGATTATATAATAATCGCAGCATATATATTCATTCGTGCCGGGACATTTTTTTAAGAATTCGCCGCGGTTAGCCGTTATCAATAAAGTTTTTTTGCCTTCGCCGTAAGAGTTTTCAAGACGGGCGGTTTTTTCGATTAAACCGTTGATTTCCGCTTCGCTTAAATATAAAACCTCGATTCCGCGGCCCATGGTATTATCTAAAATATTTTGCGTTATAACCGATTCCCTTATTGCGGCTTCGTTTAGTATTATTATTCTTTGCGGATAGTATCGAATCATTCGCGCCCGGCTTTCTTTAAAAATTCAGATATCAGTTTCGACTCTTTCAACCGCTTCAGCGCTTCGATCTTTTTTTCGAGCGACGCCGCTGAATCTATACTGAATTTAATCGTTATTTCATCTTTTTCAAAATAAGCGAAAGGATTGATCGATATTTTATCGGCAGTAAAAACGGAGGCAAGGGCGCTGAAACGCTCCATACGGCTTTCATACATAGGGCGCTTAAGACGGTTTAGCGCGCCCCGTATAGCTTCTGTTTTTTGATTGGTCGTTAATTCTTTATTTGCAAGTACCGTTTCGTAATTTATATCGCTTAATATAAGCTCCGCGGTTTTGTTATACTGCATCGTCGTTTCAAAAATAAGCCGTGCGGTCTCGACTATAAGATTGGCGCCCATGCGGGTTTCTTTTATTATAGAGGCAAAGGCCGCTTGCGCGGCGCCGCTGAACTCCGCGAGAGCAAAGGCGGCTGCGGCCGGCACGCGTCCGCGAACTACGGCGGTTTTAAGGTCGGGCGTGAGCCGGTCAAGGCTTAAGTATTTATTGAAAATATATTCCGATTTTTGCATATTTATCAGCGGCAGATAGTTTTCGATTAATTCCGCTTTATCGTAAAACGCCGATAACTTCTTAAGCGCCGCGGAGATCTCAACTGGATTTAACTCGCGTATCGAGGCGTTTTCAAGAATATTGATCAAAAGCCTTTCGACGGGTGGGATATCGCCCGCTATAAGACAGCCTATGCCGTCTGCGTAGCCTTCGCCGTTCTTTTTGCCGCCGTCCGCAGAGTTAATCGCCGCCGCGATACCGGCGCGCTTGAAGCCGCTTATTATATTAAATTTAGCGCCGTGCGAATAAACTATGACAGGATTTATGATCCCGTTAGCGTCGATCGATTTTTCCAGATCTGAATAAGCACAATCATGCGATATTCTACACTCTTCGTTTGAAAAATCTATGTCTTTAAACGGTATCCGCCTATATTCGTAATTTATAATTTTATCCATTTTTTTGCCCTTTCCGCAGATAATTATACCAATGTATTTTAAACTAATTTGTTTAAAATATCAATATTTAAATTTGCGGTGATTATTAGTGTCGATTTACATTAGTTCTATACCGTGAGCCGCAAGCTATAGTCGTTATAGGGCCTTTAATGCACCGCATGTGCGCGCGTGGCGCGCGCACATGCAAATAAGCAAACCTGCAGAAAAATAAATAAAAAGCAAGAAAGAGAAAAAGAAAATAAAGTTATGACAGAAAAAGCTATCGATAAACCAACAAAAAAGCGTCAGGCAAATTGCCGAAAGAGGGAGGGGT
>CAYTCW010000051.1:0-28510 GCA_964436235.1 uncultured bacterium
TAAATTAGTATTTAACTTCTACTTTCTGGCCGGCAGCTACGGTTAATGACTGCATCGGCGATAAAATGCCGTTAACGCTTGCGACTACCGCGTATTTTCCCGGAAGGACTTCTAAAGCGACGCTTTTGCAGGGTTTAAGATCTACTTTTTTAGAAACGCCGGGGCCGCTTACTAAGTAAGTAACGCATTCGTTAGACGCATTGATCATTTCGATATAAGCGTTTTCAACTACTACTTCAGCGGGTTTTTCTTCGACTTTAGGAGCTTCGGCGGGTTTTACGGGAGCTAAGCTCATAAGGCAGGGTTTGTGATTGAAGAATTTATTTGATTTGTCGGCGCAATCCATATATTTCATATGGTGATGTCTTTTAGCATGTTTGTATTCGCCGCATGCCGGTTTGCATACGCATACGGGTTTGCATGCGGGTGTGCACATAGCGGGTTTTACTTCGATCGGTTCGCTGACGGCAGGAGCCGCAACGGGTTTTACTTTTATTACGGGAATACATTCAACGGGCGGAGGGCATACCGGTTTGCAGCATATTGCCATGCAGCCGGGAGCGCAAACTTTTACTTCTTTGCATACGGGTTTTACGACTTCCGGTTTGCAGCATTTTTCCATGCAGTTCGGTTTGCAGACGGGCACGCAGGGAGCGCATTCGCCGATCTGTTTTGTAATGGTGTTATAACCGGCTACTTTAGTATCGATTACCCAGTTGTAGTTATTGCCTTTAACGAAGGTCTGGCTTCCTTTGACGGGGGCTTTGTGAGCAGCCCAGCCGGTTATTTCATATTTGAATTTGCCGGCGTCCATGATAACCGTTTCTTCCGCACAGGGTTTTACGCAGATTTCGCGAACCGTTTCGCAGCCTTTGGTAAAAACGATAGCAACGGGTTTCGCGGTTTCATTTTTAACGAATAATATGGGGTCATTAGCATTCTGTTCTTTGCCCAGCGTTAATTTGTGCTTGGGAACTTTAACAGTTAAATAACATTTGCAGTGAGCATCATCGATGAGCTCTTCGCAGGCCTGTGCTAATGAAACGTACGCCGAAAAAATCAAAGCCACCACTAACATTAAAATGGCGGTTCTTTTTTTGGACATGTAAATTACCCCTTTCACTATAAAATTTGGATAGTTGGAATTTTATAATAATTTTTAAAAATAGTCAACAATTTTTTAAACTAACGCTAAAAGCTTATTTAGCAGATATTTTTCGGTAATCAGTAAAATTATAAAGACCGGTGACTAACGACTAACGACTAACGACTAATGACTAACGACTAATAACTGATCGGGCGCCAGACGAGAATGCCCATTTCCATTACTGTTTCATGGGAGATTTCGGTTGAATCGCCGTAATTATCGTGTAATATTTCTTCTATCATGCCGGTATCCGCTTTAATTCCATTTATTTCTAAATGCCAGCACATATCTTTGACCGCGTCTTCCCTTGAGGCGGTGCTTATCCACGAATTATCAATAAAATCAAGGGTATGCGGGATTTTAAGGGCGTTTAGTTCCGAGCTTAAATTGATGGCGGAAAAGGGGATGGCGAGTTTTGAGCCGTGCGCGGCGAATACGCTGTCGAGGATTTTATTTTCGCGTTTTCTGCCCCACGCGATGCAAACGCAGTGTTCTTTAGCGCATGAATTCATTTTTTTAATTGAATCGCCGGAATTAATAGCCGAAGTCATTGCCGCCCAGGCGATATCGAATGACTTATGCCAGCCGTTTTTTTGAATATCGGCGGCGCGCCAGTCGCATACGAGCGTTTCGATATTAGCGAAGGAGTATTTTTGAGAAGTTTTAATAAGGGTTTTAACCATTTCATCCGAAACATCCGTCGCCACTACTTTTTCAGCTTTTTTTGCGAGAGTGAGCGTATGGCGGCCCGTGCCGCAGCCTATATCGATTATTTTTTTGCCGTTGATTGCGACGCCGCGTCTCTTAGCTATATCAACTATCGAATATATGGTTTTCATGTCTTCGATGTCGGTTTCATCATATACCGGAAAGTTTTTTGCTTTTCGACTCCATAATTGTCCTTCGTTTACCATTAAAATTCCTCTTTCTTTTCTTCTGTATCGTTTTCGGTTATGGCTTCTACAACGACGGCTTCGTTTTCGGGCTCATCATTTAATGCCGCCGTATCCTGTTTTTCAGGAACCAGCGTTCCGTTCGGCCCGTTATAGCCTTCTTTATCGATACCCCCGCTATCGCCGCTATTTTCGTCTTTGCCGGCGTCCGTACCAATATCCGTATCCGCGCCGGTGTCTGTATCGGCATTCGCCTTCTCATCGGTTTCGTTGATTTTGATCTCGTCGTCGTTAAAGTCGAACGATTCCTGATTGGTGTCTTCGAATAATATGTTAGCGCCTTCTTCGCGGTCTTCCGATAAAAGAGCGTCGAGACGGGCCGTGTCGATTTCGATCGATTTAAGATAATTTTTAAGTTCGTTCATGCTTTTAATGCCGAAATATTTGAAAAAATCTTTGGAAATGCCGTACAGTTTAGGGTTTCCGGCTATTTTTTTGACGCCGACAACTTTTATCAGGCCGCGCGAGTAAAGAGTGTTAATAATCCCGTCAGAATTGATTCCGCGAACTTTTTCAATTTCCTGCTTGGTGATCGGCTGTTTGAAAGTTATGACCGAAAGCGTTTCAAGCGCCTGATAAGATAACTTCGTTTCGCGCGGCGCGACGAGCAGTTCGATATATTGAAAAAATTCGGCTTTAGTCCCCAGACGGAAGCCGTCCGGGTCTTTGATCAGCTGAAACGCCGTCTGGCGCGTTTGAAGGATCTGGCCGTACTCTTCGATTATTCTCGTAGCTTCTTTGGTTTCGACTTTTAAAATATCAGCTATCTTCGAAGACGGCAAAGACGCTGGCGAAACGAAAAGCAATGCCTCTATTATCAGGTGCTCTTTTTTCACTTTAATTCAAACCCCTTAAGCGGCGGCGGATTGCGCCGAAAAATTATTTTTGATTATAATTTCGGAAAAGTTATTTTCCTGTTCGATAGATATTTTTTGAAGTTTTGACAGCTCTAAAACCGCAAGAAAAGTCATAACCGTTTCATGGCGCGTTTCGCAAAATTCGAGGAGGCTTGAAAATGTAGATGCCTCGGTTATTTCGGTTAAAAATTTAAGTATCTGCTCGATTTTATCTTCGACGGAAATTTTTTCGACGACGATGCGCTGGAATTTTTTGTCTTTAATGCCGTTGACCACGTTTTTAAAAGCTTCGGCCAGGTTGAATATGTTAAGATCGTCAGTCAGAAGGCTCGTCTTGGTTTCGAGCTTTACCTGCTTGAACATGATGCGGCTGTTGGCCGATTCACATTCGCGAAGTTTATGGGCCATATCTTTATATACTTTGTATTCTTTGAGCTTATTGACCATATCTTCCTGCGATTCGAAGTAAAAAGGCGCGGCTTCATCGTCGGATTCGGGCGCGTCGAAATCGCCGCCGGGCATCTGCGGGTGAAGATAACGATCGTATTCGTTGGCTTTAGGCAGCAGCGCCTGCGATTTTAAACGCAGCAGCGATGCGGCCATTACTAAAAATTCGCCCGCTATATGAATGTCGAACTGCTGCATTGCATCTATCAGCTCGAGATAGCCGCTCGTAATTTTAGCTAACGGTATATCGTTTAAGTCGAGTTTATCTTTTTCGATAAGGTGGAATAAAAGATCGAAAGGCCCTTCGAATGCGGGTAATTTTATATTATATTCCATGATAACGTGCTCCTGTAAAAGTTTACTTGGAATTATCGGCCAGCGTTTCGCGAAGCGATATATGGTCGTTGTCGAATTTTACTTTCAGGTCTATGTAATCGGTCCGTTTTTCTATTTTATACTCCGGCGGCATGGTTATTTTGGCGTGTACGTTCAGCGTGGCTATTTTGCCGGGGTCTTTTATAAATTTGAGCTCTTCTACGTGTTCCGAAATTATCGTTTCGTCGCCGTCGCAGAGCCTTATTAAAATATGCGCCGATCCGTGGCGGTTTTTTAAATATTTAGGCTCGACCGAATTCGGGTCTTTTTTTAAATAATACTCGATTACCGAGCTTTTAGCGAAAGGCTCGACGAGAAAAATTTTGAATCTGATGCGCTCGAATCCGTCGCCTCTTTTTTGATTTTCGTCAATTAATTCGACTTCATTAGGCTTGGCTTCCTTAAATTTTTCGCCGGATACCCACAGGTCGAAATTTTGATCGTAATAGATCGCCGGGTTTATTCTTTTTAAATCGTAATAAATGCGCGACATTACCGTGGATATTTCGGAGTGAAGCGCGAGTTTTTTTTCGCCGCGGTGCCATGAGTCCATGTTTTGGTTGAAAGCGTAAAAAACGCTGGTCAATAAAAGTGCGGCTACGGCCATCGCTATCATCACTTCGACGAGCGTGTAGGCGCCGTGACCCGTTTTAACGCGGGAAACGCCGCGGCAGTCATGGCCGTTTTTATACTTGCGGGTAAAAATAAATATCATCGGTGATTACTCAACTTTTAAAAATTTAGCGTCGTTAATATTAGCGATATAAGTGCTGATAGTGCTTTCGCGTTTAGTCCCGTTTTCGTCCCAGTATAAAGTAACGCTTAGTTCCGCCAGGTCGGGATCGTCGTGGCCGGGCGCCTGTTCAATTTTAACTACGCCGCTTGCTTTATAACGCTCTAAAAAATTCTTTTCGATTATTATATCGGGATATTTCGGATTTGGAATATTTATCGTCTTGCCTTTATTGTCAAAGATGAATTTATCGTCTTTAATAGAATCGATTATCGACTGCATTATTATGGAAGCGTCAAGAAGCGCGCCGCCTTTTTCTACGGTGCGGTTCGATACGAAAAATACCGAGGCAACCGGTATCACGGTTATGCTCAGCAAAACTATCGCTATTAAAACCTGCGTGAAAGTGAAACCGGCGGCAGCCGGCGTTTTATTTAAGCTCATCTTCAAATTTTTTGTACTGCTCCATGTGTTTGTCGTAATTGTCTATAAAATGTATCGTATTTTGGGCGTTTTCGACGAGAGGATGCGTCGGGTTCTCCGCTATGAATTTTTCAAACATGCTCCGCGCTAATTTAAAGTCTTTGTAGGTAAAGAAAATCTGTGCTTTGGTATAGTTGACCACTATTTTTTCTTCGGGCGATAATATTCCTTTTTCCATGGCCTCGAGCTCGGCAAGCGATTTATCCACCTGACCGGAGCGTAGAGAATTGTAAACATTTTCAAGCGATTTTGGCGGAATGAAACTCGCGATTCTTATGGAAGCGGCGTCTGAATATTTGGGCTTAATATCTTCGCGCGCTTTAACAGCGTTTTTCTTCGCCGTTCCCGAATCCGAGCGGCCGTCAGAAACGCCTTCGCTTATAAGACCGTAGTTATATTCCGGTTGTTTTTTCGCGCGCAGAAAAACGAACGCCAGCGCCAATGCTATCACTACGGCCGCAACGATGACTATATTACGAGCGCCTTCATTCAATTTAAGAACGCCTCCGTTTATTTTACAATCTATCCGGTTATTTCGGTTTATTCAAATTAATGGATTATATTCTATCACAAAAAAATAAATTTTGTAAATAAATAATATTAAATTTTGCAAAAATATTAAATTTATAAGTATTTATCGATAGCTTTTGGATATTATAACGATTGACTTTATAATTGATTCTTGATAAAATACCATTTATGTCCATAAAAGAAAATTTAAGTGATCTGGAAGTTAATATTCTGGAAGTCATACAGAGCGGGATCGAGATCTGTTCGCGGCCATTTGAGGCGGCTGCGCTCCGGCTCAAGGAACGCGGCTTTGAAATAGGCGAGGATGAACTTATAGGCGTTATCGAATCGCTTTACGCTAAAAAATACATCAGGCGTATAGGTCCCGTTTTTGACGCTTCAAAACTCGGGTTTAAAAGCGCTCTGGCGGCTGTGAATATTGAAGATGCCCGGATCGGCGAGGCGGCTGCGCTGATTAATTCTTTAAGCGGCGTTACTCATAATTATTTACGCGAAGATGATTCTTATAATATGTGGTTTACCATTACGGCCGCAAATGAAGAGCTTATAAAAGAAAAACTCGAAGATATTAAGAGCCGGCTTGGTTTGAGCGATTATTTATTGCTGCCTGCCGAAAAAACCTATAAAATAAAGGTAGGTTTTAAAGTGTCGGGTAATCGCGGCGGGGCCGGGCAAAATGCGTGAATTATCTTTGATCGAAAAAAAGATCATCAATAAAATATCGGGCGGTATCGCTATCGCGCGGCGGCCTTATCAGATGATAGCCGATGCGGCGGGAGCGAGTGAGGCCGGGGTTTTAGAAACGCTGGATACCTTAGTTAAAGAAAAAAAAATAAGGCGCGTCTGCGCGATACTGCGCCAGCGCGAGCTCGGCTACGGCGCCAACGCGATGTGCGTTTTTGATGTGGTTCCCGAAAATATAGACGCCGCCGGGGAATTCGCGGCATCTTTAGAGCAGGTTAGTCATTGTTACAGGCGGCCGCGCAGCGAGAAATGGCCGTTCAATCTTTATGCGATGATACATGGGCGTTCAAAAGAAGAATGCTCGGCGGCGGCGGGCCGGATAGCGTTGTTTGCGGGCGCGGTATCATATAAAATGCTTTACAGCGTTAAAGAGTTAAAAAAAGAAAATATGATATATTTCGGCGGAGCCGATAAAGGTTAACGGCTGATGACCGTAAAATTAAAAATGTGCGTCGTATCGAAATTAAATTAATGGAAAGTTATACTTGTTATGGATAAAATTTCAATGACGGATAATATTATAAATACCTGCGGGGTTACGGATTCCGGCGCATGCGGGCACCCTGCGTTAAAGGGCGAAATGCCCGGCGGCCGTTCGGGTTTTAGCGACACGGGGGTTTCGCCGCGTCTTATAGCCTGGGAAATGAGCGCGGCGTGTAATTTAAACTGCGTTCACTGCCGCGCGTCTTCGTCGTGCGAACGCGCTTCACGCGAGCTGGATATCAAAGAATGTTTTGATTTTTTAACCGATATTTCGACGCTGCCGTCAAAGCCCGTGCTTATAATGACGGGCGGCGAGCCGCTTATGCGCCCGGATTTTTTCGATATATTAGATTTTGCTGATAAACTCCATATAAATAAGGTTTTAGCGACCAACGCCACTTTAGTTACGCCCGAAATAGCTTCGCGGCTCGCGGCTAAGAGAATTTTTGCGGCCAGCGTCAGCCTCGACGGCAAAAATGCCTGTGAGCACGATGAATTCCGCCGCTCGCCGGGCGCTTTTGCGGCAAGCATGAAGGGCATAGAATTTTTAAAAGCGGCTGGAATAAAAGTTCAGATAAATATAAGCGTTACTAAGAAAAATTACGATCAGATCGAAGATTTATTTTCTCTGTCGCGTTCTGTAGGCGCTTCGGCGATACATATATTTTTACTCGTTCCTACCGGGCGCGCCGAAAATATGCGCGGCGAAGAGATATCGCCTCAGCAGTACGAGCGGATTTTAAACTGGTTTTACGATAAAAAGCGTGAAACTGGCCGTGAAATTAATTTAAAAGCTACCTGCGCGCCTCATTATTACCGTATAATGCGCCAGCGCGCTAAAGCGGAGGGCCTCGAGATCAACGCCGAAAATTTCGGCATGGATGCATTTACGCGCGGCTGTCTTGCCGGCTGCGGTTTCGCTTTCGTCTCCAGCGAAGGCGAAGTTCAGGGCTGCGGCTATATGCCGATTTCCGCCGGCAATATCCGCGAACTCAAATTCAGCGATATTTACGCGAACTCGGAGTTTTTTATTAAACTGCGCGATTTATCTTTATTAAAGGGAAAATGCGGCAGGTGCGGCTACAAAAAAGTTTGCGGCGGCTGTCGCGCGCGCGCGCTGGCGGAATCCGGCGATTGTTTCGGCGAAGAGCCTTATTGCGACTATAAAATATAGCTTTATAAAAAAACGCCGGATCAAATCGGGGCCTTTTAATTTGCAGCCGTCCCGCCGGTTAAATTTAGAAAAAGGAAGAGACGATGGAAGATATTGCCGCCGTAAAAATCGAGGAATCCGGCGCAGCGACGGGCGGAGCTTCCGGCGGGGGCTGGCTGGCTTCGGTTATTAAAATTTTTACTTCACTGCGTCTGGTTATTTTTTTATTAGCCGTCGTTACCGGCTTGTGCGCGATCGGAACTTTAGTGCCGCAGCTTAAGGAAAGAGCGTTTTACGAAGCGCGCTACGGCGCAGGCGCATCCGTTATTTATTTATTTTCGATCAACGATATTTACCATTCTTTTATTTTTTATTTCAGTGTCGCTTTATTATCTCTGAATATCATCGTTTGTTCATTAAAGCGTTTAAAGGCCAGGTTATTTTCACTGCGCCGCGGCCGCGAATTTTTGAGCGCCGCCGATATGGGCGGTTTAAAATGCAGGGCGTCAATCGAAGGTTTTGAGGCGGATTCAATCGTGCCTTTAATAAGCGGGTTGAAAAAAGCGGGCTATAAAGTAAGCGAAAGCGATAATAACGGCGTATTATCCGTCAGGGCGGAAACCGGCCGTTATTTTTTCGCGGGCGAGCAGTTAGTTCATTTGAGTATAATCGTAATAATTGCCGGCGCGATGATCGGAAATTTATACGGATATAAAACTTATTTTCAACTTTATCCCGGCGATATCGCATCGGTTCCCGCGCCGGGTTATCAGCGTCATCGCGCGAAGCTTCAGCGGCTGATGTCCGCGGTACGCGAAAACGACGGCGCCGCTTTTATCAAGGCTTCTTCTTTAATGAAGGAAATAGAAACGATTAAAGACCGTGAACTATTCAGTTTGAAAATAAATGATTTTAAAACCGAATATTTTGAAAATGCCTCGCCTGGGGCGACTGATGAAGGCTCGTTTCGCGTTAAAAACTGGAATACTTTTTATACGATAATCGACGGCGGAAAAGAACTCTCTAACGGCGTTATCGCCGTTAACTCGCCCCTCGGCTATAAAGGAGTTAACCTGTATCAGTCGTCTTATCATAAAACCTTTGATAAACTTGAATCGGTTAAGATAAAAGTCGATTACTCAGCGGCCGGGCTTAAAACTCCGGCTGACGAAGAATTATTGGAGTTTAATGGCATAGACGAGCAAAAAATAATGGCGGGCGGAAAGCTGAAAATAAAATTAGCCTCATTCGTCGCGGATTTTCGCTTCGATCCGGACGGCCGTGAAATATATTCGGCGAGCGGATATCCGCGTAATCCGGCGCTTAAATTTCTTATCAGCGGCCCGTCTTCGGCAGACAGCGGTTCCGTGTGGGTTTTTAAAAATATGCCCGATTTTGCCGGAACGCTTCTTAAAGATTTAAAGTATGATTTCGATTTAAAAATTGAAAGCATCGAAACGGCGGAGCGCGAAGCTACCGGACTGCAGGTAAATTACGATCCGGGAGTCGGCGTCGTGTGGGCGGGCTGCGCGCTTTTGACGCTCGGGCTTTTTATGTCTTTTAATATCGTACATAAAAGGATATGGTTTTCATACGATAGAGCCTCGAAAAAATTTGCCGCGGGCGGTTCGGCCAATAAAGCCGCAGACGGGTTCGAAGCGGAGTTCGCCCGTTTATCAGGCCGTGAAAGTAAAGTTCGGCCCGAAAATTAAAAATTGAATTTGCGTTAATTTAATTGTGAAAAATACTATTACGCCTTGCAGGCTTAGCGATAAGGGGAGAAAGTTATAGTGAATGAAATTATACCGTCCGGCGCGTCCGCCGTATATGAAGAAATAGCATTCAGCGCGGCTTTTTTTTCTTATTTTATATGCGCGGCTCTTTATTTTTATATATTATTCTGGCAAAAAAAAGAGCCGGGAATTTTTTCTTCGGCTTTTTTATGGACGGGCCTTTTAAGCCATCTGGCCGCGCTTATAATACGGTCGCAGAAGGCGGGATATGCGCCTATGTCGAATATGTTCGAGTCGCTTTCGGTTTTTTCCTTTTTGATAGCGCTTTTATATTTATGGGTTGAGTTAAAATATAAAATAAAGGTTTTGGGTCCCTTCGCAATAAGCATAGCATTTACCATGATAGCGATAGCCTCCGTTCTTCCGCGCGATATCAAGCCTTTAGTTCCTGCGCTTCAAAGCTACTGGCTTGCGCTGCATGTATTGGTGACCTTTATCGGCGAGGCGGCCTTCGCGCTTTCTTATACGGCCGCGCTGTTATATTTGATAAAACCCGAAGAAGTTAAAACCGCCGGTGAAGGCCGTAAATCTTACTATAAATTCCATGCGGCTTTCGTTACTTTTAACGCCGGCCTTTTTCTTTCGGTAATATCGTATTTTATAACGCTGCTTTTAATAAAGCGTTCGGTTATAAGCGGAGCGCATTTTCTGGCCGTGATTCCGCTTATTGTTTTTTTAATCGGCACGCTCGCTTTTTACTTGACTGAGAATACCATAATATCCATGCTGCCGTCCGCTGAAATACTCGAAGATATAAGTTATCGCGCCATAGGCTTCGGTCTTCCGGTTTTTACTCTCGGCGCGCTCGTATTCGGCGCGATATGGGCGCACCGCGCCTGGGGCGCATACTGGAGCTGGGACCCTAAAGAAACCTGGGCGCTTATAACCTGGTTTATATACGCCGCTTATCTTCACGCCCGTTATAACTCTAAAATGAAAGGAAAGGCGGCGGCTTATATAACCGTTCTTGGATTTATTTCCACACTGTTTACTTACTTCGGGGTTAATTATTTATTGAGCGGGCTGCACTCTTACGCTAATTTTTAATATATAAGGCGGTTATTGCAAAAATGCTTTGTGTGATAGGATTAAATTATAAAAACTCTTCGATAGAAGAACGGGAAAAATTCAGCGTGCAGAAGCCTGATACCGGCTTTACCGTCCGTTATTTTTACGAGCGGCTCGGGCTGAAAGAATGCGTATTGCTTTCTACCTGCAACCGCTTTGAGCTTTATTGCGCGCTCGGCTCTAAAATTAAGGCTAAACAGGCCGCGGCCGCAATTATAGATTATTTTAAGGCGGACGGCGAAGACGCCCGCGATGAAAAATTTTATATTTTATTCGATGAAGAAGCCGCGCGCTGGCTGTTTTGCGTAACGGCCGGCCTCGATTCGATGGTAATAGGCGAGCCGCAGATTTTATCGCAGGTTAAATTCGCTTATTCGTCGGCGTGCGAAGTTAAAACTACCGGTTATTTACTCAATAAATTATTTCATCAGGCCATAAAAATAGGAAAATCCGCCCGCAGCGAAACGGCGATAAGTGAAAACGCCGCGTCGGTAAGCGGGGCCGCCGTGGCGGCCGCTAAAAAAGAACTCGGTGAGCTTGGCGGGTTATCGGCCCTTCTGATCGGCTCGGGCGAAACTGCGGAGCTTGCGCTTGAATGTCTTATAAAGGCGGGCGTTAAAAAGAGCGCGGTTATAAGCAGGACGCTCGAACACGCCGAGGCGCTGGCTTCAAAATACGGGGCGACCGCCTATGAATTAAGTTCACTTTACTCTCTGGTGCGCGATTTCGATATTATAATCTCATCGACCGATTCGCCCCATTATATAATAAATTTCGACCGGTTCGCCGCGGCGGCAAAAAGCTCCGTCCGCAGGCTTCGGGCTCAGCTGATAATCGATTTAGCGGTGCCGCGCGATATAGATCCTAAAGTGAGCGGCATTAATAAAGTTAAACTTTATAACATAGACGATTTAAGCTCTATCATAGACACTACCGTTGCCGGCCGTAAAAACGAAGCGATTAAAGTCGAAAAAATAATCGAGGCCGGCGCGCACGATTTTACCGATTGGTACGAAGGCCGCGGCGTCAAGCCTTTTATAGAAAAATTCCGTTCTAATATCGAAAATATCGTAGCCGGCGAAATCGAAAAATTCGCTAAAAAAATACCGGATACCGTTAAAAATAAAGATAAGTCTTTAAACGCTCTCAAACAGGCTATTATAAACAGGATTTGCGATAAACCCATATCCCGGGCCCAAATTTGTTCACGGCAGAGTAAAATACAATCATGTATAAGTAATTTCGAATGTTTTTTCAGCGGCGAATGCCGGCCGGAGTGTTATTCCGGAAACGCCGGCCCTGATAATAAACGATAAAAGATAAATGATCGAATATTTAAATATTTGAATATTCCAAAGAACATAAATGGAAACAAAATTATGACCATTAATAAAAAACGGATTATCGACGCTAAAAATTTCGAAGCGCTCTGCGCTGAAATATTTTCTCAGCAAGAGCTCGATTCGCTTAAACTCAAGGATGAAAAAATTTATACGCTTTTAAATGAATACTTTTCAAAGCGTATATATCCGGATTTCGCGTTTATAGCTCAGACTAACGATAAAAGCGAAGCGGTTTCATGCCTTGCTAAACTTAAATATTTTAAAACGATTGTCTCTTTATGCTTATCGGTTGAATCCTTTAAACTTCCCGAATCGCTTCCGCATTACCTGCTGCATGATTTCAGTGTTAAGATAGATTACATTAATAATCTCACGGCCGCCGGAGATATTTCAGACGAATCGTCGCTCGCCGGATTTGAAGCCGTAATAATTTCTTTGCGCTGTCTTTATGAAGAAAAAAAGAAGCATGAAGTTTCATTTCAATCTGCCGGCGCTGAAATTTTAGCGCGCGGAAAAAAGAAAAACGATGTCTATGACGAAGAAGCGGTTAATATTAAAAAAGATGAAACCGGTTTAAAAAGTGAAATAAAGAATGCAACAGGCGCCCGGCCCGGCGCTAAAAATAAAAAAGGAAAAAGCCGTACAAAAAGGGTTTTAAAAACAAAAGCCGTCGTGACCGCAGATGAATTCGGGCTCGATACATTTGAAAAAATAGGGAATTCAATAGATAAAACCCGAAAAAAAAGCCTCAAAAAAGCCTATAAGGAAAAAACGGCAAAAGCTTCAACGGCGCCAAAAGATATAGAATTTTACATAGTTTTTATATCGGCTTTCGTGTTTATGATTATAGGCGCGGCGGCTTATGCCCGCGGCGATAAAGCCAGTACATTCGGCGCTTTTGTCGGCGGCGCCTTTGGCGCGTTTTTCGGCTCGCTTATAGTCGATACTATTTTTTTTACGAAGGTGGAATATTTTATAAGAGACGCTCTCGCGTGTCTTTTTTTGATGATATTAGCCGTCGGTCTTTTTGTTTTAAATATATATTGAAGTTAATCGTCTTTTCTGGTATTATTTTATGTGCGGTTTATACTTAATATTTAATTGAATAAGCGGATATTATGAAACAGATCACCGATAACGAAAATCAAAATTTTGAAATTTTGAGCGAGGAAATATCTGATTTTCCCGAGCTCGAGATTTTGAATTCAAATGACCGAAAGTTTTTCGAGGTGTTTTTAGATTTCTGGAATGTCAATGTATATCCTAAATTCGTTATGCTTGCCCAGCAGGGTTCTAAAGACGGCTCCGCAAAGGCAGTTGAGCTGGTGCGTCGGACCAAAGCGGTCATCGATTTATATAATCAAAAGATAAAAAACTTTTTGCTATATTCTTCCGCGGACGCCCCGCTTGAATATAAAAGCCGTTTTAATGAAGTTTTCAGTTATTTTGAAAGTTTTGCGGATAAGAAAAAAAAGCTCAGCAGAAGCGAACTCGATATATTTGAAGGAAAAATAAACGAATATTACGAAATTATCAATCCGCCTAAAAAAATGTCACGCGCCTCTTCGAGCACTTACGAAACGCCCGCATCCGAAGCCGTCCGGCCGCAATCTAACGATTCTTACGCCCGGCAGGCGTCTTATAAAGTTTTTGAAAAGAAGCAAAGTAATCAAGCTGATCAGGTTTATAACAGGCCGACGGGTGCGCCGCCGCCGCAGCAGCCTGCGCCGAATCGAATGCCTTATCAGGAGCCCAATTATTTTCAGGGCGATATTAAAAATTACCGCGGCCCGAATAAAACCGCGCCTTTTAATTTAGCAATTCCATTCGGTCTGTTTTGTTTTTTTGCCGGCGCGGGCCTCGCCGGTCCGCTCGGCGCGGCGATAGGCTTGGCTCTCGGGCTTCTGGCGGCCTCTTTAGCTGAAACCGATCCGCGTTCGGACGGCGCGGGCCGCCATCAGCATCCGCCGTCAGACGATGTTTTAAACGAACTTAAAAACGCCGAAAGCGCCGGCGGCTCGCGTGAATCCCGGAGAGACTTTTCAGACGAAGCTGAGCCGGTAACCGCGGCCGGTCAGTTAAAAACTGAAGAACCGAAAGCTTCCGGCTGCGGAATCGGATGTTTTTCAATGTTAGCCTGCATGATAGCGGGGGCTAATATCGGCGGCGGCGCGGGAGCGGCAGCAGGCATTTTCATAGGTTTTTTTCTCGGCTCGCTTATCGGCGATATAGTGAATAAAAATTATAAAGACATAGAGGGCGGCTTTCTTTTTAATGGTTTTCTTATAGGCTTAGTATCGGGAGTTTATTTCGATCATATAGTTTTCGGTATAATTATAGGCCTTATCGCGGCTAAAATAGCTGCCTCGGCCCTTATTAAAAAATAAATCGACAGGGGATGGTAATGATGTCAGAGAGTTTAAATTACGATGTAATCATAGTTGGCGCGGGTGTTTTCGGCATGGCTACCGCTTTTTATTTAAAACAGACGGACCGGGCTTTAAATGTTGCCGTAATCGACCGCGAAGGCGGCGCCGGAGAAGGCAATACATGTAAATCCGCGGCCGGGTTCCGCAACACTTTTTCATCTCCTGAAAATGTAATATTGACAAATACTTCAATAGATAAGTTCGCCGATATCGAAAAAAAAGGTTTCGGCCTCAACACGAAGATGTGCGGCTATCTGTGGCTTATGACCGACGATAAATTTAAAAAATCGCAGGACGCTATTTGCGCCATGAAAGATAACGGCGTCGATTTTTCGGTGCTTTTTGCCGAGGAACTTCGCTCTATCGCCGGCCTCAATATAGATAACTACTCTTCGGAAGAATGCCAGATGATGGGGCTTTCAAGGATAAAGTGCGGCCTTCTCGGTAAAAAATGCGGCTCGATAGATCCCGGCGCTATAGTTTCTTACTACGAAAGCGAGTTCAAAAAACTCGGCGGCGTCACTAAATACAACACTAAAGTAGAATCGCTTATTCTCTCGCCTGAAGAGCCTCTCGATATACCCGGCGAGCCGCTCGTTTGGCAGCAGCCGAAAATCGCCGGCGTGCGCACGGCCAACTCCGAAATATACGCGAAAACAACTATAATAGCCGCCGGCGTATGGGCTAAAGAATTATTAGATCCAATAGGCGTTGACGCTCATATAAAGCCCAAAAAACGCCAGCTTTTTCAGGTTAAAGGCAGTTCGCTCGAACCGCTTCTGAGAAGTTGTTCCGGGTTTAACGATTTAAATATGCTTCCGTTTACTATAATTCAGAAGGCCGGTATCTATGTAAAGGCTGAGCCGCGTGAAGATTGCGTTTACGTCGGCTGCGCCGATAATATAGGCCGCGCGTTCAGCTTTGACTGCGAGCCGGAGCGCGATTATTATGAAAACAGCATATTGCCGGTTTTAGTGGAAGTATTTCCGCAGTTTAAAAATGCTCGTCTTGAAAGCATGATCGCAGGTTCCTACGCTTATAATACCATCGATAAAAATCCTTATATATTCAAGCCCATGAAAGATCTTGTAATAGTCTCGGGCGATTCAGGCTCGGGCATTATGAAATGCGACGCGGTCGGCCGTATCGCTACCGCGCTTTACTGGGACGAAGAATACGCGATATTATATCCGAACGTGCCTTTTAAGGTGGCCAAGCTCGGCGTTGAAACGCGCGACGTCACTTTTGAAAGATTCGTAATTTGATCGATTATAATTCGTTATATTTTAAAGCCGGCCTTATAATTTTATTCATTTTAAAGCCGAAATTAACTTTAGAAGCATAGAGCCGGCTTTTAATATATTAAATACACATGAGGTAACAGATGATTGAAGCTATTCAGTTTTTTTTCACGCATTTATCCACGCAGAATCTCGATCAGTTAATTTCGTGGGGCGGTCTTACGGTTTTAACTATCATCGTTTTTAGTGAAACGGGCCTTCTGGTAGGTTTTTTCCTTCCGGGCGACTCGCTTTTAGTAACCGCGGGAGTTATCGCGGCGCGCGGACATATCGATATTACCACGATGATAATAGTTCTTTGTATCGCCGCC
Source organism: uncultured bacterium (assembly GCA_964436235.1). GTDB lineage: Bacteria > Muiribacteriota > UBA9980 > UBA9980 > UBA9980 > UBA9980. Next base: position 16,152 of record CAYTCW010000051.1, read on the forward strand.
GTTACGGGAGATGCCGTCGGATATTCTCTCGGTTATAAAATCGGGCCGAAGATATTTAAGCGCGAAGACTCTATGTTTTTCAAAAAAAGCCATCTTGTCAAAACTAAGGAGTTTTATGAAAAATATGGCGGAAAAACTATAATATTAGCCCGTTTCGTCCCTATTATAAGAACTTTCGCCCCGTTTATAGCCGGAGTCGCCGAAATGAATTACGCCCGCTTTGCCCTCTATAACATAACCGGCGGCATAGGCTGGATCGTAAGCATGTCTATGATAGGCTATTATATCGGAAATAAGTTCCCGCTTAAAATAGTTATACCCATAGTTATTTTCATTTCAATTCTTCCTATAATTTATGAATTGGTTAAAGCATGGTTCGAAAAAAAAACGGTAAAGCAGGGAGAGAATAATTAATGAAAACCATTAAAAAAGTCAGTACGGCTGCGCGGAAAAAAGCGGATGTAAAAAATAGCTGCGCGGGAAAAAATCCGGCTAATAAAAACGCTCCGGTTAAGTTTTGCGATTCTAAAACTACCGTGGCCGAATTGAAAAGCGTTATGAAAAATTTCGTTAATGAACGCGAATGGGAAAAATATCACGATCCTAAAAATCTTTCGATGTCTATAGCCATAGAGGCTGCTGAGCTTATGGAGCTTTTTCAGTGGATTAAAAACGAAGAGGCTATGGCCGTAACTAAAGATTCGCCGCTTTATATGGAAGCCTGCGATGAAATTTCAGATATCATACTTTACTGCCTTTCATTGGCGAATGTTTTAAAAATAGACTTAGCTTCCGCGATAAGCAATAAAGTGGTTAAAAACGTTAAAAAATATCCTAAAGACATCTGCCGCGGCGATTATAAAAAACCACACAAAACCGCTCCGGCCGCCGATTAATGATAATTGAAAACGGCCCGACGGCCTTGTAATTTTTGATAGCTTGATAGCTTGATAACTTGACAGTTTGAAAATCTGAAAATCTAAAAGTCTGAAAAATCTTAAAACTTATAAATCCATTTATTTAAAGTGTTTTGTAGATGCTGTATGCCGGCGGGTTTGGTTATATAATCATCCATTCCCGCCGCTATGCATTTATCGCGCGTGCCGCTCATAGCATCGGCCGTGAGAGCTATTATTGGCGTGTGACAGTCCTGGCCGGCCTCTTTGGCGCGTATGATTCTGGTGGCCTCGAAACCGTCCATAACGTTCATCTGGCAGTCCATCAATATAAGTGAATATATGTTTTTAGAACACAGTTCCACGGCTTCGCGCCCGTCGGAGGCGATGTGTATATTTTTATATCCTAATTTATTTAACTGTAGCAATAAAACTCTTTGATTCGAAGGGTTATCGTCGGCAAGAAGCAGCGTGAGAGAATCCGCATCGATAGCGGCCGCGGCTTTTTCAATTCCCGCAGCGCGGCTTTCATAACCGGTTTCCGGATTTTTTTCGCCGTGACGGGCGGCCGCTCCTTTTTCTAAAGGAAGATTGAACCAGAAGGTAGAGCCTTCGCCTTCGGCGCTTATTACGCCTATTTTACCCTTCATCATTTCAACCAATCTTTTTGATATAGACAGGCCCAACCCGGTGCCGCCGTATTTTCTGGTCGTAGAAGAGTCGGCCTGGACGAACGGTTTGAAAAGATTGTCTTTAGCTTCCTGCGAAAGCCCTATTCCGGTATCGGTTACTTCGAATTTCACGAGCGCGGCTTCGCCGTCATCTTTAATTAACTGCATATTAAGCGTTATGGCGCCGCTTTTTGTAAATTTAACGGCGTTTCCTAACAGGTTTAATAAAATTTGCCTTATTCTGACGGGATCGCCTTTTAAGTGCGCCGGAATTTTTTCGTCGATATTGGTGTTGAGGCTTAATTTCTTTTCCAGCGCCTTAATTCCCATCATTTCGGTAACGCCGGCCACGACCGAAAATAAATCCATATCGATATTTTCAATCGCCATTTTTCCGGCTTCAATCTTTGAAAAATCAAGAATATCATTGATTATTGTAAGAAGCAGATTCGAAGATTCGTGAATGTGCTGGCTGTATTTTTTTTGTGAATCGTTGAGCGGCGTGTCTAATAGAAGCTCCGCCATGCCCATTACGCTCGTCATCGGCGTTCTTATTTCGTGGCTCATATTGGCTAAAAATTCGCTTTTAGCCATATTGGCGGCTTCCGCCGCCGCTTTAGCCTCAGCGAGCTCGATTTCTATCATTTTTCGTTCAGTGATATCTTCTTTTACGGCTAAGTAGTGTGTGATTTCTCCGTCTAAATTTCGAAGAGGCGATATGGTGGCATATTCCCAGTATAATTCGCCGTTTTTGCGTTTGTTATGAAATTCGCCGCGCCAGTCAAGGCCGGTTGAAAGGTTGGCCCACATTTTTTTATAATCATCGGCCGACATTTCGCCGGATTTTAATATGCGCGGATTGTTTCCGAGAGCCTCTTCGAGCGTGTAGCCGGTTGTCTGGCTGAATTTGGGATTGGCGTATTCAATATTGCCTTTTATATCGGTTATTACTATGGTGCTCGCGCTTTGCTCTATGGCGCGAGACATCTGTCTGAGCTTGTCGCTCGACAGCTTTCGCTCTTCTTCAATACCGAGAGCGGTGGCTATAATTTCAAGAATTTTATTGTTATCGGCTTTATTGTCGATATGTTTTGCATAAACGACGCAAAGGGTTCCAATGCAGACGCCGCCGCAGAAAACCGGCTTGCCCAGATAAGTTTTTAAATTATATAATTTTACGTTTGGATCGGTGGTATAATATTTTGTTTTATCGAGGTCTTTAATATAGCAAACGCCATGGTCTTCATTAGCCCGGGCGGCTACGTCGGTGCAGATATGGCCTTCGGCTTTATCGACCGGATTAAAATCTGGCGGCGGTTGGTAGGCCGAGCTGGTTTTAATGATTCCATCGGATATTTTATTATAAAGCGCGGTAGTTTCAAAAAGCTCGCCGCATATATCGGTTAGCAGCTTGATGTTTTTATCGGAATTTGAAGTAAGGTTCAAAAATGTCTGGTTGAGCCGTTCTAAAATATTTTCGGATTTTTTGCGGCCGGTTATATTTTCGTAGATAACTAAAAGTCTTATCGGGCCGGAGCCTTCAAACCGCTTTACTGAAACCTGAAAATATATATTTTCATCGGCGGCCTGTTCTCGGTATTCTTCGAAAATTTCATCGGCCTGGTTTCTTATAATTTTTAAAACGTGGTTTTTAATAGCGCCAGCTGCGGCAAAAGCGCCTTTAGAAGAATTCTCGCGCGATTCGCATAATTCAATATAATTATCTCCGATATTGCACGATTCGCCAAAAAACATGCCGCGTTTTGAAAACTGCCGCCAGGATTTATTCGCTGAAATCAGCATGCCTTTTTCATCTATTATGGCTACGGCGTTCGACAATGAATTGAAGGTCGATTTAAAGAAGCGCTGCGATTCGGAGAGCATATCTTCAATTTGTTTCTGTCCGCTGATATCGTTGAAAATAGTGGCGGCGTAGTTATCGGCGGTTTTGAAAACCGAAATCAAAAACCATTTTTTTAAATCGTCCGAGTAATATTCTAAGTGTGTATCTTCGCCGCTGGTTACCGCGAGTCCCAGAATGCTTATCAGGTCGAATTCTTCATTTGAAAGCGCCGGAATGGATTCTTTAAGGCTTTTATTTAAAATTTCGTCTTTTTTTACGCCGAAAATATTTTCAAAAGACGGGTTCAAATCAATAATTATGGAGTTAGCGACCATACCATTATCGTCAATAACAGCTTTATGAAATAAAAGCGGGTTGTGCATATTATCAAAAAGCGAGCGGAGTTTGACTTCGCTTGCAAAATATTTTTCTTCGGCGGCTTTTCTTTCTTTAACTTCGTTAATTAAAACGGCATTGGTTTTCGATAATTCGTTAAACATATTCGATAACTCGTAAAACATCGCGTTAAACGGCGTTTTAAGGTTGGTTTCAACGGCGGCCCTGAAGATGAAGTAAAATGAAAGCGTCAAAAAATAATGCCCGGCGGCGTTGGAAAGGCCATAAACGTCCTGGTACAGGGTAAACAGAACTCCCGCGGTTATTTTAAAGACGATGGAAAAGAAAATTAAATCATACACTTCTTTTGAAAATAAATGTTTCCGGGATTTAAGAAAGAAAATAACAGCCGTCAATAAGGCTATACAGAGATATTCGGCTCCTATTTTGAAATAGGTGAGACCGCCGGGTTCGACGAAACAGGCCGGAAAAATTTTAAAATAAAAAATTGAAGATAATAAAGTTATCGATATAATTGAAAAAATAGCGAAAGCCGCTCTGATATTGATCTTTTTTTTCAAGTAGAAAGCGGCGGCAAATAAAGTAACGCAGTCAAGCAGCCTTATAGCTATCCACAGTTGAGTGGGTAGATTCGCCCCTGTAACCTGTATTATATTCATGCCCTTATAGGTTAAAGCGTGCGCGGCGTTAATTAAGGCTATAAAAAAATAAGACGTTCCGATAAGCGTAAAAAAACCGTCAGGTGCCATCCGCGAGGTTATCAGAGTAAAAACGGCGGTGCAAAATGCAAGAGATATTATTAATATTTCAATAAATATATGAAAAAAAAGAAAATTAGTCCGGCCGAATATAAGAAATAAAATCAGTAAAACGAATAATGCAAACCATTCTCCACGGCCCGTAATACCCGGATTAAAATTCGGCGGGTTTTTTTGAGGCGTATTAAGGTTATCTATGCTATTAATGTCGTTATTATTGTTGTTCTTATTCATAGGCGGTAATTCCGGTCTTAGAAAGATTAACCCGAAAAGTACTTTTTATGCGGTAGTTTTCGGGTTAATCTTTATTTTATGATAATAATAAAAAATTATTTTTCTATTAATTCTACGTTAGCTCGGGGCAGAGTGAATTTTTCGCCGCTACCTTCTATTTTTACCTCGACCACCCTTACTTTAGCGCCGGTTTCAATTTCGCGGGGTTCCGGTGGAAGCGATACGACTTCGGCTATGGATCCGAAATGCGGGACGCGTATTATGCGCACAGTGCATCCGACATCCATCAATAAATTGGCTTCAGGCTGAGCGGAAATATCGCTTTCTTTCAGGTCTTCTTTGGGTATTATTATTTCCGGTCTTATAACGCCCGCGCGTATCTGAGTGGCGCCGTTTATCGAAGTTCTTTTTCCGACGTTGTTTTTGAGTAGTTCAAAGGTTTTTCCGGCCATATTGATATTTCCGAATCCTTCAGTTATAACCAGAGTGATTCCCTTTTTTTCGTTGCCGGTAATAGCCACGCCGAGATCGTAACCAAGGAAATTTTTAAGCGTTTCGTCGTCGATGCCGCCCGCTATTATGCCTTTAACTTTGCATGCTTGCGCCTTTTTTATGGCCGTTGCGGTTATAAGCGCGCCGCCCACTATTATTTTTCCGGCGTGTGAATCGTTGATCATGCCCTCGTCTATTACGGTCGAAGGCGATGAAGCCACCATTTGCAGTTCGCCCACCGTTTCGCCGCCGACGCCGAATATTCCCTGTATGTAGGTGCCGATAGTTTTAACTACGATTCCTTCCTTTGGAAGAATTTCATCGACGATTCCGTCGATAAACGACAGCACTTCAACCGGCGTCGGGTTCTGTCTTAATACGACCTGGCCGGTAGCGGTGGATATGCTTTCTATCGTGCCTTCGCACGGCGACGGACAGGGTGTGGTGAACATGCCGAAAAAGCTGCTGCTCTGAGCTATCGATTCGCCTTTTTTAACTTTATCGCCTTCTTTTAAAAGCATGAAGTCTTTTATTTCTTTCGGATCGATGCTTAATTTATTTACCACGTTTATTAATTCAACGTTGCCCGGCAGTTCGGTTTTAGCGACTATGTCGGAATGTTTTACGCGGCTGCCTTTTTTTACGAGAACCTCGCCTATTAAAGGCAGTCTTCTTTCTTTGGATATAATGGTGCTTTCAGAGACTTTAAGCCCCGGGGTATATGCGTTTGCCATAATCTATCTCTCCTTTACTATTCGAACTTCGGATATTTGGGATAAAGGTCCATAGCTTTTATCCATTCAAGAAGTTTTTCAACGCGTTTAGCGTTGTCTTTAGGAAGTTCGAACGGCCTTCTGCCGCGCGTGTCGATTATAACGCCCGTGGTGCCGCCGTGGACGGTGCCGCGAACGGATGCGCCCGAGCCTTCGCCCATGTCGAATCCGCGTACGGGGGTGACCGTTACTTCGGCGGTTTCGCCGACGGGGAGTCCCATTATATGAAGCTGGCCGAACGGAACGTCGATATCGACTTCGTGGCCGTTCTGCTTTTTAAGTTTGACGTTAACGCAGGGCTTGCCTTCTTTAGCTACGCCTATAGGCGCTATGCATGTGCCGAGGTATATGAGGCAGTCTTTTTCGAAAACCTGTAAAGCCGCTTCGGGATGTACTTTTGCCAGAACGCCGAGCTGCGGCATCATAAATATCGAATCGACCGTAAGCTGCGTAATGCCTTCAGGCAGAAACGAGTCCATGAGCATCATCGCGGTCTGCTGGCGGCGCGGAGCGTGTGAAAGAACGCCGCCGGAGCCGATGAGCATGTTGAGCCTTAAAAGGTTTACAAGCGATTCGCCTGAATCTTCCTGCGTGAGCGCGTCGCCGATGGTGCGTTCTTTCTGAACGCCTTTAAGGCCCACTGCGAGGGCTTTATGCTGGTCGAATGAAAGGCGGAGCGCTTCGCGCGCGACGGCCTGTTCGACTATGAGTTCTTTTAGCAAATAAGGTATTGTGGTCGGCCTGATCATTTTGTTTTTAATTCTATTGCGCAGGTCGCGTTCGTCCATCGTGAAGGGAACCCAGCGCATTATATTATCGAGGCCTGCATCGACGAATACGTTGGATATGCTGTAACTCATGCCGTAATTGGCGGAAACGGTCTTATTATAGATGCCCTGGAATACCGAAAATACGTCGGTGGTAGCTCCGCCGATATCGGCGCCGACAACCTGCATTCCTTTTTGTTTTGCGATGACCTGCATTATATCGCCGACCGCGCCCGGTGTGGGCATTATATCTACGTCGGTCATCTTCATGAGTTTGTTATAACCCGGCGCCTGCTGCATAACGTGATGCAGAAATAACGCCTGTATTTTATGGCGCGCCGGCATGAGGTTTTCAGTTTCAAGCGTTGGGCGGAGGTTGTCGGTAATATCGAGCGCCGTCTTTTTGCCGAGGCGTTCTTCTACAAGGCCCGCCGCTTTGTTATTGCCCGCGTAAACAATCGGAAGCTGATAGGATATTCCGAGGCGCGGCTTCGGGTCTGCTGCCGCTATTAACTCGGCGAGTTTTGCCACATGTTCGGTCGTGCCGCCGTCGATGCCGCCGGCAAGCAGTATCATGTCAGGACGCAGATGCCTGATGCGTTCTATTTCTTCGTGAGGAAGGCGCCCGTCGTTAGTGGCTATTACGTCCATAACGATTGCGCCTGCGCCGAGGGCCGCGCGCTGAGCCGATTCTCCGGTCATCGATTTAACGACGCCTGCGACCATCATTTGAAGGCCGCCGCCGGCTGACGATGTTGAAATATAAACATCGACGCCCTGTTTGTCGTTCTTTTTAGGTTTAATAATGTTGCCGTCGTCTAAAAATTTGCGGTGAACAAGCTCCTCGAGTTCGGTTATGGCGTTTAATACGCCCTGGGTAACGTCTTCGATAGGAGCCTCGACGGTCGTCGGAGCCTCGCCGCGCTTGATAAGCCGGAATACGCCGTCAACCTTTTCAATCAGGATGGCTTTAGTTGTCGTTGAACCGCAATCCGTGGCGAGAATGCTGGTGATTTTTTCTTTTGGAATATGCATTCTTATCTACCCCTTCTTTAAGTGATTTTAATAACTAAATAACTAAAAATTACAATTAAACTTTATAAATTAAGCTGAGAGTTTAGAGTGCAGAGTTGAGAGCTAAAGGAATTTTTGATGATTTAAATCTTCGCTTTGCCCGCGAATCCCCAACCTTTCAATCTTCACTTTCCGTTACTACCGTGCCGAACGCTTTTCTATGGTGCATATCAGGCGTTCCACATTGTCGCGCTTTTCCATTAATTCTACTATTCTGTCGTATTCGGCTATATTGAAAAAAACCTTTATCAGCGGGCCTAAAACGATTAAAAATTGCGACCCTATAAAATTAAGCGGTTTCGTCGATTCTAAAAATAGAATTGCAGGCGCCGCCATCTTACGCTTTACGACGAATTCGGCAAGCCTGTCGAATAGCGCCTGGTCTTTTTCATTGAATTCTTCGTTCATTTTTCGAATACGCCTTTCAGTATCGCTGCGATTTTTTCGCGGTCGCCGGGACCGGCTAATAAAAAAAGTCCCCTGAATTGATCTAATACTTTCGATTCCGGCTCTGACGACAAAAATATTCCATTATCGTCGGTTATGAATTTTTTAAATTTCGATAAAGGCTCGATCTTAGTTTTGTATAGTATCTTGATTTCTACTTTTTCGCGGTCGATTCTGTAAGTGGTCGGCACGAAAAAATTTATTAAAGAACCGCATAAGAGTGAAACCGCCACGGCGCTCATAAAATAGCTGTCCGTATATTCATAGGCCAGAACGCCGCAGGCGGGAACGACCATAAGCGTCAGCAGTGCCCGGTAAGGGCTGCTGGCAATTGGATGGACTTTCCAGCAGTAAAAAGAAGAGCCGCTATCGTCCATCTATCTTACCATCTGCATCCAATCGCTGAGAAGGAACTGGAACCTGCCTATTAAAAGGCTTATACGCGCCATGACGGTGTAGCCGAAGGACGCGCCGAAGGTTATCATCAATACCCAGATGCCGAAATGAGACGCCGGTCCGAGTATGACGCCTTTATGTTCGGCCGAGAAGTAAAAGTAAATAATGGCGCAGCACAGACCGAATACGAGAAGAAAATCGTTGGCCGATTGCGCTATTACGCTCCAGTCAAGGCCTTTCATATGGAAAAGCGGCGCGAATGAAACGAAGCTGGCTTTGATCTGTTCTAATACCGACGCGTGAAGCGTGGTTACTATTACTATGCCCGAGCCGTATCCTACGATGGTAGCCAGCGGAAACCTTGAAAGCCACGCGGCGTTAGGTATCACGCGAGATATCATCATAAGCCCGAGTATGGCGGGGAATATGTAAAATATGAAAACCTTCAGTGAGAACCAGAAGATAAAATGGAACTGCGTTCCGAATTTATTGTCTATAAGCTGGCTCTGCCAGTTGAGCATCCAGGGGTTAACTACGGGCGCCGCCGAGCTGGTTATTATATGATAAAAATCGCGGCTGTATTCCTGAAGCGGCTGTATCAGCGACGGTTTCAGGTATTTATGGAAAGTCAAAACTAACGTGTAGCCGGCTGAAACGCCGACGAATAAATATTCGCTGAATTTATAGAAGAAATTGTCTTTATATAAAAAGCTGTATATGCCCAGCGTGAGTATCGCGGCTATCCATATGCCTATTCCTTCGGCTGATACCGCGCCGCCGGCGTCAAAAACCGGTTTGAAACTAAATCCTAATGCAAATAATGGCATCTATATTCACTCTCCGTTTCTTAATTACGAAATTATTATTTTGCCTTGCCGACGATGGCCTGTGACAGATTTGCAAGCAGTATGAAGAAGATCAACATCATGTGAACCACGGCCTGAACGTCCATGCCAGAGGTGGCTAAGCCGGGCTTGCCGACTTTTAATTCATATTCTGAAGCGCCTTTTAAACCTTCGACTAAACCGCTCAACTGTCCCGACTGCAGGTACGGATAATATTCGAGCGAGGATATGGCCGTGCAGCCGCCCGTTACGATCGATTTGTGCTGGGCGTTTGCTATGGTCACATAAGTGCTGATTCCGGCCGAACCTGTCGTCAGGCTGAATATAGCGGCTATGTCGCGGTAATTTTTAATGTTTTTCATAATCTCGAAATCGAGTGTTTTATTGCCGAAAAAATCGGTGGGGAAAACGCCGGGGATCGAATCGCCCATGCCTTTTACAACGGCGATATATGAAGGCTGAACGCCGAGGTTGACGAAATCGACGCCGTATTTTTTGCCTTTAAATTCCGGATCGGCGGTGAGGCTTTCAAAAGCGTTTTTGGCCATCATAGGTCCCTGCGGCCATAAAGCCACGGCTATGATCTTGACGTCTTTTCTGAAGCAGTGCGTGATGACGGCTTTTGCCATAGGCTGAAGCTCGGGTGAAGATGCCGGATCGTAATCGAAGGACAGCAATAATCTGTCGCCCGGATTGAGTTTATCGATTACATCGTAAGCCGATGTGGTGTTCGGCGTTATTTTAACCGGCAGCGCGAGCGGGTTTATAAGCGGTATGACCACCGCTATTAACATGGCTAAAAATATTATTCTTCTATCGAGCGTGTTTATTATTGTAAAAAATGCTTTCATCGATTACTCCTCGCTTCCAAAGTATGATCTTTCGATTCCGAGTAATATTTTAAACGACGCCGCTATATAACCAAGCGAGGCGCCGAGTAATATCGCGCGCTGGCCGGCGGTAGTAAATACTTTATTGATCCACTGCGCCAGGTCCGATACGTCGAAATAAGTGCTTACCACGGGTATATAGCTCCATAGAATCGAGCCGAGTTCTACGCGGCCGAGCATTACTATGACAGCCGCTGTCAGAAGGAGCGTAGCTTCGCGTGAGCGGGCGCGGAATGCGCGGAACGCGGCGGAAGCCACGAAAAACGCGAGGAGCGAAAACATCGTTGACTGCATCGGAACGTACATGTAATTAAATATGAAATCGAACTGAACGCCTTCGAAACCGTCGCGTAATCCGTAAAATACGGTTATGAAAAAACCGGCGAGTAGAACTACCGAATATTGCCAGTCTTCATATTTGCGTGTAATTTTATTGAAATTCATCGTTACGAGGCTTATTAAGCCGATTACGAGAGCGAATGACGAAATAATTTGTATCCACTTGGTGGATAGATCTTCTATTTCTTTGTAGAGTGTATTATCGGGCGGTATGAAGAATTGAAATATCATGGTAACGCCCATTATGAAACAGAATGCGAGAGGCAGTTTGCGCCTTAAAAAAAGCGAGGTGCGAAGCGTCTGTCCCATGGCTATTAAAAGCACGAACAGAACGATGAAAAATACGATTAAAGAACCGTTAAACAAAGCCATTTTATCCAACCGAGATCATTCCTTTCAACTAAAGCTTTAATTATTAATGCGTGATAAACCAGTTACTGAAAAAGGTTATACCGCAGGTTTCAAGCACTATGCCGAGCGCTATGACTATTATTATGAGGAATTTTCCTACGTCCTGGCCTTTTAAAGTGCCAAGCTGCATCGGTTCGCGAGTAAGATATGCCGACGCCGCGAAGAGTTCCTCGCCTATGAGCGTATAGTCGCACGCGGCCACGAAGAATGGAATCTGGTGGACCATGGCGGTTCCCGCTATTTGAATCGCGCCTACGTGATGGCCGGTTTCGGCCAGAATGAGAGATTCGGCGAAGAAAACGCCGAGATAAAAATTCGCCGCGGGTTTTTCGCGCATCATTATGCCGTCAACGCCGGCGACATAACCGAACTGATCGTCGGTTAAGTAACGGATATTATCGGCTTTGAACGAATCGATGCGGCCCGCTTTTAAATATGCCTCGCGCACTACTTCCTGTGAGGTGGACATAACTAATGAACGCGTGCAGGGCACTAAAAGATTGGTTTCGTACTCGGCGGTCTTTTTAGCCACATGGCCGAGGATCGAAACACCGGCGATCGTCTGGATATCGTCCATATCGTAAATGCCGGGCACGAATAAAACAGGTTTTCCCATTTCGGTCGCGCGGCCAACGGCTTCGTCTATCGCTGATAATCCGGCGATTTTTCTTATAAACATATCTTTACCCTGACGGGCGTGGTAGGTGAAATATCCTATGAAACTAAGAAGTAAAATGCCGGCTATTAAAACGTTAGCGCGCTTCGGGTTGAAATAATGCTTCGACATGTCGTAACGCTTTACGCCTAATTCTACGGCGTGCGTATAAATTTGAGCAAGGCTGATCTGCTCGATCGGCAGCTGCGCGAGACTGTCCATGACTAATACGCGCGCTTCGGGTTCTTCAAGGTCTTTAGCCGCGAGGCTGCGCGCTTTAATGATATGCGTGCACAGTAACTTAATGTGCTCCTCGCTGCCGTTATAAGCTCCGGCCAATTCGACGGGCGCGTCAATTGAAATTTGGACATTTTGCGGCGTTTCGGCTGTAACTTCGACGCTCGCGCGGGCAAAACCCGCCGCGGCTAACAGCAAAAAAGCCGATAGAACCGACAATAACAAATAATTGTTCTTTTTGTGATTTAACTTTAAACTACTCATTAGTTAAGTA
>CAYTCW010000052.1:0-28478 GCA_964436235.1 uncultured bacterium
AGGGAGAAAGGGTTGCCAACCCTTTCTCCCCCTTATCAAAAAAAATAAATAATAATAAAGCAAATAAAAATAACGGCTAATGATTATATTCATAATTTTTTTACTCATAAATTTTTACTCTAAATTTTTATTGCTACTTGATTTAAAATGTAGTAAAATAGGGGTTATGTTAAAAGTATATTCCTACGATATTAAAAAATCGGTATATAAAACTTCGGACTCGTTCAATCCTGAAGAAGGTTTGCTGGCGGATCACGATCGTATTAACTGGATCGATATTTGCGCGCCGCGGGAGGATGAATATAAAGTTTTAGAGTCCATAAATAATTTTCATCCGCTTACAATCGAAGACTGCAGGCATTTTTCGCTATTTCCAAAAATGGATGAATATGAAGACTATGTATTTTTAGTATTTCACGATGTCTGCTTAGGGATTACGGAAAAACTCAGAAAAATAAGTGAAAATGAAAAATGCGATCTTATCCGTAAGTGTTATGACGAAAATTTTGAATCATTAGATATTAAAACCTTTGAATTAGATATCTTTATAACTAAAAACACCGTCATTACCGTTCATCAGCGCGAGGTAAAGGCTGTCAGCAAGATTATGGACAATATTTCGGGCGGAAAGGATTATTTCAAGCGCGGGCGCGATTTTTTAGTACACGAAATTCTTGACGGCTTGATAGATCAGTATCTGGAGGTAGCTTATGCGTGGAACGAGGCTATCGAGTTTTTAGAAGAAGAGGTCGTCAACGAATCGGTTAAAAATATATCTGAAAAGATATTAACGCTGAAACGAAACCATCTTATGTTAAGGCGGACGATCACGCATGAAAAAGACATTATAATTAAGCTGATGCGCGGCGGCCCGGCGCTCGGCATAAATAAGCGGGCGCTTGTATATTTGCAGGATCTACACGACCATATAAGCAGGCTTCAGGATAATATCGAAATAAACCGCGAAATGCTGGCGACTATTTTTGAAGCGTATCTTTCGAGCGTTTCAAATAAAATGAACAGGGCGATGGTTAAATTAAGCGTGATCGCGACTATTTTCATGCCGCTCACCTTTATCGCCGGCGTTTATGGAATGAATTTCAAGTATCTGCCCGAAGTGGATTGGCAATACGGTTATTTATATGTCTGGGCGCTATTTTTCGTAGTCGCGCTCATAAGTTTTAAATACTTCCATAAGCACGAAATGATATGAAATAATAAAATTAAATAATAAAACTCTTGCATTAATCACAATTTTATGATATAATGACTTGATTTAAAGTTGATTTATATTTTTTCATATTAAAAATATAGTAAAATAAATATTTATCAGGAGGTTTATCATGAGACAGTGTGAAGTATGCGGGAAAGGCCCTTCGATAGGCCATAAAGTTTCCCACTCCAACATCAAAACGAAACGCAGATGGCTGCCTAATCTTCAGACGGCGCATGTCGTTATAAAAGGCACCGCTACCAAAATTAAAGCCTGCACGGGCTGCCTGAGCAAAATCAAACAGCAGTCAAACGTTAAATAGTTTTTATTTCAGCGAAAGTTTTAAATAAATAACGGTTTTAAAATCACGCGTATCTAAGATATAGCGTGATTTTTTTATGCGCTGTTCATTTGTTTTATTGAATTTATAAGATAAACGGTCACAGAATTTTTTCGAGAAAATAAGAATTGGGAAAATTATCTTTAGCTATGCGGTTTAAAAGCTCGCGAGTATCGCTAACTTCTTTCGCGTCGATAGATATCGAGCAGATGGCCTGCAGATGCTTTAAGGCCGCATCTTTTTCGCGGCGCTTGATATGCAGCGTGGAAAGCGCGCGGTGAACGTCGAGATAGTTCGGATTGATATCGAGTGCGCGGTTTAAATAATCGACGGCCAGCTCGTGCTCGTGCTTTTTAAGGTAGGACATGCCGAGTCTGTAGTGAAGATCGGCGTATTTAGGGTATATTTCGATAACGTTCCTGTAGCGCGCGATAGCTTCGTCGAGCATATTCGAATCGTCGTAGCAGATAGCGAGCCACGTGAGTGCCTCGAGGTCGTCAGGCTTGGCTTCGAGGGTTTTCTGGAAGTTTTTGATCGCCTCTTCGTTTTCGCCCATTTTAAGAAGTATCTGGCCGCAGACATTAAGCGCCTCGATGTAGCTCGGATTGATATCGAGCGCCTTTTTAACTTCGTTAAGCGCCTCGCCGAGAAGGCCGTTGCGCAAGAATATGCGCGCTAAGTTAAGGTATGCGTCGGGATATTCGGGCTGCCTCGAAAGCACCTGCTGCCATCGATAGGCCGCCGAAGCGGCGTTGGATTTAAAATCCGCGGCCGCCTCGTCGGTATTTTCGAATATATTGATAAACATATCGAGATTGAGTATTTTTTTGATAATCCGTTCACAAAATGGCGACAGCGCGGCCAATTTAAGATCGCCGCCGAAACGGGCGATATCGCGCAGCGAAGCTATGATAAAGCCTATTCCGAACGAATCGATATAATTGACGGCCGCCATGTCGAAAATGATATTATACTTATGGTTCGAAATCACCTTCGACACGGTATCGTGCGCGGCGGGCGTGTTAAAAACCGACATCTCGCCGTTGAACGTTATTATGACGACGTCTTCTTTAGCGATAGTACTGATATCGAGTTTGGCCTGCTGGCCCGTCTTCTGGTTTTTATCCACTGCGCCCATTTATATCACCATCAATTAAGGATTTAATCAAAAAAAATACTTTACTTTATATTATACTGCATCATATAGCGTTATGTTATACCATGCTTTGCCGTCGTTAATTTAATATTAACGGCGCGGTCCGCGGTTGTCGCGGCCGCCGCGGTTATCGCGGCCGCCGCGGTTATCGCGGTTTCCGCCGTTGAAATCGCGGCGCGGCGGGCGCGGCGCTTCTTCGTTAGAGGCCTGCTGCTGCTCTTCGCCTTCGGGAACAGGCAGTAAAACCTTGCGGCTCAAGTTTATGCGCTTCATCTGGTCGATTTCGATAACCTTAACGGTCATTTCATCGCCGATATTGCACACGTCTTCGACTTTATCTACTCTGCGGCGTTCGAGCTCGGAAATATGAACGAGTCCGTCGCGGCCGGGAAGCAGTTCGACGAAAGCGCCGAAATTCATTACTCTGACGACTTTACCCGTGTAAACTTCGCCGACCTGAATTTCTTTTACTATGTCGTTGATCATTTTAAGGGCTTTCTGGGCTTTTTCGAAATTAATCGAAATAACCGATATTCTGCCTGAATCTTCGATGTCGATATCCGCGCCAGTAGCTTCTACTATCGATTTGATAACTTTTCCGCCGGGTCCTATAACTTCGCGGACTTTATCGGGCGGTACCTGGACGGTGGTGATGCGCGGCGCGTAAGGGCTGATATCCGCTCTCGGTTTGGCTATGGCGGCTTCCATCTTTGAAAGAATGTGCAATCTGGCCGCTTTAGCCTGCATTATGGTTTTTTCGATCATGGGAATCGTAAGGCCGTTATTTTTGACATCGAGCTGAACGGCGGTCATACCGTCGCGCGAGCCGCCTACTTTAAAGTCCATATCGCCGCAATGGTCTTCGATGCCGGCGATATCCGTTAAAATTTCCCACTGGTCGCCGCGGGTGATTAAGCCCATAGCGATACCGGCTACCGGCTTTTTAATGGGAACACCCGCGTCCATAAGCGCTAATGCGCCCGCGCAGATCGAAGCCATCGATGACGAACCGTTAGATTCGACTATTTCGGATATGATCCTTATGGTGTACGGAAAATCGTTTTCGGACGGAATTATGTATGAAAGGGCTTTTTCGGCAAGCGCGCCGTGGCCGATTTCGCGGCGGCCGACTCCGCGGAGCGGTTTAACTTCGCCGGTGGCGTAAGGCGGAAAATTATAGTGCAGCATGAACTTCTGGCGAGTCTCTTCGTGATGGAGGCCTTCGACTATCTGCTGGTCTTTTTTAGTGCCGAGCGTTACCATGGCAAGCGACTGAGTCTGGCCGCGGGTAAATAAAGAAGAACCGTGGGTGCGCGGAAGAATGCTTACTTCGCAGTCGATCTGACGGATCTCGTCGAGCTTGCGGCCGTCAACCCTTATTTTTTCGTCGAAGATCATATTTCTGACCACGTCGTATTCAACCGATTCAAGAACCGGTTTAAGCTGTTTTTTCAAAGCGGAAAGTTTGTCTTTTTCGTCTTCTTTAATTCCGGCTTTAGCGATAAAATGCTTATAACATTCATCTACGGCCGCATTGACGGCGTTGCCGCGTTCCTGTTTATCTTTAACGCGAAGCGCTTTATCGCAAAGCGGTTTAAAGAAATCGTACACTTCACGGCTGAGTGACGGATCGATCTTAGGCTCTGGAACGGCTATTTTTTCTTTTTTAACTTTATTTATAAATTCCTGCTGTATATCGATGAATTTAACTATCTGTTCGTGGGCGAATTTAATGGCTTTAAGAAACACTTCTTCGCTGACTTCGTTAGCGCCTGCTTCGATCATTAAGACGCGGTCGCGGGTACCGGATACGAACAGGCTCAATTTAGCGTTTTCAAGCATCTTTTCGTCGGGATTGATAACGAATTCTTCGCTTGAATCGAAAAGGCCTATCGATACGGCTGATACGGGCTGTAAAAACGGTATCGAAGATATGCCGAGAGCTATCGAAGACGCATTAACGGCGAGAACATCGTGCGGAGTGACGAGATCGTAAGATAAAACGTTGATTATAACCTGCACTTCGGATTTAAAACCTTCGGGAAACATAGGCCTGATGGTGCGGTCAACTATGCGGCCCCTGAGTATTTCGTCGTTTGACGGCCTGTTTTCGCGTTTGATGAAACCGCCCGGAAATTTACCGGATGCGGCTGATTTTTCGCGGTATTCCACGGTCAGAGGAAAAAAATCCACGTCGCGTTCATTCAATTTATCGTAACACACGTTCACTAATACCACGGTTTCGCCATTTTGAATAAAAATCGAACCGTCGGCCTGTCTGGCTATTCTGCCGGTTTCAATTATTAAAGGCTTGCCGGCGAAGGTTGTCTGCATTCTTTCCATTAAATATAATCCTCCTGTAATCTTTAGTTGCATATATTATATTATAAATTAAATGATTTGTCCATTAAAATTATAAAATCTTGAAAATTAAGAGCTAAAAAGACTGAAAAAAAGAGCTTAAATAATTAAAAAAGCGGAAACAGCATAACTGTCTCCGCTTTTTTAAAGCAAAGTCGCTTAGCAAACCACACGAAACTTATATAAAAAACAAGAGTTTTTTATACCACGAACGGTAAACCACGGCAAGCATTATACTACGCGCGTGCGGTTTATATTATTTTTTAAATTTCAACCTTCGGTTAACCTTAAGTTCGGGGCGCTTTCCCGCTGCTACTTTCTGATGCCTAAAGATTCAACTATTTCTTTGTACTTGTTAGGGCTGATTCTTTTGAGATAGGTGATCAGTCTTTTTCTCTGACCGACGAGTTTCAAAAGGCCTAATCTTGAATGATGATCTTTCTTGTGTACTTTAAAGTGATCGCTCAGCTGGGTAATTCTTGTTGTCAAAAGAGCAATTTGCACTTCTACTGAGCCGGTGTCTGATTCGTGGATTTTGTACTTGCTGATAACTTTTTGTTTGGTTTCATGGTCTAATGACATTTTTAAAAAACCACCTTATAGTTTATTCCTTAACCGGAGTTAATGTCAGTGCAAAACAAAAATTCCAGTAATAAAGGTAATTTAATTATAACAAATTTTACGGCAAAAGTAAAGTTATTTTTACTACTTTTTTAAAATCACTCGCTTTTAGTGATTTTTTTAACTATAAGTTTGTCGGAATCGATAAAAAGCGTGTAAATATTGCCGTCGTCATCGACGCATTCGTCATATAAAAGGTTCGAACGCTTCGATGAATAAGCCGTTTCCATGGTTATCTCATCTATTAATTTTAAATTTTCATCTATCACGGCTATTTTTTGCGTTATATCGCCGAAATACCTTAAATAATAATTATTTTTACGGTCGCGGCCTATGAATTTAAACTGCGAAACGAACTCGCCCGACGGCAGTTTGATTCCGGCGGCGGGGAAAAGCGCGTCGGAAGCGAAATTATATTTATAAACCAATAAATCGCGGGGCGTCAAAAGCGACGGGCATATAAAACCGCCGCCGGAAACAGGCCATGGGAAAACTATATTATCAAAACTTAATGTTATGGCCGCTTCTTTTTTAGAAAGATCGAAAGCGGCGCGGTATATTCGCAAATTTTTATAATCATAGGCTGTAAGGGATTTCGAATCGGCGGAAAATATCTTATGGCATTCAGTTCCGCCCGTAAGCGAGGCGCGGCCGGTTATTTTTCCGTCCGCCTTGACGAAGTAAAGCTCTTTTTCGGTGTGGACTATCATCTGCTGAGCCTCCGAAACGTAAATTCCGCAAAGCCCCTCATGGTTTATCCCGAAATCGGAAGAAAGTTTAATGAGCGAATTAAAATCGCCCGAAAGGTTATATTTTTTAACGCGCGAATTGGCCGCGTCGAGTATATAAATAAAGCGTTCCGCGCCGCCGGAGACGAAAAACGCCGGCGCGCCGTTGGCAAAATAAAGCGAATGAGAAGGTTCCGACGGCGTTTTAATATAAAAATCTTCGCTCGAAGTGCCGGAATTCGCAGTTATTATCGTCGAAACCTCTATACGCGCGGCAAAAGCGCTTACCATAAACGCCGCGCGGCAATTAAAAACACACGCATTCGATAAAAAACGAAGGGGGGCGAGCGTAAATATAAAAGCTAATATTACCAAAAGCGATATCCTGCCGCCATGACGCCTGCCGGCAAAAACCGCCGTCATACGGCTTATAAGCGATAAAAAACGCCGGAAACGATCCCGGATCCCGAATCGAAAGCAGTTTATTTTTTTAAATTGATATCTTATCCCATTGATTAATTCCATCATAAAAACGCGTCCCGTTCAATTATTTTCGCGCCGGTTCCCCCGGCCGCCGCCGTTAATATTTTTTTATCGATATCTTCGACGGCAGAGGATTAGCGGCCGTCGCGTCGGTTTCAGCCGAATAAAGCGAGCCGTCGCCGAATACAAAAAACTGCCTTGTAATGAGCGATTTTTTTACCCTGTAGTTGTTCAGATATATTCCGTTAGCGTTATATACTATTATCTCGCGCTCTCCGAAAGGGCCGCAATGCGAACCCGATGCCGCGATATAAATATTTCCTTTGTGGTCGGCGCCTATGAACTCGACGCCTTCGACGGCCGCAAGCCCCGCGCAAAAAACACGCTTTGAAGTTTTTTCATTAATATCTGACATAAAAAGGCTGTAACCGCTGTATCGGTCGTAATTTAAGTAAAGCAGGCCGCCTTTAGCGGTAATGGCAAAACCGGGGACATTACAGTCGATCTTCTTTATAAACGCGCCCGTCGAGCTATAGGCGTTAATTTTTGAAGAGGCTATATCCTGGGCGAAAATTTTCTTTCCAAAAGCCGCCTCTATCTGATAAATAGAGATAAGGCCGGCCTCCGCCGTCGAACGGCCGCCGAAACGCTGAAGCTCGTTAGACAGCATATCGACTTTAATTATCTGCATGGTTTTAAGCGAGGCGAAATAGAGCATACCTTCATTGTCAAAAGTCAGATCGCCCGCGCAATCAAATAAGTTATCGCGGCTCGAATAAGACTTAACCGGGCGCCCCATAAAATCGAACTGCAGTATCGAATTTTTAGGGGTATTAGAAAGATAAAGCGAGCCGTCGCGCGATATTTTAAACCCGTAAGGATAGTTGTACTCGTAAGTTTTAAGCGCGCCGGCGTAATTAGGGCCGTCTGAAAATAAAATATTAAGCGCGCCGCTTTCACCCTGCGCATAAAGCGCGCCGGCGTAATAAATCGATAACGATACTGCCATAACGGCATAAATTAATATATTACGAGCCGAAGCGATGCTCCGTTCGGCGGCTTTTTTAAAATTACGGCCTGCCTGCCTATATTTCGAATCGTTCATAAAAAACCTCTTTCGGGATCAGTCGGCCTGCCCGCCGCCGCGCTTCTTCTTTTTCAATTCGCCAAGATAAATTTTCGAAGATTTTTTTCCGCCGCCGCTAAGCGTCAGAAGCCTTCCGTTCGAAGATAATACGACTTCAATCACCGGCCGGTCATCAATTTCAACTTTACCCGAGGATAAAGTTTTAGAATCGCCGCCGATTTCGGATATGTGATATTCGTACCTGTCGTTATTTATGACCCTTACGCCGAGCCAGAGACCGCCTGCGCCGTTTTTTTCCGCCATGAAAACGCCGTCGGCGTAGCCGGGATATTTTATCGTTTTAAAAACTTTTTTTTCACCGCCGGAATTAAGCGACACTTCAACCGTGCCGCCCTCTAACTTTATATTAAAATTCATATCAGCGGCTCCCTGCTTTCCTGCGGCGACAACAAGGCCTTTGAACACGGCCGCCGAAGACGCCTGAGCGCCCGCCCAAAAAATAGTTTCGCCGCAAAGCCTCGAATAAACTAAAAGCGAGCCGTTATCGTCGCAGAATAAATCCGACGGACCGCCTATATAATCGGCGGCGAAAATATCGTTTTTAACTATAAAATTATTAATTTTAAATTCTTTACTAACGCTTACTATTTTGGAAGAACCTGCTTCGAGCAGGTAAACGCCGCCTTTTTTAGTCACGCAGATATCGCATGCGATAAAAGGCCGTCCGGAATAGTTCAATCCGTTAAAATCGAGTTTTTGAAGCATAACGCCCTTCATATCGAAAAGATACAGACAATTCGCCGAATTGGAATAAAGGCATACGCCGCCGCCGGGCGAGGCCGCAAACACCGCGTCACCGCCAATTTGAACGGCAGCATCGCTATCGCTTAACTCGCAGATTTCAACGGGCTCGTAAAATTCGACGGCGGCCGCGCGCGGATAAACCTGCTGGGCAAACGCGGCCCCCGGCGCAAAGCCGAAAAGCGCTCCCGCCACATAAAAAAATGCGAATATAGATATAAAACGCTTCTTTATAATCACGATATCTTTCTCACGTAAATATTTTCGGCTACTTCATTTTCGATAGCTAACTGCGTCTGCTCGAACTCGACTATATAAGCAGGAAAAGTCCTGTGGACCTTAATCGTGAGCCCCGGCACCATCCCTAACGACATGATTTTATGCATGGCCGGATGCGTCTGAGTTTGAATGTAGGAAACGCGCCCGCATTCGCCGTGCTTTAATTCGGACAGCTTGAAAATAACCCGCTCGATTTTAGACACTTTATTCCTGCAGCAGTCTCCGGGAAGTATCCGTGAGCCATGGGGGCATGTTTCGGGATGCCCGAGAAGCGTGCATATATTTTCTTCGAGCTCTTTAGATATTATATGCTCGAACATGCAAGCGTCATAATCTACTTTCGAGCGGTCCATGTGCAGCACGTCAACTAAAAGCCTTTCGGTAAGCCTGTGGCGGCGGGTGAGATCATAAGCCCGCCTGTAGCCTTTCTCGCTGAATTCAACCGGCTGATCTTTTTTTAAGGGCTTTATATGCCCTCCGGATTCAAGGCGTTTTAAAATATCCGGCCCGATATATTTTTTAAGTTTTTCATCGAGCTTTTCGTAACTATTATTTTTATTCTCGATTTCCTTCCATATTATAGTCATCGCTTCTTCGAGCTCGTGACTTATTTCCGTCATAATAACTTCCGCCCCTTTATCTTTTAAAATAATAAAACTATAACTTCATTATAAATTCAGCGCAACTAAAAGTCAAGAAAAATTACCGCGATAATACGGCAAATTTTAGCGAATTTAAGCTATTGTTTTTTTGATGGAATTTTGATATAATCAACTCATTCAAACAGGAAAAGGAGTCTATCATGTCCGATCATAAATTATTTAACGACAGGAATTTCAGCTCGATTTCAGTGCGTTTTAACGGTTATAATTTGTTTACTTTCAATTTGTTACGCTTCGCGGGCGCCGCGTTTTTTTCGGCGTTTCTGCTCATGTTTTTCCCGCCGGTCGAATCGCTCGCCCAGAGCGGAAGCGCCAGCATTGCCTCTAAAATCGATTTCGGCGTCAATATTTTCACGCCCCATTTTAAATTCGAAGAAATAGACTTTAAGGCGGTTAAAAAAGTTCTCGAATCAGACACTAAAAACCTTCCGGTGCGCGCCTATGTTTTATATACCTTCGTAAACAATATCGCCGGCGGAACTAAAGCCATCAACGAATCCGCTTTCGAGCTCGAAAAACTTCTTTCTTTCATTCTGCTGCGCTACGATCCGCAGATATCGGCCACCTGCTTCGACCGCGGCTATCTTTACATGCTGATAGCCGGGCTCGGCTATCAAAATTACAACAATAAAATATATGCCCTGATGGCGCTTTGCGATATGGCGGCGCTCCTTCAGATGGAACCGCTCAACCCTTATTACCATCTTTTCTACACGGTAGTATACGCCTCGCTCAAAGATCAGGACATAAGCGAATTCAAGCTCTACGATCCGCTCGAAGAATTAAAGAAAGCGCTTTCTTTCGACGTGTCGGACCCGCAGTTCCACTATATGGTCGGTTCGACCTTTTTAGCCGTAGCGCAGGCTTCGCCCGACATACATCAGCTCGCCTACGCCGAGTTCATGCAGGCGGTAAAGCTCGCCCCTAAAAATAAAGCGCTGAAAGAACGGGTATTTAAAAATTTAATCGAGCTGCTTTCCGATTACGACGCCAGAAAAGTTAAAAAACCTCTCTGGCTCGAAGAAAGCGCCTATCTTTACCTCATCGAAAAAAACCAGGATTCAGCCGCGGCCCACAATAACCTCGGCTATTTATACACGATGAATAATATCAAGCTCGACGCGGGCCTGGCGCACTGTAAAAAGGCCATAGCTCTCGATCCTAACAATCCGGTCTATCTTCACTCTTTAGGCTGCGCTTATTATAAGAACCGCGACATAAAAAAAGCCGTCGCCACGCTGAAAAAAGCCTACAGTTTAAACCCGGAACTCAGGGAAGTGCACGAACACCTTTCCGAAATATACCTTCAGTTAAACGACAACGATTCGGCCATCAAGCATCTTGAATATATGCTTTCACAGGACACTACCGACGCGCTTATCAATAATAATTACGCCTACGTTCTCGCCGAGGCCAACCAGAAACTCGATAAAGCTCTTGAATGCAGCAGGTCAGCCGTAGCGGCCGAGAACGAAAACGCCGTTTACTTAGACACTCTTGCCTGGGCTTATTTTAAAAACAATATGCTCAAAGAGGCTTTTGAAACGATCGAACGCGCTATTAAAATAGATCCGGCGCTCGGCGCTCTTTATATGCACAAAGGCGATTTTTTATTTTATGACGACAAAATAAGCGAGGCGCTCGAAAACTATAACCGCGGTTATCTCCTCGATCCGCTCTTTCCGCGCGCGGCAGAAAATATATCCATGCTCAATTCAATAAAATTAATGCGCGCCAAATTAGATTCTTTGAAAAAAAGCTATCCGAAAGTGTCAGAAGTCGTATGCATCGATGAAAAAGGACAGCGGCGCCCGTTTTCCTACGACGAATACTGCTATTATTTTCATAAGCTCTTTGAACAGCTCGGTTTTGCCCCGGTCAGCTTCGATCAGGTCCGCTCCGAAGAAAAAAAGAAAACCGTAACCCTTGATATTTCCGGCGACGCCGATTCTAAGACAAACGATGCAATTCCAGTTACGGCGCCGTTAAAGAAAAAATTATTAAACGATGAAAGCTCGGTAGGCGACGAACTGCTTAAATTTATGAATACCACGGGCGAAGTTATATTTTACGATAAAACTTTCGAGGTTATATTAAAAAATACTTCCGAGAACACGCTCGATAAAAAAGAAGAAACTGCGCCGGCGCCTGCGCGGCCTGAAGAAAAAAAACAGGAAATTAACCGGGAAAGCGGAGAAGTTAAAATAAATATAAAATAACGGAGGGGTAATATGGGACACACTATAATCGAAAAAATATTTAAGAACCACTTAGTACGCCCTGATGAAGAAGTCAAGCCGGGAAATATAGTCTGGATCAAACTCGACGTGCGCTCCGCGCGCGATTTCGGCGGCGCGAACGTGGTTAAAAATTTCAATAAATACTGTAAAGACGATAAAGTCAACGACGCGTCGAAAACTTTTTTCACCTTCGACTGCCAGGCGCCCGCTAATACTATAGCCTACGCTAACAACCAGCAAATCTGCCGCGAATTTGCCAGGGCGCAGGGCGTTAAAGTTTACGACGTAAACGCCGGCATCGGCTCGCATGTGCTTATCGAAGAAGGTTTAGCGCTTCCGGGCACTACGACCGTCGGCACCGACTCGCACTTGAATATAATGGGCGCCCTCGGCGCGTTCGGCCAGGGCATGGGCGATATCGACATAGCTTACGCGATGCGTCACGGGGCCACATGGTTCGAAATACCGCCGTCGATTAAAATCACCATCAACGGCCGCCTCAAATATCCGGCCACGGCAAAAGACCTCACGCTTTTCGTTTTAAAGGAATTCGGCTCGGCGGGCCTTCTTGGCGCATCCATTGAATTTTACGGCGAAGCCGTCGAAAATCTTTCAATACACGAAAGAATTACCCTTTCATCGATGGCAACCGAAATGGGAGCCATAGTAGGCTTGATTCCGGCCGATAAAACCGTAGTCGATTATTTTAAATCGCGCGCGGCTTCTAAAACTATCGAATTAATTAAAGCCGACCCCGATGCGGCATATATCAAAGAATACACCCTCGATATAACCGGCTTGAAGCCTTTAGCCGCCGCGCCGCCGTCACCTGACAATGTTATCGAAGTAGAAAAACTCAAAAGCGTCAAAGTGGATTCCGTTTTTATCGGTTCCTGCACCAACGGCCGCTTTGAAGATATAAAGGCCGTAGCCGACATCGTCGCCGGCAAAAAAGTTAAAGAGGGAATCATGGCTAAAATCGTTCCGGCAACCGAAGAAGTATATAATCAAATGGTTGACGAAGGCATCTTAAAAACGCTCTTTAAAGCCGGATTTATAATCGCAAGCCAGGGCTGCGGCGGATGCGCGTCCGGCCAGATCGGCATGACCGGTAAAAACGAGGTCCAGATCTCGACTTCGAACCGCAACTTCGACGGAAAACAGGGCGACGGCAAAACATATCTAACATCGCCCGTAGTAGCGGCCTACTCGGCCCTCAACGGCTATATCTGCTGTGAATAATTTTAATTTAAAGAGGTGTGATAAATGAAAGAAAAAATAATCTGCGGCCGCGTTATAATACTTCGCGATAAAGACAATAAGATATACAACAACATAGATACCGACCAGATCTATCATAACAACTTTCTGGCCATAACCGATATAGCTAAAATGGGCCAATACGCTCTGGGCAACCTCAAAGGCCATGAAGACTTCCATAAGACCGTCCGTCCGGGCGACATAGTGATCGCCGGAGGCAATTTCGGCGCCGGTTCGTCGCGCCAGCAGGCGGTTGACTGTTTTACGGCGCTCGGCGTTTCGCTTATACTCTGCGAATCCATAGGCGCTATTTATAAAAGAAATGCCATTAATTCGGGGTTTCCGATAATATGCTGCCCAGATATAGTTGAATTAGCCGATTATAGCAGCGGCGTCATTAAAGACGGCGACGAAATCGAAGTAAACATCGAAACCGGCGATATCAAATTGAAAAAAAATGACGGCCTCGCCGCTATAGGCAAAGCCGTTCCATTTTCGAGCGTACAGCTCGATATTTATGAAACGGGCAGCCTCTTTTCGTTCGTGCCGCCCGTTAACTAATAACCCGCATTACTGTTTCATGGATAATTCCGCGATACGGTCCTTAGCCGCCTCGGCGCTTATTTTGCCGAGGCGCTCGGCTTCTTCGACGGATTCTTTCATAGTGCGCATCCCCAATTTTTTGCCGGTTTCGATCGCCGAATAAATTTGCGGGATCTTACCGTCGCGTATCATCGCGCGCACGCTATTGGTACCGACGAGTATCTCCCTTATCGGCACACGGCCCTTGCCGTCTTTAGAAGGCATAAGTTCCTGTGCGATAATAGCTGTCAATACGGTCGAAAGCTGCATAGCTATCTGTTACTGACGATCCGCCGGAAAAACCGATATGATACGCGATATAGTTTCTGAAGCGTTATTGGTGTGTAGCGTTCCGAAAACCATGTGTCCGGTTTCCGCCGCTGTAAGGGCGATTTCGATAGTTAGAAGATCGCGCAATTCTCCAAGCAATATAACGTCGGGGTCCTGCCTGAGCGCGGCGCGAAGAGCGTTGGAGAAAGAATTGGTATGAGCGCCCACTTCGCGGTGCGTGACTATAGATTTATAGTTGGTATGAACGAATTCGAGCGGATCTTCGATGGTAACTATATGGCATGAGTCGTTTTTATTTACGTAATCTATAAGGGCCGCCAGCGTAGTCGATTTACCGGAACCCGTAGCGCCGGTCACCACGACGAATCCCTGGCCGTGAAGGGCGAGTTTTGCGACTTCTTCGCTGATTCCAACTTCTTCGATGGTTTTAACCCTGATTGGTATCGCGCGGAATACCGCCGAAAGCCCGTAAAGCTGATAAAAAACATTCATCCTGAAGCGCCCGACGCCCTCGATAGTGTAACAGGCGTCCACTTCTTCGCCGCCTTCGCACTGCTCGCGCTGCTGGGGCGTTAATATCTGATAAAGCATTTTTTTCATGGTTTCGGCGGGGATCATTTTAAATTTCAAGGGCTTGAGATTGCCGTGGACCCGCAGGATCGGCGGCACGTTATAGCTTAGATGAAGATCGGAGGCGCCGGAATTGACGAGCGCGCGCAAAAACATATTGATTGCCGGCTCGTTAGGCACTCTCTGATCCTGCGGAACAAGATCCGCCAGATCCATTAAAAACGGATTGTCCGGATCGCTGAGCATTCCGAAAACTTTAGCCCCCTGATTTTCTTTAGGCGTTTCGAAAGACGAAAAATCAGGTCTGGCCTGCTGCGGAGCGCCTTCCTGAGACTCATTCAAAAATTCAGAACCCATTTTATTAACTGCTCCTCTATTTATCTATTTCAAACGATTGATTTTACACCAAATTTATCATAATTTCAAGTATAATTTCAAATTTTAAGATTTTAGATTTTACTATATCAAATTTCAGCCGATTATATAAACGAAAAGGTGTTTTTTAAGACCGGCAGGGATGTGAATGGAGTTTTAATATGAGTTTAATGTCTTTATTTTTAGCGATTTTAGGCGTCGTTGTAGGCGTTTTAAGCGGAATGTTCGGATTCGGCGGCGGCATTCTGGTTTTACCGTCATTGGTTTTTTTATGCGGCTTCAGCCAGAAAACAGCCACGGGAACGACTCTTGCAATGCTGCTTCCGCCGATAGGAATTTTTGCTTTCATCGAGTACTATAAAAATAACATGGTTAATGTTCCGGCAGCCGTAATTTTGATTTCGGGCTTTTTAGCCGGAAGTATCCTGGGGGCAAAATACGCCGTGGCAATGAATGAGGTCGCACTCAAAAGAGGTTTCGGCATTTTATTGGTGACTATCGGCGTAATTTACATATACCAGGCCGGCAAATAAAGCGCGTAATTTATGAAAAAAACGGAATACAGCCCACCGGAGCCGTTATTGAAATTAATTTACAGACGAAGGATGATATGAAAAAAACGATCATAAAAAAAAGCGGACCACTATCGTCAAAAGGCCGTAAAATAAAATATAAAGTGGCGTCTATCGGCTTCGGAAGCATGGCCGAAGCTATCTGCCATAACCTTCGCGATTCGGGAGTCGAAATAATAATAGGGGCGCGCTCCGCCGCTTCGCAATCGGCAAAAAAAGCCGCGGCCGAAAACTTCGAAATACGCTCTATAACGGAAGCTATCAAGGCTTGCGACTGCGTGCTGTTAGCCATACCCGATCTTGAAATTAATAATTTTTTTAAAAATATCGATCATAAAATTTTTATAAATAAATGCATAATTTTATGCCACGGGCTTTCTTTTTTTTATCATCCGCTTTCTTTTCCCGCCGCCTGCGACATAATTTTAATATCGCCTAACGCCATAGCAAATAAGCTGCGTGAAAATTACATCAGCGGCCCCGGCGATTACGCGCTGTGCGCAGTTTTAAAGAACGAATCGAAAAAAGCGGCTGAAAAGCTGAATTATATCTGCGCAGGCCTTAAAATAGATAAAAATAAAATAATACAATCAAAATTAAAAGACGAAGTTTTTTCGGACCTTTTCGCCGAACAATCTCTTTTAGTCGGAGGCATTCTCGCCATTATCATCAGTTCGTTCGAAACGATGCGCGAGGCCGGGATTTCCGATGAAGCTTCATATTTATCGACCTTTCACGAGATTAAATATATCGTCGAATCCATAAGCGAACTCGGCATCCGCGAATTTATGAATAAAATATCGGAAATAGCCCGGGTAGGCTCCGTAGAGGCTTTTTTTGTATCGGGCCTTAAAGAAAAAATAAAAAAAGAGTTTAAAAAAATATACAGCAATATCGAAACGCATAAATTTTATAATAAATTCATAAACCCTTCAGATTCGCCGAAGGACGGCGTTAAAAAAAGCGGCGTTAAAAATAAAGAATATCAAACAGAACTCGACCTTATTTTAAATTCAAAACTGTGCGGCATTTATGAAAAATTTAAACGAAAAAACGCAAAATAAAGATTTTTTAACTAAATATCTATCGAACGCGCCCATCGCGCTGGCATTAGTAAGAGCTATGGAATGCAGGCTCATGGATTCCATACCCTTCGCCAACCCTATACTTGATTTAGGCTGCGGCGACGGATTGTTTTCATCTATTTTATTCAAAGACAAAATCCACATAGACAGCGCCGTCGATATCGACGAAACCGAAGTGGATTTAAGCTATAAGAGAGGCGTTTACAGGGATATCAAAGTGGCCGACGCGGCGGATCTGCCATACGACGATGAAAGTTTCAAATTCGTTTTAGCCAACGATTTATTCGCGCACCTTTCAAAACCGCGCATAACCTTAAATGAAACCTGGCGTGTTCTCAAGCCGGGAGGCTTTCTGTGCTTCAGCGTTCCGACGCTGGTGCCGGGGTTCCATTTTAATGTTTTCAGCGACTTTATTAACGGCATGGCATCGCAGAATTTGATAAAACTTTTCAATCACAATATTTCATCGTATTTCAGGCTCAATTCAATGCTTAAATACCAGCAATGGTCGAAACTTCTTCGCGACTGCGGCTTTAAAATAGTATATCACAAAAAATACGCGTCACTGAGCGCGGTGTGCATACAAATAATAACCTCGTTTTATTTGTGCCGCGGGGCCGCTTATAAAAAAGCCCTCGGCCGTTATATACCGTTTCCGCAGATCCACGAAAAAATAATAACGCCGGTAACAAGCTGGTTTTTAAAAAGTTTTTACGATAACGACTCTTACGACGGAGAAAACTACCTTATTTTAGCCAGAAAAGTCGAATAAATTTTCATTTTATTCAATTAACAATTTTTACTTTTATATTTACAATTTCAGTCCGCACTTCATGCAAAAATTCGCGGCAGACGGATTTTGCGTCACGCACGCTTCGCAATATCCCGGAGGCAGGAGCCTGGCCGCGCAGTTCATGCAGAAATTGGCCGACGCGGGATTGTCTGCGGAGCATTTACGGCATTTTACTGATGCAGCCGGCGGCGGAGACTGCGTAACCGGCTGTGACTGCGGCGCGCCCGAAGCCGCCGGATTGCCTGCCTGATTAAATACGCCCGTCATCATCTGTCCTACGGCTAAACCTATGCCTATATCGGCGGCGGCCCCGCCTATCGAACCCGGATTATCGGCCATTTTATCGATGGCGCGCGCGGCTTTGTATTTGGCGTATTTATCCAGATCGCCGGCGGCGGCCATCGAGCTTCTTTCATCGACGGCCTTCTGCACTTCGTCGGGAAGCGTTACCGCTAAAAGTTTAAGATCGCAAAGCTCGATTCCATAGGCCGCTACGGAGCTTTTCAACTGGTTAAGTATTAAAAGCCCTAATTCGTCGTATATCTGCGGAAGCTCGAGCACGCTGGTAATATTGGTGGCAAGCGTATCTAAAAATTGCGATACTATTTTATTTCTTAAAAAGTCTTCGAGTTCGCCGATCGCATAGCGCCCCTTAGTGCCGGCAACCTTACCGAGAAAGAGACACGCATCGGTTATCTTGATCGAATAAGTGCCGCGCGCGCGAAGCCTCACGAATTCAAAAAATGAATCTTTGAACAATACCGGCTCGGGCGTACCCCATTTAAGGTTCGTAAATTCGTTAAGCGCCACGAAATAAACGGATGCGCGAAACGGGGATTTAAAATTATACGGAAGCGAAAGCAGCTTGGTTAAAATCGGAATATTTTCGGTAACGAGCGTGTGGCGCCCCGCGCCGAATAAATCGAGGAACCTGCCGTCTTTAACGAAAACGGCCGCCTGATTCTGCTGTACTATAAGTTGTGCGCCGTATTTTATTTCGCCGGAATCCGAAGGCGGAATGCGCGCCGCGACCATCTGGCCGCCGTTATCTAAAAATTCGAGAATTTCTATAAATTGACTCATAATTCCTCCGCTATAAACTAAAAATTTATAATATATCTTTTCGGGATTTAATCTGCCTGATATATTTTTCAGACCATTCAGCCGCCCGGGCCGCTATATTTTCAAACTCTGCAAGGCTCGAAGATTTTTCGATTTCTGCGATAATATTTTTAATTTCCTGAAGTGAATAATATAAAAATTCGTCGAAAGTTTTAAGTTTTTCGCATCTGGCGGAATCATAGGAAGAAAAATTAAAAGACGCCGATGCGCCTGAGCAGTAATTAATGGTTTCGGCCGCCGCTGTAAGCGAGGCCGTAATTTTATCGAGGGCCGATAAAAAAGCTATGGCCGATAGCGAAGAAGTATAAAACCTCTTTTTCAAATTAACCGCGGCCGTCATTTCGCCGATTGAATAAACAATGTGGGCGCGGATCTTCGAATCGGTATCGGCGGCTTCATTAGCGCTTAAGTAGCCTTTATATCCCGGAATTAAGTACTGAAGACTTTTTTGAATAAAATTGCCGGCGCCGGCGTTCGTATTTTGCATCGATAACCTCCGGATAAAAATTAATAACGCCATTATACATTTTAAAATTAAAAAATGCAAAAAAATATATATATATTTTAAAAATATACTTGACAAACAGGCGTATTATTTAGTATATTAAGTATAGGTAATTAACTATACTGAGGTGAATTTTAATGGGTAAAAAACCTGCTGCAAAAGCTGCTGAAGCTAAAAAAGCTGCCGCAAAGAAAAAATAATAACTTTATTTTTGCTTACGAATTACAAAAAACCTGTTATCAAACGATAGCGGGTTTTTTTGTTTTCCAGGCCTGAATAGTTTTACACCATATCGGCTTCGCGCACTTCGCTCAGTAAAACTTTCTGGCCGCAGCGGTTAAAATCGACCACTATGGCCTTATGTCCGCCGGAAGTTTTTATTAACTTAACTACGCGGCCGCTGTCGTTCCAGGTTTTATGATAAATAAGCTCGCCGATTTCATAGCTTTTAGAACAGCAATATTGTTTTTCGCCGTTAGCGAAATTCTGCTGCGCCGCACAGGACAATCCGGCGCGCGTTTCATCGGCGGCGAATGCCGGACGGGGCGCCTTATGCGATTCGGACGCCGGCGCGCCGGTAATTTGCCTTGTTATCGTTTTAAGGGTTTTAGACGATTTCGATGATTTGTAATTAGATGAAACGGATTTTTCATTTGCGCGGCCGGGCGCGGTTTTATCGATAAGAAAATCGGGTTTGCCGATTTTAACGCCTGATATGATCTTACTTTCGCCTGATTTTTTAATTTTTATTTTAACTTCGTTATTCTGTCTTTTTTGCCGGAGGTTTCTGCGGCATCCAAGCCGCGCGAGCTTTCTTTTAATTGATATCTGAGTTACGCTAAAGATTTTAGCGAGTTCACGATCGCTCATTGCGGCGTAATTTTCAAATAAAAACTTTTCTTCGTTTTCGCTCCATTTTTTTTGGTACTGCCTTAAAAGTTTAAGCCGCGCGAGCTTTCTTTGAATGGCTATCTTACTGACTCCAAAATGGTCGGATAGTTCGTTATTGTTAAGTTTCGAGTAATTATTCATCAGAAAAATTTCGTCTTCCTTTGACCAGCGCTTTACAGTCATAACCACAAAACCTCCGGGTGATATTTTTTTATTAAAAAACAACTTTTACTTTATAAGCGGCCCGTTATTTTAAGATATCGGTCAGATCTTCGTCGCCGTATTGTTCGGCGTAACTGACTAATGCGAGAAAAGCGTTACGGCAAACGTCCTCGTCGTTATCGTCGATCGAATTCAATAAAATCTGTACGAACTCATCCGCTTTGATCTCGCCGAAAGCATAAAACGCGGAGGCTTTCATCCACTTATCGCGGTCTTTGATCATTTCGTCAAAAGCTTTTCTTACTTTTGAACG
The DNA here is from genome assembly GCA_964436235.1 of uncultured bacterium. Taxonomy (GTDB): domain Bacteria; phylum Muiribacteriota; class UBA9980; order UBA9980; family UBA9980; genus UBA9980. The sequence continues at coordinate 20,493 of CAYTCW010000052.1, forward strand.
AAGCTCGTTAAACTCCCACAACGCTATAGCGGTATTCGCCTTCACCCTGTTCGACGAATCTTTAAGATAGGGCAGTAAAAGCTCCTTAACTTTATCGCCGCCGATTTTACCGAGGGCCTCGACCGCGTTAGCGCGGATCCTTTTATCTTCCGACATTAAAAGCCCTGCTATTACGGGGATAGTGTGAACGTTGCCCATTTTTCCGAGAATAGTGAGCCAGATTGTCATCTGCATTTTATCGTCGTCATTTTTAAGTCTGATTATGAGATTGTTTATTATGGGTATGAAATATTTAGAATCTTTTTTAGAATCGCCGTCGATCTTGATTCCGACCGCGATCTTACCGGCGGTCATTATCTGCTTATCGTTGAAAGAATGGTAATTTTCAAGAAGTGTATCTATAAAGCGGATGCCGTATTTTTCGAGTTTGAGACAGGCTTTTGATTGTTCCGCTTCACATTCGAGGTCAAGTTTTTTTATGTTATCTATTATTTCTTTTGTTACATCGACAGTCTTTTTCATCATAAATGTCCTCCAGACACCACGCATTTCTATTATTTTTTCAAAATCAACAACGGTTATTTTGAACAAACTTAAGTAATTATACTTGAAATTTTATAAAATTTCAAGTTCGATAAATAAAAAAAGATAAAAATTGTTAGATTTTTATCTTTTTTTATCTTTTTTTGTCTTTTGTATATTAGCGGGTCTTTTATATTATCCGGCTGTTACATTCTGATTATTTCGACCGGCTGGAGGAATATGAACTTTTTTAATAAATGCCTGTTTTAGCGTCGGATTTAAACATCAGCTAAAGAAATATATTAGAATCTTCTGCCGGCCGATATTCTCTGATTCGCGCCGAGTTCTTCGTCATAAAACGCGTAATCGAAATGCCATTCTTTCGAGCTGAAACCCGCGCCGGCTGAAAGTTTCTTATTGTTAACGCCCGCGCGCAAAGCGATATTATCGTTGATCTTGCCTTCCACGCCGAATTTAACTTTAAAATCTTCGCTGCCGGTCTTTTCAAGATCGAGCGCAGTCAGAACGCGCGGCTTCCACTGATATGAAACGCCCGCGACGCCGGTAACCGGAATAGTGTCTGTCACATTCGAGCCGCCGCTCCATTTCATCGAAGCGCCCAAATTTTTAAGAACGAGCGCTACATGGGTTTTTTCGTCGGTTTTGTAACGGCCGCCCAGGTCGAGCCCGAAACCGTTGGCGTTCGAATCGAACAGCGAATGGCGCAAAAGTTTTAAAGAGCCGCCATAGCTTCTTTTATCGTTGATCTTACGGCCGAAAGTGAGGCTGTAACTGTTTTCGACGTCGGAAAAGTAACTGAATATCCTTACATTGCCGTTAGCGTCTAAAAGCGGATTGCCCGCGCCGTCAACCCTTGTTTCGGGTATTTCATCCACACCGAAACGCGTCCAGGAAAATGCCCATACGCCCTTTCTTTTAGGATCGGGAAGCACGTAATTGGCGAAATCGAGTTTGCGGTCGAGACTCAACATAGCGTGCATCGTATGAATTTCGCGTTTTTCCAGCGCGCCGATTCCGGCCGGATTGTAATAAGCCGCGGAAGCGTCGTCGGCTACGGCGCTGAAAGCCTCGCCCATACCGAGGGCGCGCGCCGATACGCCCATCTTCAGATAGGCAGCGGCGCCGCCAGCCGAGCCGGCGAATGCGTTCGAGCCGAACGCCGCCAGCATCATCAGCGCCATGGCAACAACTGTTATCACTCTTCTTTTTATCTTAGTTTTCATCTTAATTCCTCCACCGTTGGTTTATTTTATTCTGCGGTTAAGCCGGACAAAAAAATTATGCCTGTGTTAGCTCGCTTCGGCCACAGTGAACAGATACGAAACTTCGCTGTCTTTAATCGCGTTCACTTCTCCCGCGGTAACCGTATGGCCCGGGAAATTAACCCGCAGGGCGCGCTTGCCTACCGGAACGTTATTTAATCTGTAACGATAGAACCTTGTCGGGCCTTCATTTACAAACATCGACTCGATGACCGCGCCGTCAACTGAAACCGTCGCCTGAGCAGCCATAATGGAAAGCTCGCTTTCGCTTACATGACCGGCTAATGAATCGGCGGCCGTTATCGGTTTATGGTACAGCGTTACCAATATGGTCCCTTTTTCCGACATAACGGTAATCGGCGCGACCTGGACGGTCTGGTCTTTCTGTCTGAGCGAAACTCCCGAAACGCCGCCGGCGGGGTTTACCATGTGGGCCGAATCGCTTGTAACCTTGACGGTGTACGAAGAAGTCGATCCGGTTAAAATTACCGGAACCGCCGGTATGGTGTAGTCGGTAGAACCCGTAGTTACGTTATCTATGCTCTTTTGAAACGAAGCTATAACGTCCGTGCCGTTTCTTAATACTTGAACTATATAGATTCCGGGCGCTAAAGTTTCACCCGATGAGGCGACTATATTGCCGGTTATAGTTCCGGTGCCCGGATCCACTAAAATATCGTAATCGATGGAACCGTTGCCGGGGATAGTAACCGCATAAGTCAGCGCCGTGGTTATGCCGGGAATAGTCGCGTTCAAAGTTTGAGCGGCTGACGGCACGTTCGATAATTCATAGTAACCGGGTTTCGAAGGTTTATCGGTCGTATCGATTATCGAAGCGAAGTTATTCTGAGGCGAGGTGAAAACCGTCGCGTTAGTTATAGGTTCGCCGGTAACGCGGTTTTTAACATAGCCTCTGATCGTGCCCGTCGCCGGTGAATCCGCTCTGATCAAATAACCTATTACATCGTATGTTTTTCCCTGCTCGACGACCATTCCGGCCCTGATATCGGGAATAAACTGGGGCTGCACGTTCGCGCCGTCAGGCGGGTTCTGATAACCTTCTTTTGAAATGGTAACGGTGTATCTTCTGTCGGGCGGAAGGTCGCTTACCGTAACCTTGCCGCGCGAATCGGTTTTAAGCTGTCTTAAAGTAGCTACGTCAGCTTCGGGGCCCGTAATCATAACATTGGCATTGTCTAAAGGCGCCTTCGTCGTAATGTCCCTTATCTCGAAACGGATCGACGATTCGGTAACGCCTGAACTCGAGGTACCTCCATTGCAACCATATAAAAACATCGTGGATAAGAACAACGTAAGCACTAAGAGCAAACGCTGGTTTTTGTGACTGATCATAAAATCCTCCTTTGGAATATATAAAATTAACTTTGTTTTTGCTTTTTATAGAGTTCTTTTTTTAGTATCGGCAACAATTAAATAAAATTTACGGCACGATATAAAATATTTACTGAACCGAAACCAAACAGAAAAATACATTCAGACATTCGGAAAAATATTATCTTATTAGCCGTTATTAGTCATATCGGTAAAAATATTATTTACTTATACTCCATTTTATGATATAATCGACTTTTAATCATGAAATTTAAAAAAAACGCTAAACCTCATATTTTACTATTAACTACCGGCGGCACCATTACGATGGTACACGATGAGAAAACCAATTCGCTCATGCCGGCCAAGTCTTCCGACGAACTTATAAAACATTTCCCGGAAGTGAAAAAAATCGCCGCCATAACTAAAAAAGAACTTTTTAATATAGACTCGACCAATATACAACTTAACCACTGGCAGAAAATAGCTCATGCTATTTATACCAATTATTCCGCTTACGATGCCTTCGTCATAACTCACGGCACCGATACGCTCGCCTATACGGCCTCGGCGCTTTCCTTCATGCTTCAAAACTTAAAAAAACCCGTAATATTGACCGGATCTCAAATACCGCTCGGCGAAATAGGCTCCGACGCCAGAAATAATTTTATAAATTCTTTTATAGCCGCCACCAAAGATATTAACGAAGTAGCCATATTGTTCGGTGAAAAGATAATACGGGGCACGCGCGCGAAGAAAATTTCGGCGTTCCACTTAAACGCATTTGAATCGGTCAACGAAAAACCGATAGGCGAAGTCGGCCTGATAATAAAATTATTCGAACACAGGCGCGCGGCATGCGCAAAAAAACTCAAAGCCGAGTATAACTTCAATAAAAACGTATTCTTGTTGAAAATGTTTCCGACTATTTCGCCACGCATATTCGATAAAATAATAGAAATGGGATATGAAGGCATTGTAATAGAGGGCTTCGGGGCGGGAAATATCCCGACGAACGAAAACAGCATATTACCCGGGATCCAGCGCGCCATAAATAAAAATATACCGGTAGTCATCGGCACTCAGTGCCTTCTCGGCGAAGTCGATTTAAGCCTTTACGAAGTCGGGATGAAAGCAGCCGCCATCGGCGCTATTCCCGCCTTTGACATGACGCTTGAAACTACGCTGTGCAAATTGATGTATGCAATGGGAAAAACCTCTAATTTAAAGGCGATCGATAAAATAATGAAAACCGATATATGCGGCGAGATCAAAGGCAACGCTTAAGTTTAAGTTTTAATGTAATTATGATGAAAAAAAGGAAAAGGAATTATTAATGTCGGATATGGCAGTGTTTCAGATAATAGGATTCATAGTGGCGATAACCGTTCACGAGGCGGCCCACGCTCTTACCGCTTATAAATGCGGCGACACGACGGCTTACGACGAAGGGCGCGTCAGCCTGAACCCTATAAATCACATAGACCCTTTCGGTACGGTCATTTTACCCATAATGCTTTTAGTCATGAACTCGCCGTTCATGTTCGGCTGGGCAAAACCCGTCCCCGTAGATCTGAGGAATTTGAAAGACCCTAAAACCGACGAATACTGGATATCTTTGGCGGGCCCGCTTTCTAATTTCGCTCTCGCGGCAATCTTTGGAGTCGGTATCCGAATGCTGATAGGCTACGGCGATTCGATGGTTAATAGCGGCGTTTTATCTATAGAAACGGCCGTTTTAAGCCTGAAACTTTTCGCCGCGATGATATCGGTGAACCTCGTGCTCGGCATATTCAATCTGATACCGATCCCGCCGCTCGACGGTTTTAACGTGTTAAAATCGATGCTGCCCGACGATATATACGAAAATCTTTATATTCCGCCCGGAGCGGGCTTCTTAATGTTTATAATACTTATGAGCACCGGAGTTACGGGCACCATAATTTCAACCTTTTACGCTCCGCTGTATAACTTTTTAATCGGACGCTGAGCGGGGCGCCTATATTCTTTTCAGACGGGCCGAATTCAAAACGACGAAAATCGAGGACGCCGCCATTGCAAAGGCGGCCTGCATGGGATTAAGACTTCCTGACATCGCCGAAGGTATTAAAACGGCGTTATAAAAAAACGCCCAGAAAAAATTCTGCATAATTATCCGCCGCATTTTTCTTCCAAGTTCGATAGCTTTTACGGCATTTTTGAGACCGCCGCCGCTTAAAATTATATTAGCGGCGCTTTTTGCTATATTCGCGGCATCGGCCATAGCTATGGCTATATCGGCGGAGGCCATGGCGAGGGCGTCGTTGATACCGTCGCCGGCCATGGCTATATTCATGCCCGGATTTTTTTCTTTGAGCTGTTTTATAAAAGACGCTTTTTCATCAGGCTTCATCGTGTGGCGGATATGCGCGGCGTCTATGCCGCAGGCGGCTCCGGTCAGAAGCGCGTTTTTTTCTCCATCGCCGGTCAATAAATAAACCTCTATGCCTGATCTTTTTAACTGTTTTATGAATTCGGCCGCGCCGTCGGTCAAAACTTCGTCAAGCTCGAAAACCGCCGCCGGCTTATCGTCGATGGAAGCGTAAAAAATTACTCCGGCTTCCGCCGCCGAGCCAGCCGGGGCGTAATCATTTCCGCCGGGCGGTTTAACGAGTTCAGCATTTCCGGCCGCGACTTTTTTTCCGCAGCAAACCGCCGATATTCCGCTTCCGCCGTGAGTGGTATAACCGGTAACCTCGCAGTCGGCCTTCAAAGAAAGGCCCGCCGCATAATCTACTACGGCGCGCGCTATCGGATGGTCGCTGTATTTTTCGAGCGAGGCGATCAAATTAAGCGCCTCCGCCTCAAATTCGCTCGATGCGTTCTTATCGTAAAAGCTGACTTTTTTTACGCATAATTTATTCTGAGTGAGCGTTCCTGTTTTATCGAAAACGATGGCGTTTATTTTATTTATAGCGTGAAGTGAATCCGGGTCGCAAAATATTATTCCGTTCAAAGCGGCGGTATTGGCTCCGAAATAAAATGCCGTCGGAAGCGCGAGGCCGAGAGCGCAGGGACAGGCGATAGCGATTACCGAAATTGCCGCCATCATCGAAAATTCAAAGTTTTTAGCAAGCCATAAATACTGCGCCGCCAGAGTTAATAACGCTAAGCCGAAGACGGCCGGCACAAAATATGACGCTATAAAATCCGCGGTTTTCTGTATTTCCGCTTTTTTCATAAGCGCTTGATTGAGCATATTTTCAATTTGATTAATATATGAAGCGCGGCCTTTTACGGCGGCACTGACTCGAAAAATCGCGTCATAATTGCGCGAACCGGCCCACAGGCGCCCGCCGGCCGAACAGAAAAGCGGAGCGCTTTCGCCGGTAATGGCGGATTTTTCGACAAACCCTTCACCGCTTAATATAACACAGTCAACGGGCACCCTCTGATTGGGTTTAATAATAAGCGTATCTCCTTCGGCGATATCGGCGGCGCTTATTTCGGTCTGCCTTCCGTCTTTTTCAATAACGCACTCAGAAGGCATTCCTTCGATTATGCCTCCCAGACTTTGCCTCGAACGGCCCCTCATTTTTTCTTCAACCGCCCTGCCCGCTAAAATTATAGCTATTATCGAAGCGGCCGAATCAAAATAAACTTCGTGAGAGCCTTTGAAATAATATAAAAAAACACTTAAAAAATATGAAGAAAAAGAGCTCGCCGATATAAGCGCGTCCATAGTCAGAGGCAGCCGCTTTTTTAAAGTAATAAAGGCTTTTTTATGAAAAGGCGCGCCCGAATAAAAAAGAACGGGAAGCGTAAGAACGCTCATAACGGCCGGGGCGTATTTAAGATGACAGAAAAACATATTTAAAACGAAGACCGGAACAGCGAAAACCGCAGCGGTAATTAAACGCGCCCTGTCGAAAGATTCAGCCGAAGCGGAACTTTGAACGGATAACGCCCGCCGCGGACCGGAACCGCCATCCGTCAATTCCGCGCGAAATCCTAAACTATTTATTAATTCTACGATTTTTTCATCCGCTATTAAATTTTTGTCGATCTTTACGCGGGCAGCTCCCGCCGAAAAATTTATTTCGACTTCTGCGACGCCTTTAAAGGACTTTAAATAAGTTTTTATCGAATTAGAACAGTTAACGCAGGACATTCCTTTTATTTTAATATCGAGGACCCCGTCGCCGTCATTTTCAAATATATTGATTTTATCCATTATTTTTATCCATTCTAACAATTAAATTTAAAACGCTTTCAAGCGTTATAACATGAATATCGTTTTATAAACGCCGTATATCAGCATAAAGCCGAATATAATAAACAGCGAAGAACATACGAAAGATATTAACTCGAAAATAGATGCGCTGATATATTTTTTGCCTTTATGAACGATTTTAGCCAGCAAATAAAACCAGCCGAGCGAACCGCAGAAAACAAAAAATGAAAAAAGAAAAATCGACAAATTCGGATATTCGTTGAAACTTTCTTTCATACGGCTATATGAGGTAACCGCTCCGAGAAATACCACCCAGAAGCCTATGACCATGGGGTTGGTGGAATTGATGCTGAAGCCCATCGTAAGCGGCGAACGCTTCGAGCCGTGCCCCTGTATATATTTTAAAACGTCGGGCCTGTGCCTGTCGATAAATATCGTTTTCAGGCCGGAAACGCCGAAATAAAACATAAGCAGGGCGCAGCCTATGCCTAAAAGCGAATTGAGAAGTTTCGACGCCAATATTATTTTAACCACGCCGAAATATACCAGAAGGCAGATCGCGGCGTCGGAAAGCGCGGCGCCGAGACCTACTTCAAAAGCCTCTTTAAAACCCGAATGCATGCCGCGCCTTATAAG
>CAYTCW010000053.1:0-28109 GCA_964436235.1 uncultured bacterium
TATATTCAGGGAGAGTAAAAGGGGGCACGGGGGAAAAAGAGAGGGCCATTGGTCCTTTCTTTTTCCCCCGTCGCGGTCTTATATAATTTACGATTATTGCTTATTACAATTACTATGCTTATTTAAGATTATTACTAAATCGTTTAATTAAAATTACAGATTACCGACTGCATGAACGTTGCAGCGTGCTTTTATTTCATCATTGATTATAACGTTAGCATCGTTGCCTGCGGCGCGTTTAACGCGGCCGTCGGTAGCCGAGCTAAGTTTAACTTTAAGGTTGATAACTGCGTGGATGTTATATACTGAGTAATGACCGTTAGCGCCCTGAACTCCGGGCGGCGTTATATCACGGACATTTATAAGAACTTCGGTCACGTAAGGAATGATATCGAAGGCATCGTTATTGCCTTCTTTGTACTGTATAGCCGGATAGTTTGAATTAGCGTTAGCGCCGCGCCAGATTATCTGGACCGGCACTTGTGTTCCGCCCATATTTGTAAAAGTGGCAACTTCGGACTTGGCCATAAGCTGGCTTTTGATATTAGGCGTGCACTTATAAAAAGAAATAATAGGTCCGTTGGTAGGCACGGTAATCGGAGCATTACCCGGGCAGGGTTTATAGCGCAGATAATAATTTTCAAGACCGGCGATACCGCCGTTATTAGCGTCGTCGCTCGGTTTTTGATATGCAAATACCGTCGGCGGCGCCGCGCCGTAGATCATGGTGCCGTCTTCGAATATCATAGACGGATAAGTGGCTTTTTCGATATTATCGCGGATGCGTTTAAGGCCGTTGACTAATTTACGCTGAGATTCAGCCTTCCAATAGCCTATATTAAAAGTAGTAAGCGCGGAATTTTGAAGCTGAAAAACGCCGTAAAAAAGCATGGCAAAAACCGTAACGGCGACGAGCATTTCCAGAGCAGTAAAAGCCCGGCGGTCCGGTTTAAATTTATGTGAATATCTATGTTTTGAAAATAAAATCATGTTATTACCCCCTTAAAAATAGAGGCGGATTTATTTAACGACCATGTAACCTACATCGACCATGGTGCGATAAACCGAGTTATACTGTGATATGGCGACTCCCGGAAGGTTACCGAGCGTTTTATTCATCATGTAGGTATTGCCGGAATCTTCGGAACCTTCGGCAACAAATTCGACCATATCGGATATATTATTATTATGCTGTGAGATGAGTCTGATTTGTTTTACCATGCAGTCGCCCTTGAAAGGGTCGTTAGCCGGAGCGTTAGTATCGGCGGCGTAGTATAAATCGGAGCCGCTTGCTATAAGCCGGCCGAGCAGCTGCACATTTCCGACGGGATTAGGATTGGTAATATGAAACCCGACGAAAAACTCGAGGTAATTTGGCGTTCCATCGTTAGCGGCCGGCGGGTTTGAAACGAAGCCGGGGATATTAACGGAAACGTTAGGTATGAATTTTTTAATATTTATCGGCGGCGGCACCTGGGTTTCATCAACCCAGCCTTTAGACCATCTGACCGCGTCATAAAATTCGGTAGGCAGCGCCCTTATTTTAAGAAGCCCCATTTGAACGGCGCCTTTAGCGAGAAATTGAGCGCGCAGAGATTCTTTAACTTTAAATTCTACTAAGCGCACTTCGCGGTTATGTTGAAAAAGAGTGGTAGCAAATACGAGCAGAAAAGTGCAAACCGTAAGCGTTACCAATATGGCCATACCGCCGTTTGATTTGTAATCGCTATATTTATATTTTTTAAGCATTATAACACCGTCCTCTTAAGCGTTATCAATTATGAAACGCCGGGTTAATCTTCAAGATTAGCTTTGAAGGTGACTAACGAATAGCTGTGCTGATAAGGTCTGGTAACACCGGTCCTCGGAGTGCCCCAGTTAATAAGCAGCGTTATTTTCATAAGTTTTCCGCTCAAAAAAACACTGCCTACTTTTTTATTAGCGGGAAGCGTTCCGGCCGGATCGTTAGGCGTATCGAACGAAGGAATCTGCCCTATACCGGTAACGGGTGTATCGATGCCGACATTAAGCAAATATCTGAAAGTTTTATCTATCTGCTTTATTCGGAGTTCGTAAATAATAGGTTCGAACTGCCGGCTCGGCTCGGCATACTGCCATGTTTTACCCGCGGCTATGCCGGGGCCGTTATGCAACAGCTCCTGATCGAAGACGGGCACATTGGCGTTAGTGCTGTCTTTGATGTCGAGCAAATTAACTATAACGGCCTCGGTCGTAGCCAGATCGTTAGCTAAGCCGTTAAGTCTTGCCGCGGCTATGATATCGCTGTATTTAACGCGTTCGAGCAGGGTATCTAAAATACGGGTTGATTGATGCATCATCGAGCCGTAAGCTTCGCTTATATTGGTTTCTTTGGCATTATTGGTCATAAGCGCCGTTACGGGAATTATGGCGGCTACCATAATAAGCATGGCCACCATTATTTCTACGAGAGTAAAAGCGCTGCGGGCGTTAAGATAATTTAAAAATAAACTGATATAATTGCTTGTTTTAAAGGCCTTATTTACCGCGCCGCGCTTACCATTGAGTGTAGAATTCATAATAACTCACCCCCCTTTTTTTAAAACTTCTCCCCTACTTTAAATTATAACATAAAAGTAAATGTGGTGTCAACTTGGACGCTAAGATATATAACAAACAAAAGCGCGCTCATAAGCCGGATTCTGTTTATCTGCCATCTATCTGGTTTTTACGTTGCCGTAAAAATCATAGCGGCCAACCCGGCGCCTTCGCGCGTGAGCGCTGAAAAAAGGCGGTTTATAGGCGCCTGTTAGGCCTTGCATCGCATGGGGTTTACCGTCAACCGGCGTCGCCGCCGGCCGGGTGAGCTCTTACCTCGCCATTTCAACCTTACCGCGTAAGCGGCGGTGTAATTTCTGTGGCACTTTCCTTAAACGGTCGCTTGCGCTTCCGCCCACTGGCCGTTAACCAGCATGCTGCCTTTAGATGTCCGGACTTTCCTCAAAAACATAGTTTTCGCGGCAGATCGGCGCGCTTTTGTTTGTTTATTTATTATATTTTATTCATCGTATTTTTTTTTGCGGTATTCTCTTTTTTTCTTTCTGTAGTAGCTTTTAACGACGTCTTTTATTACTTCGTAAAGATGGCCGAAATAAAAGCCGCGTTCATAAGTTACGATTCTTTTCATATCGTAATAACCGCAATGATTGCAGGAGAGAACTTCGATAGTGAGACCGGGTTTGTCTTTTTCGGGTACATCGATAGTTTCTTCATTGATTTTGAGTTTGTAATGACATTTAGGGCAGCGAATTCTGCTGCGAACTCGAATAGCGGCGTAAGCTACAGCCGCAAAAAATAAAATACCGAGGTAAAACCATATAGAAAATGACCATTTCACCTTAGCGCCGTCTTCGGCGGTTTTCTTCTGTTTGATCATTTCATCGGTAAATTTTTGCTTGGCGTACTCATCGGTAATTTTTTGCGAAATAGCGCGAGCGCCTTCTAAAATTGCGCGGCCTATATATTCGTTCGCTCCGTCGCGCGACTTTCCGCCCGCGACAAGATCGGCCGCTGCCTTATTTGCTTCGTTGAGTATTGGAATTATATTTTCGTTTAATATTTTTTCGCCATAGGCAAGAGGAAACATGAATTGAATGCGGGGCATTACTTCGAGATTAACGGTGCCTCTATCAAGATTAATGAGCATTATGATAGCGCCGTCAATATCCGGGCGCAGGTCGCCGTAATTTTTTAAAAGCCTCGAAGCGTAAACGCCCGTGTCGTAGGGCCTTGTATTTTGAAGCATTACGACGATCAAATCGATCTTAGTTTTTTGGGACAGATTCTGACATATGTTATTGATACTGGTTATAAAATCCGCTTCGAGTTTTTGAGTATGATCGTTTACAAAACCGTTGATATTTACTAAGCCGGTATCGTAAGTGATCACATAATATACGTAACCGCCGAGCGCTATAATTAAAGCGGCCGTCAGAGCAAGCAGGTATTTATATAACTTTTGCATTTCACATCTCTATTCTAAAAAAATAATCCGCTGACAATTAGGGCAGCAGACCATTGCGGTTTTAAATTTAATCTGGCTGAGGGTATTATCGGATATTGAAAGGTGGCAACCCGAACATATTTTTTTAGAAACGACCGCAACGGCAAGCCCGTTTTTTGCAATCATCAATTTATCGTAAATTTCGACCGCGGCAGCCGGAATGCCCGATACGAATTCGCGGCGGTGAGCGTTTAATTTATCGAGTTCCTCTTTATGAACTGTCAATTTTTCATCGATTAATAAAATCTCTTCGCTAAATTCGGCTTTTTTTAATTCGAGTTCGGCTTTTAATTTATTGGCTCTGGCTGATAATTTTTCCTGTCTTTCCATCGAAGCGATTATTTTTTCTTCTACGGCGCTTTTATCGGCGTTTAATTTTTCGAGTTCGGAATTATACTTGCCGAGTTCTTTTTCAGTTTTGATAAGTAAAAATCTGTCATTTATTTTTTTTATCTGTATTTCGATAAATTCGACATCTTTTTCTAACTTGGCCGTTTCAATCGAATTAGCTTTCATTTTATTTTCATAAGACACGATATCCGATTCATATTTTTTAACTTCGGCCGCCATGCGTTCCTTCTGCGCCGAAAGCGAATCTATTTCACTAACTTCGGCTTTAATCGCTATATCGTATTTTTGAAGGTTAAACAATAATTCGTTATTTTCCAATTTTAAACAATCTCCATTGGATTTTTCTCTATTTTTTCGTCATATTTATAATTAAGGCTGCAATTTTCTTCGTTTTCGATTTCGGCGATAAGTTTAGAAAGGCATTCGCTGAAGTTGATCTCGGTGGCAAAATGCGAACAGTCGATAGTATAAAGCCCGCTGGCTTTTAATTCTAAAGCTCTGTGATAGGTTATATCGCCGCTGATGAAAAGATCGCATTTTTTTTCGAGCGCGGCCCTGTAAAAATCAAAGCCGGAACCGTTCACCATGGCTACTTTTTTAATATATTCAGGCCGTCTGCCCGCAGCGGTGAATATCGGCTCGCCCGCCTTTGACATAATCTTTTTAAGTTTTTTAATAATTTTTTCGGCCGGCGTCTTTTCCGGTAATTCGCCGTAAACACCATAACCATAAGTTTTACAGGTGTTTTTAAGCTGGAATATATCGTAGGCCGGTTCCTCGTAAGGATGATTTTTAATAAGAGCGGAGGTTACGGCATTTAAAAGTGTCTCGTTAAAGACCATTTCAAGTTTAATTTCTTTAGTTCTTTCGAGCACCAGCGGCTTTCCGACAGCCGGATTCGAGGCAGCGCCGCCCATAAATTCGCCTGCGCCTTCGCTCATATAAGCGCACTGGCTGTAATTGCCTATAACGCCGGCCCCCGCGTCGCATAAAGCCTTTTTCAGCGACTCACAATTTTCGTGCGGAACGAAAACCGCTATTTTATAAAGATACTCAGAATCGGTAACGCTCAGCGGTTTTACATTGCGTAAACCTAACTTTTCAGCTACGTTATAAGACTGGTTATAAATGGATTTATCGAAATTGGTATGTAAAACTATGAGATTGACGCCGTTTTTAATAAGTTTAATAAGAAGCGATCCAGTGTGATCGTCGGCGCGCAAGTTTTTTAACTGACTGAAAACAAGCGGATGATGGGCGATAATAACATTGCATTTATTTTTAACCGCGTAATCGATCGTTTCATCGCAGATATCGAGCGCTGAAGTTAAGCCGGTTATTTCGCCTGAAATATCTCCGGCTATAAAACCGACATTGTCCCATTTTTCACAATGCCTGAATGGGACTTTTTTATTAAGCAATGAAACTAACGCGGATATTTTCATTGTTAGACGGTCTCGTTAGGCTTTATGGAAAGCACTTCTCTAATTTTATCAGACAGCTTATCGTAATCGATAGGTTTGGTCACGTAGCCTGAAATACCGAGGTTCATCATCTGGATCACCTGACATATATAGCCGTAGGCCGTTATGACTATTACCGGCAGCTCCTTATTGTATTCGCGCAATTTCTTCAAAGTGCCGTAACCGTCGAGCTTTGGCATACGCATATCGAGAAGCATTATATCGGGTTTTTCAGATTCTACGAGTTTCAGGCCTTCTTCGCCGTCAGCGGCGCATACGACCGCAAACCCCTTATCTTTAAAAAAGTCAATGAAAATAACCCTTAAATCTTCTTCATCTTCGCATATTAAGATTTTTTCCAAGACAGTGCTCCTTAATAGTATGTTAATAATTACTTACCGCACGGCTGCAAAGCCGCTTCGAATTCAGCAAAAGCCTCATCTATGGCTTTTACAACAAAGTCGCCGGAATCGGCGGAATTAATTTCCGCCCCACGACCTATCATATCATTTTTTTTAAAAAAAATCAAGTATTCTATATTGCGCGCGCCCTTTAATTTTGGAGAACCGGTCAATCCATGTGAAAAAAAGCCCATCCGGCCGAAGTTTTCAATAAAATTCAATATGATCCTGCGATGAATTTTTTTATCAAGGACCACTCCGCCTTTTTTAACTTCATGCGCCTCCGCTTCAAACTGCGGTTTTATTAATATGACCGCTTCGCTTTTATCATGGCTAAATTCAGCAAACTTATCGATAAATTTTAAAACGGAAATAAAAGAGACGTCGCATACTATCGTATCCGCTTTATCGATACCGGCGGCGCTCAAAGAAAAGTCTTTAATGTGGCTCTGCTCGAAAGCGCTCACTCTTTCATCGTTTTTTATCTTAGGATGAAGCACGCCGGTCCCGACGTCGATGCAAACAACTTTCCGTGCGCCAAATTTGAGCATCAGTTGAGTAAAACCGCCGGTGGACGCTCCGATATCCACGCAGACCTTCCCGGCAAAATCGAGGCCGAAGCGTTCCTTCGCGCGCAGCAATTTATATGCGCCACGGCCCACGAATTCGTCATCGGGATTTTTAAAATCTATTACGGAATCGCAATCGACCTTTTCACCGGGTTTTTTAATTATTTTTCCGCCTATCGAAACGCGGCCTTCAAAAATATAAGCCATGGCGCGAGTCCGGGATTCGCATATATTGCGTTTGGCGAGAAGCAGATCTATTCGTTCTTTCGGCATTTTTCACCGCGCTTGAAAATACTAAGTACCGCTTCGCTTATTGCAGCCGCATCGGTTTTGATGATGCCTCTGAGTTTAGCGTTCGGCCCGTGTTCGACGAAACGGTCGGGCAGGCCGAGAAGTTTTACTTTTTTCGAGTTATATCCGGCCTCATAAAGGCGGGCGGTAATTTCTTCGCCGACGCCGCCTTTTACGGAATTATCTTCGATACAAACGATACGTTCGAATCTATCGCCGATTTCAGAGATTAATTCATCGCTTATCGGCTTTGCGAAACGGATATCTATAATTTCGCACGAAATGGAATGTTTTTCGATTAATTCGGAGCGCGCCGTTTTACATTCGCCCAGGGCGGTTCCGCAGGAAACTATGACCGCATCGCCGCCGCGTTCGACTATATTGTACTGCCCGGGTTTATAAATATCATACTCGTAACAGCAATCATTCGCCAGCGATTTTTGCGGATTGAAGTTTTCAGCCTTTCCTTTCGGGTATCTTATAATGACCGGGCATTTATAGTTATATACCGCGTTATAAAGCGCATTTTTAAGTTCATGCGCATCGGAGGGCGCCATTATAAAGGCATTAGGGACCATCTTAAACATGGATATATCGAAGGCGCCATGATGAGTCGGCCCGTCTTCGCCGACGAGACCGGCTCTATCTAAACAAAGCACCACATGAAGGTTTTGAAGCGCGATATCGTGTATAAATTGATCCAGGGCGCGCTGTGAAAAAGTAGAATAAAGCGCCACTAAAGGAATCTGACCGGTAAGCGACATGCCGGCCGCGAAGGTTAGCGCATGCTGTTCACATATTCCCACGTCGAAAAAACGGGGCTTATATTTGAGAGCGAACCCGGATAATCCAGTGCCGTCACACATGGCGGCGGTTATGCATACGATTTTATTTTCTTTAGACGCTAAATCCATGACCGTATCGCCGAATATATCGGTATATGTTTTATTTTCGCAAACGGCCTCAGGCTGCGAGGCGGTTTCGAGACAAAATAATCCGCCGCTGTGGTACTTTTCGGGAGCGGCTTCGGCGGGCGAATATCCTTTTCCTTTTTTAGTTATGGCATGAATTATAACGGGACCGTCAAAATCTTTGGCATTTTCAATGGTAGCGACTATCTGTTCGACGTTATGTCCGTCGATAGGTCCTATATACTTAAGGCCGAGTTCTTCGAAGATCATTCCGGGCACTACTAGATATTTCAAAGAAGACTTAACGCGCTCGACAAATTTTGCCACATTGCTTCCGAAAACCGGTATCATCTTTAAAAGCGCCTCTATATCTTCTTTGACCTTGTTATAAACCCAGCCAACTCTTATTTTTTCAAGATAAACGGCCAGAGCCCCCACATTCGGCGAAATAGCCATTTCGTTATCGTTAAGTATTATCATGAGTTTGCTTTTGGTATGGCCGATATGATTAAGCGCCTCGAAGGCCATACCGGTAGAAAGCGAAGCATCGCCAATAATCGCGCCTACATAATAATTATCGCCGTTAAGATCGCGGCCTGCGGCATAACCGGCCGCCGCGGATATCGAGGTGGACGAATGGCCGGTGCCGAAGGCGTCGTAAACGGATTCATTAATTTTAGGAAATCCGGACAGGCCGCCGTACTGCCTGAGCGTTTCAATTTTATTGAGGCGGCCGCTCAATATTTTATGCGCGTAGCACTGATGACCGACGTCGAAAACAAAACGGTCGCGGCTTAAATCGAAAACACGGTGAAGCGCGACGCTCAATTCGACCGCGCCGAGATTCGAAGCTAAGTGGCCGCCGTTTTTAGAGACCACTTCCACCATTATATTTCTTATTTCACTGCAAAGCCTGTCAATTTCGGCATAAGATAATTTTTTTAAATCGGCCGGCACGCTTATTTTTTCCAAGATACTCATAAAAAATCACATTCTTTTCATACTTAATTCGAGCGTGTAGCTATATAAGAGGTTAACTTCTTCAATAAATTCGCCTTTTCGCCAAAAGGCTCGAGCAGTAAGAGCGTTTTCTGCTGAAATTCATCCATTTTACGGCGCGCCGTTTCCGGCCCGAACAGCGATAAAAAAGTCAATTTATTTTTTGCGCCGTCCTTGCCGGGGGTTTTGCCGAGTTCTTCCTTAGTGGCCGTACGATCGAGAAGGTCGTCTGACATCTGGAATAAAAGGCCGAGCGCGACTCCGAAATCTTCGATTAAATTAACTTCCTTGATGCTCGCTCTGGCGACGAACGCCCCGGCCTTGGCCGCGGCGGCTATAAGCGCGGCCGTTTTTCTTTTATGTATTTCAAATAAGATAAGTTCGCTTATATTTTTTTCGCGTCCGGCAATTTCTTCGGTCATTATATCCATAACCTGACCGCCGATCATAGAGAGATTTCCCGCCGCACCGGCCGCGGTTTCAATGATAAGGTTGGCTACATCCGCTTTAATCGAAGTGATTTTAGGCACTCTTGAAAGTATTTCAAAAGCCTTGGTCAAAAGCGCGTCGCCTGCGAGAATAGCGACTGCCTCGCCGTAAACCTTGTGATTGGTGAGCTTTCCGCGACGGTAATCGTCGTTATCCATAGCGGGCAGATCATCATGTATCAACGAGTAGGTATGTATCAATTCAAAAGCGGAAGCTACCGGCAGCGCGTCTTCTAAATTACCCGAAAACAATTTACAGCAGAGCAAAGTGATTATGGGCCTGATACGCTTGCCGCCGGCAAAAACGGAATAACGCATCGCCTCATGAAGTTTATTCGGCAAGGTATTTTCAGGCGGAAGCAGCTGCTCGAGACTTGCGTCAACCGCCTTTTTATAATCCTTAAGAACTTCGCTTAAATTTTGGTTGTGATCGATATACATAATTTCAGTCCTCTTCTAAAATCAATTTTTTACTCAACCACGCCGATTAGTAAAGCGGCGCGGCGCTAATGAGACGCTCAGTCGCGCGGCCCTTCGATTTCATCGCGCCTGTATGGCGCCGGGGCGCACTCGCCCGAAGCGTTATTTTTAACTAATATCTCTATCTTTTTTTCGAGCGCGTCGAGTTTTTCCTTGCAAAAATTATAATATTTAACGCCGGTTTCGTAATTATTAATGGATTCTTCTAAAGAAAGATCTTCATTTTCGAGCGATTCAAGTATATCTTCGAGTTTTTCAAGCCCCTGCTCGAATTTAAGCCCTTCGAATTCTTCATTCGCCGCGGCCGGTTTAACCGCTTCTTTTTTCTGCGCCATAAATATCACACCTTTTATAAATTTCAATCGATAGTCGCGTTTATATCTCCGTCGATAAATTTCAAAGTTATTTTGTCGTTAGAGGCGAGTTCGTTTTTAGACTTTATTATTTTTGAGCGATTCGCCGATCTTACGATCGAGTAGCCGAGCTGCAGGACCTTTTTATAATCGTAAACTCCGAATTTAAGCCATATCGAATCGAGTCTGGCCGACGACGCGGTAAAACGCTTAATTAAAGCGGAAGACGCCATTTTATTTATATCGCGGACGCGCTGCCTGTACTTATCGATCATCGGCTTAAAGCGCACAAGAAGGTTAAGCGGCGAGCGTTGTTCAAGACGTGCCCGGGCGTCCATGCAGCGGCCTGAAAGCAGCGAGCGCATTTTAATATCGATACGGTCTAAGTGCATCCGCAGATTTTCAAGTTTTTTACCGGGGGCGTGCAACGCTATTTTCTGTTTATACAAAAACAGAGTGTCTCTGTTTTTTTCGAAGCTGCCCGTTAAATTAAGAGTCAATCTTTCTTTTATTTTATTAAGATAGTCTATTTTTTCATTTTTTGAAAAAACGGCGAGTTCAGCGGCCGCTGAAGGCGTCGGGGCGCGAAGATCGCTTACGAAATCGCATATGGTAAAATCGGTCTGATGTCCTACTGCCGATATAACCGGCTTAGCGCTATTATAGACGGCGTCGGCCACGATCTCTTCGTTAAACGGCCACAGTTCTTCGATTGAACCGCCGCCGCGGGCAAGAATTATAACGTCTATATCTTCGATTGCATTAAGCCGCGCGATAGCGGCACATATAGATGAAGCCGCCTGCTGGCCCTGGACGAAGGCCGGGGCCACTAATACCGGCATATTATCAAAACGCCGGTTGACGATATTAATTATATCGCATACTACCGAGCCTTCGGGCGCGGTGACTATACCTATGCGGCGAGGAAGAACCGGTATTTTACGCTTGCGTGCCGGGTCGAAATATCCTTTTTTCTCTAATTTTTCTTTCAGCTCGATATATTTTTTATATAAGTCGCCGGCGCCTTCCTTTTCAATTGACGAAGCATAAAGCTGGTATTCGCCGCGCTGCTGATAAACGCTGACATAGCCTCTAACGATTACGGCCGCGCCGTTTTGCGGCATAAATTTAAGGAGCCGGTTATAATTTTTAAACATCACGCAGTTTAATTTTGACGAACTATCTTTAATTGAAAAATAAAAATGGCCGGAAGCTAAATGATTGGTAAAATTAGATATTTCACCTTTAACTGAAACATAAGTCAGTTCGCTGTCGTTAGCGAATAAATCGGCTATATATTTATTGACTTCGCTTACCGTGTAAAATTTTTTAGAATCCTGCGCTAAAGTAAACTGCAATTATTTACTCGTCCCCTTCAAAATCATCTTCGTCTTTGTTTATATCTTCGAATTTAAGTTTCGGATCGATCCTGCGGACCACGCCGCGGCAAAATTTACGCGCCCAGTCGTGTATTTCACTCTCATCGTCGAAAAAATGCCGTTCGTTATCGTAATCAAAGATCGAGCGTTCGATTAATTTTTTTTCAGCATCCACGGTTAATCCGATAAAAGTTAAAAAAGCGACAAGGCCGAATATAGTTGCCAGCATTCCCGGAAAGAAAAAAGTAGCCATAAGCGAACGGACATAGGTGGCCGTTATCGACATTATTATACCGGCTGCCAGCAGGCCGAAACTCGAATAAATAACCAATGAATAAAACTTTATATGCGGAATGACGCCGGAGCGGTATTCTTCAAAAGCCGTTCTTTCGCGCTCAACCTTACGCTGTTTAGCGCGAGTCACTTTTTCTTCTTCGAGTCTTTTCTGTTCTTCTTTTTCAGAATTCCTGCGTTCGGCGTCCTCGCGCGAAACCCACTCGCCTTCAAGCAAAACAAAGCCGCGCGCCATCATTTCGCGGGTACGGATCTGTTCGCGCACCTTATCGAATTCGACATCCGGCTGACCGGCGGCGGCGGCCGCATCGTCTTTTTCGGTCTGCTGCTGCTGCTGGTTCTGCTGCTGCTGAAGCCTTTGTTTTTTTTCGCGGTTTTCGCGCTCTATTTCCTCGATTTTTTTTATCTCTTCGAGTTTTATCTTTTCAAGTTCTTCACTGCTAAGTTCGGGCAATAGCTACACCCCCATGCTTGCAATGAAATTAGTCGTGATATCGCCTTTTAAGAATTTTTCGTTATTGAGCAGTTTTTCAAAAAAAGCTATATTGACCGTAAACCCTTCAAAGCGGACTTCGGCTAACGCTCTTTTCATGCGGGTTATTGCTTCTTTTCTGGTTTCGCCCCACGCGATGATCTTAGCGATCATCGAATCGTAATGAGGCGGGATCGAATATCCTGAATATACGTGCGTATCAACGCGTATGAACGGGCCGCCGCAAGGAATGTAGTTAGCGATGGTACCGACCTGCGGCATAAAATGATTAGCCGGATCTTCCGCGCATATTCTGCATTCGATGGCATAACCGCGAAATTTAATATCGGACTGCTTAAATGAAAGTTTCGCGCCGCCTGCCACCATTATCTGCTCTTTGAGTAAATCGATGCCTGTGACCATTTCGGTAACGGGATGTTCTACCTGTATGCGCGAATTCATTTCCATAAAGTAATAGTTTTTCTTTTCATCCATAATGAATTCAATGGTGCCGGCGCTGGTATATTTGACGGATTTAACTACTTTAACGGCTATATCGCCCATCTTGCGGCGCAATTCATCGGTTAAAAACACCGACGGCGATTCTTCGACGAGTTTTTGATGCCTGCGCTGGATCGAGCAGTCGCGCTCGCCTAAGTGAACGGCATTGCCGTAATTATCGGCGATTATCTGAAACTCGATGTGGCGGGCATGTTCGATATATTTTTCCATATAAACTTCGTCATTGCTGAAAGCCATGCGCGCTTCGTTTTTAGCTATTTCAAAACTGCTTTTAAGCTCGGCCTTATCGCGCACTATCCTCATACCCTTGCCGCCGCCGCCGCCGGAAGCCTTAATTATTAACGGATAACCGATTTTTTCGGCATATCGGAGAGCTTCTTCGATGGAATTTAAAGGCGGCGTGCCCGGAACGATCGGAACGCCGGCGGCAGTCATGGCGGCGCGCGCCTCCGATTTATCGCCCATCAGCGTTATTATTTTAGGTTCCGGCCCTATAAAAGTCAGTTGATGTTTTTTGCATATATCCGCGAAATCAGCATTTTCCGATAGAAACCCGTAACCCGGATGAACGGCGTCGCAGCCCGTAATTTCAGCGGCCGAAATAATATTAGGCACGTAAAGATAGCTTTCTTTAGGGTTAGCCGGTCCTATGCACACCGCCTTATCGGCGAGTTTACAATGAAGGCTTTCGGCGTCGGCCTGCGAGTAAACTGCTACCGTTTCAATTCCGAGCTCGCGGCAGGCCCTTATTATTCTTAAGGCAATTTCGCCGCGATTGGCTATTAAAACTCTTTTTATCATCTGGTTTATCCCGCCTTTTTAATTATTTATGCGTATTTTAAACAGAGGCTGACCGAACATTACCGCCGCGCCCTCGTCGGCGAGTATTTCATCCATTACGCCGCTGTATGGCGAACTGATCTCATGTTCGATGTTCATGGCCTCTATCATGCAGATAGTCTGGTTCTTTTTAACCTCGTCGCCTTTTTTAATCGGCTCGAGTTTTTCGGAGGTCATAGTCGAATAAAAACGGCCGACTATGGGGGCCGTTATTATTTTATAAAATTCGCTTTCTTTTTTTTCACGGGCAGTTTCGGCGTTATGTTTTTCAGCGGCGGCGGCGGTGTTATCTATGCCCTGGATAGTTTCGCAGTCTTCGTTATAAGGCCTGAACTTTATCTTGAGGTTGACCTCGCCGTCTTTCATTGAAAATTCGTTATAGCGGCTTTGTTTTATAAATTTAATAAAACTTTTGATGGTATTGACGTTCATTTTTATTTTTCCTCCATAACAGGCTTTTTCTTAGCTAATTCCCATAAATTATCCATTTCGGCCATAGTAAGTTCTTTGAACGGCCGACCGTAATGCTCTCCGCAATTGCGCTCGATGAATCCGACGCGGTCGATGAATTTAGTAATTGAAGCCACCAGAGCGGTTTCAGGATTTACCGAAAGGTGGCGCGCAAGATTTATCAAAGAAAAAAAAGTGTCGCCGAGTTCTTTTTCGATTTTATCGCGGTCGCCGCATTTGATCTCATGGGTAAGTTCCTCGAGTTCTTCCCTGACTTTAACCATGGTTTCGTCGCGGCTGGTAAAATCGAAACCCATATTCGCGAGGCGTTTCTGCACTTTATAAGCCCACAACAGAGGCGGCAGGCTCATAACGAGATCTTCGCTTATATTTTTTTGACGCTTCTTGCGCTTGATTTCATCCCATTTTTTAATGACGTCGCCGGAATCGCTCACGCTGCCTTCACTGAATACATGCGGGTGGCGCTCGATCAATTTAGACGATACTTTATCGAGGATATCGCCCATATCGAATTTATTATCTTCGCTGCCTATTTTAGCGCAAAGCGCTATCAATAAAAGGATATCGCCGAGCTCGTCAGCGGTTTTTTCGCTGTCGCCGTTAATAACTTCGTGGTTAAGCTCATAACATTCTTCAAGGAAAAAATCCTTCATGGTGCCAAGCGTCTGCTCGCGGTCCCACGGGCAACCTTTTTCAGGATCGCGCAACCTGTCGATTATATCTAAAAAACTATTGAATTTCTTTAAAATTTCTTCTCTGCTGTTCATCAAATGTTTTCTCTTCTTTCATATCATCTTTGAAATAGCTTCTGTTCGATGGCTTTTTGAATATTAGCTTCATTAAGTTCGCACGCATAAGATTCTTTAAGCGACTCGATATAGCTCATCAGCGCTTTTTTCTGAGCGGCGCCGCTGATTTTTTCTTTTATTCTGCTCTTAACTTCGTTAAATTCGAGCGGACGGACCTGTTCGAGTTTAATAATGTGAAATCCGAAGTGAGTGAGAACCGGTTTGGAAACCGCACCAGCTTTAAGTTTACTGACCGCCTCTGAAAAATTTTCGACCATATCGTCGTAGGTAAACGAAGGAAGGAGGCCGCCTTCATTTTTAGACACGTCGTCGGAATATTGACGGGCGAGTTGAACGAAATCCTGCGTGTCTATTTTTTCATATACGCCCTGCGCTTTCTGCCGAGCTGCTTCGATTTCATTCTGATCGTTGGAATTTTTAACCGATATTAAAATGTGGCGCACCTGAAATTCGGCTTTATTTCTGTTGAAGTAATCTTTAAGCTCTTTAGCCGAAGGCTCTTCCAACTTTTTAGTCACCTCTTCAAATATCAAGGCGCGGGCCAATATTTTATTTTCGATGTCTTTCATTTCTTTTTTAAACGCGGGTGAATTTTGAATTTGAGCGAGCTGCGCTTCTTTTTTTAGTATGATCCTGTTGATTATCTTCTCGACTATCGCAAGCCGGTCGGCGAATTTATTAAAATCGCTTTTATGGAATGAAGGAAGTTGGGATATGCTTTCGTTATAATTCAATCTGGTAATTTTAACGCCATCGACTTCAGCGAGCACTTCGTTGAGGTTATCGAAGGATTTAACCGCCGTATCGCCGGTTGCTGCGCTGCCTGAATCAACTGAAGGCGTAAGGGAAGCGGCTGCTTCATCATCGGAGGTTTCTTTATTTTTATCTTTGCCGTTTTTTGCGGCGGGCGCTTTTTTATCTTTTTTAGCCGTAGTTTTGCTTTTTTTAGAATTAGTTTTCTTTTTAGACGCCTGGCCGTTTTTTTTCGCTGAAGTCTTTACGGCTTTGTCAGCGGATTTATCAGCAACCGCACCGGCGCCTGTTTCCGATGCCGCTTTGCCGCCGTTGTCGTTTTTAAGGCCGCCCGCCGTCAAAGCGTTTTTAGCGGCAGCCGATCCATTATTTTTACCGGCGGACTCGTCTGAAATATCAGCTAAAATTGAATTCGACTGCTGGCCCACCTCTATAGTATCGGCGGCGCCGCCTATTTTATCGCGGTATATACGAATATTGTACTTAGCCTTAACGGTTTTAAGCCACTCTTCGAGGCGGTCGTTTTCGATTTTTGACTTTAATTCGCTTTCGATAAGATTTTTAACGTCAGCGAGAGGAATAGTTTTCGAATCGTTCTTTTCGAGTACCTTGAGTATGTAAAATCCGTTGTTACCCTTGATCACATTGGTATATTCACCGAGATTACGCGAAAAAGCCTCGTTAATTATCGAATTATCGCTATACATGTCGCGTCTGAAAGTTCCGAGCACTCCGTTTTTATGGGTTTTATCGTCTGAATGCTTCTCCCATACCTTTTCGAAATGAGTGCCGAGATCGAGTTCCATCTTGGCTTTTTCTATACGCGTACGGGCGAGTTGTATTGAATTCGAGTCGTCGGGATTATATTTTACGAAGATATTAGCCAGCGTCACGCAGTCTTTGATTTGAAAGCGCGCCTGTTTATTATCTTCGTAAAATTTAAGAATATCGGTTTCCGTAATGGTAACGGATTTAATAATATCGTCTTTGATCTGTTTGTAATAACTTTCAATGAGAAGATTTTCAAAAGCCTTATCCACCTGGATTTTTATTTCTTCGCGCGCCCCGAGCGCCTTAGCTTCCGCCTCCATAATTACGATCTGGTTAACAATGACCACTTCAGTCAAAAAGCTCTTCAACTTATCGAAAGTATTCAAGAAAACCCTTGAGTTTTGTGGAAGTTTAAAATATTCTTCAATAGCGTCATTAGCCGTAATCAATTTATTTTTGATTTTAGCCAATATTAGCGAATCTGAGGACCCTTGCGAGGCCGCCGTGCCGCCGGAGCCTGTAATGAGAGGTATCGAGCGTTTAACGACCTGTTCGGTAATAATAGGAATCAATACGTTTGAAAGTTCGGCCGGTTTGAGAGTATTTTTAGAGGCGCCGCCGTATTTTTCAAACGCCCGGTTAACTTCTTCGGCGACTATCTGCCTTACGTGGTTTTCAAATTTAACATCGGGGTTCTGCTCGACATCGTAGGCGAATCCGGTGTAAGCGCAGCTTAAAAAAAGAAAAACGGAAACACAACACAGCGCCGTTTTTTTAAAACCTGATATTTTTTTAGTTATTGCGGGTAATTTTAATAAAGGGTTCATAATTATCTTTAATAATTGCATAGACGATCAATACAAATTAATGTATTCTCCTTAATAGTATATTTTTTTTGATATTCTATCACATTCCGGCAAATAAATCAATTTAATATTTTTGATTAATAACCTTATTCCTTCGCGCCCGCTTTTTTCAGCGCGGCCGCTATATCGCCAAATCCCTTTTCAACGGCAAATTTTAAAGCGGTCACCCCGCTTTTTGTTTTAGCATTACAGTCGGCCCCGTACTTTATAAGAAGAGCCGCCGCTTTAGCATGTCCTTTACCCGCGGCGATGACAAGCGGGGTAAGTCCCTTTATGTTAGAGGCGTTAACGCCGGCCTTCGCTTCAATAAGCGTCTCGATCAAATCGCAGCGGCCGCCGTTTGCGGCAAGCATAAGCGCGGTCGTTCCATTTTTATCGGCCGCGTTTACATCGGCGTTTTTAGATATCAGTTCGATCGTTTTACTCAGATCGCCTTCGGAAACTGCGGCGCGGAGCTCAGCGCTTAATTCAGGAGCCGGCAAAGTCCCGCTGGCGGACGATGCGCAAGAAACTCCCGCGGGCGCGTCGTTGGCCCCGGCAGTCTTTAAAAAATTAATGATTTTCTGATTTCCCTTTTCGCTTGCGATCGAATACGCCGTGCAGCCGTTATTATCGCGAAGGTTAACGTCGGCCCCCGCGCCGATTAAAAGCCTTACGGTGCTTATGCCGCCGGAGTGCGCGGCGCACATAAGGGCGGTCCGCCCGGAAGCGTCCTGAAAATTAACGGCTGCTTTCTTTTCAATGAGAAAGGCCGCGATATCGTCGAGACCGCGGCCTGCCGCGGCCATAAGAAGCGATTTCCCCGAAGAATCGAGCGAATCGATATCGCATGCGGCTACGGCATTTTTCAATGTGTCAAAATCTCCGCGGGCTAAAGCGTCAAAAAGATCGTCCGTATTTTTTTCGGCCGCCGCCGGTCTGGATGCGGCAACGCCACCGCTTGCGGCTGAACTTGAAACTGAGTCTAAACCAGCGGCCGGCGCTTTTTTTTGAGGCAGTTTCGATGCGGCGCCGCCAATAAGTTTATTGAAAGCGAGTTTAATTAAAAGAAGTAAAATCAGCCCGCCGAGTAAATATAATAGATTCCTCATAAGCGGATCTTCACCGGCCGGAAGACTCTTAAGATATCCGGCGAGTTCGGGCTTGCCGCGGTTCAATGCGATCGAATAGGCGCTATATCCCTGCGAATCGCGTGCGCCCGGATCGGCGCCGCTATTAATGAGAAATTCGGAAACCGCCGTTTCATCGCGCGGTGAAAGCGCGGCGTACATAAGAGCGCTCGCCCCTCCGCTATCGCGGGTGTTTACATCGGCGCCCTTAGCGGCGATAAGTTTAACCAATTCGAGATTAGAGGATGAAGCGGCGTTCATAAGAACGGTAATGCCTTCGTTATCGGCGGCGTTTGCATCGGCGCCTTTATCGATGAGAAGTTTAGCCAGCGCAAGATCGCCGAGATAGGCCGCCTTCATAAGCGGCGTGGCACCGCCGGCGTCTTTAAAATTAACGTCCGCGCCTTTATCGATAAGATTTTTTATATCCGAGTAACTCTGACGGTCGGGGTCGATAACGGCCAGCAACGACGAAGCATGAGTTTTTTCAGCCGGCGTTTGCGCTGAAAGCGGATTTATAATAAAAGCCGCCGCCGCTATCGCAATAACTATAATAAATGCAGTCCGTTTCATCAAAAAACCTCTTATAGCCGATAATTAATGATAACTCGGGATTTATTCAATAACCCGCCAGTAACCGCCGTGATCCGCTCCGATTCTTTCTATTATTCCCGCCGTTTTTAACTTTACGATATATTTCTGAACGGCCGAGCCGTTAATACCAAGTTTATCGCTCAATTCCATTCTTGATATATAAGGATTTTCTTTGATCAACGAGATAATTTCAAAGGAACGGCCGCTTTGCCTTCACCACGCATTATAAATTTTAATAACTCACTCATAAATTAATTCCTTGTATATTTTCATTAAGATTGCAATCTGATTATACCATAATCACTTGAAAATATCAAACTTTAAAGCAATCTTTAAGCAAAAAATGCACAAAAAAAATGTAAAATTGGTGAAATTTCGACTGCGACGCTTTAATTTATTTTTTGATTATCAATAACGCAACCCATAAATCATCCATTTTGTTATAAAGCGCCGATCAATTCATCCGCAATTTCATAACTTTCAAGCCGCATGACGCTTTGCTCGCCGAAGCCGAAACTCAAAAAACTTATACTGCCATACCAGACGATGCGCCGATCGATAATGGCGTATTTTTCCCTTTGGATGGCTGTTGATATGGATTTTAGGTAAAATAGTAATTGCCGGTCGTGAGGGCGTATTTACCTCGGGCTCAAAAAGGAGCGCTTGCGGTTCATTCGGTTTTCCGCGAAGTTCCCTGATTTCAAACTTCAACAGGGCATTTTCTTTTTTCAGTTCGTTATACGCGGCAAGAAGTTCTTCGTAGTTCATGCCGAATGATCGCCATTCTTTTTTATAGACATGCCTTTTTCAGTGATAACATACTTCTGCTTTGGCGATCTCGGGCTTTCGGGATTGATCATGACTACCAGCCCCATTTCAATAGCGGGATGCAAATAACCATGTTTAGACGCTTCTTTTTGAAGTGAGGCAATTCGCCTCGCCAGAGGCAGAATACTTAGATGATGAAACAATAATTATGACAATTTTTTTTCAAAAAGAAAATAATTTTTATAAACCATAGATATTTTCCTTTACATTAAAAACCAACTTATGATATAATTGCTCTATAAATATACATATAAACCGAATTTTTTTAAGTGCCACGCTTCTAAGATACCCGAGTAGTACATAAAAAAAGGTTTATGTATATTTTTTTTTTGCAAAATTCGTCTTTCAAGTTAAAAATCATTCAAAAAATAAAGGAGTTTTCAATGAAAGTATCCCGCCCGCGTTTTATACCTTGCCTCGCTTTTTTAATAACCGCTTTTTCTATGTTCTGCCTGACATTTTCAGGGTGCGGTTTCCTCTCGTCTGATGGTGATGGAGATGGCTCAATCACATCTACCGCATCAACCGCATCTATTAAAGGCCCTATAATCGCCATCGAATGCGAAATTGAGATACCGCTTCCCGAACAGAGCCCGTCTGCAGCGCCCGGACTGGCACCGACACGTTCTATCTCAGCTACAATGAGAAGCAATTTATTGAGTTTACAAGCTACAGCCGCCAGCGTGAGCAGAATACAAAGCGCTCTGTCGAGCGGCAATAGAATAAATAGCGCACTCGACGGCCCGTGCGCGTTTTTTCAGGCGTAAGGCTTGACGGATAGGTCAGCCCCTTTGAACAATCTGAAAACAGCCGTCAGGCCGCCCCAAAATGCGGATCAACTCGATACTCCCGTAGCAACCGGCACCGCTGTTATAAATATTCAGACGCAAAACAACCTTAGCCCCAGCGAAAGCGCCTGCATGCTCTTAGTGAGGGACGGCATGGGAAATCTCGTAGGAGCCGCCAATATAGGCATGTTACCTAACGCCGACCAGCTTTCCGGCTCGGGCAACGGACAGAGCGGAAGCGATTCGCCTTTTCCGAATTCCGGCGGCAACGCCCCGACAGTCCAGGAAATCGAATTGAACATGGAAGGCGCTAATTTATATGTGGTGCAGTGCAAGCAACAATTAGGCGCCCAGACGCTGGTTATGGCCAACCAATCACAGCAGGTTCTACAATCATTATTCCGCGCTCCGGCGTTCGACATCCAGGGCCCGCTATATAGCCTGACCGCCCCTGATCACGCGCAAACTCCATTACGGCAAAACTCGACTTTAACCCAGCTTGCTATAGCTACCAACCTGCTACAGCAAAATATAAATAATTCAACGGGTGTTTTCGCCTTTGCTCAAGCGGCTTATGTGGCCGATCCAATATTCGTGATAAATAATTTCAGCGTGTCGGGAAATTCTAGAATAATTAATAACAGCAACGCCGAAACGGTCGTCAGAAAAGTCAGCGGCAACGGCGGAACGCTGACCGTTTCAGGCACCGGGCCGACTTCAATCGAAAGCGTCAATGGAACGTTGACCGTTAGTAACACCGGCACCGGCAAAGTCGCAGTAGCCGGCGAAACTGTGAATCCGGACCAGTCAGTAACAAAAGGCAACGACAACTCCAGCCAGACTATAAATTTAACAGGCCTTACAATAAATTCTACAACCACCGCGCAAGCATTAATGAGCCTTGATAATGGCATAGGCAGTCAAGTCAATCTTTTTAACACATCGTTAGTTTGCGACAATTTAAATTCCAGTACAAACCCTGTCTTAGTCGTCCCGGCTAATTCGAATCTTTGCAATGTGCAGGCCATTAGTAACGCCATCACCAATACCGCCAACCCCCAACATATCGAAGCTATTTCGACGATGGTAGAAAACGTCACGCGCTCATTGCTTTCAGAAAACGTTTCCACCGAGACTAAAAACCAGATAGCGGGAACTCAGACACCGCCGAGCGCGACTTCACAGAACGCCGTTCAAAACCTCATCAATAGTTACGTAACATGCATTAGCACAACTGAAGTCACCAACAACGTTTCAAACCTCCAGCGTTCCGTAAATTTTGGCGGAACACTCATCAGTTCTCGCACAAGCCCGAAATTGTCCCAGGACCTTATGACCAGGCTTGATACCATTATGAACACCCAAATGCCTCAAATGACTGCTGTAAGCGTATCGCCGGCCAGCGCATATATAGGTGAAACAATAACGCTCACATTTACATCTAATATGTCGCTCGCGTCAGTTCCCAATGTTACGATATTGGGCAGGCAAGCGTCCGTCACAAATACATCCGACATGAATTACACCGCCACAACAACAGTTACCGCCTCCGACACCTTCTTTAATTTCTCAATAGACAACATCATAGGAATGAACGGAAAAATTGGAAACTCAGTTTCGGCAACTACCAATGGATCTAACGTTACAATAATCAAGAGCGCACAGGCCGTTTTAGCGCCCACGACGCTAACGCCCCCCGGAAATTATGATACCGCGCTGAACGTGCAGCTCAAAACAAGCACCGACAATGCAGTCATAAAATATACGACGGACGGCAGCCAGCCATCAGACGCATCGGGAAATATTTACACGGCGCCAATTAGCGTTACCGCTTCCATGACCATAAAGGCCGTTGCCATATTAAACGGCGCAACTTCATCAATAATGACCGCGGAATATACAATTATTCCTCCCAAAGGCACGGTAGCCGCGCCGATATTTAGCGTGCCGGGCGGCTCATACACCGGCGGATTCGACCTTTCAATAACCTGCGCAACGCCTGGCGCTAAAATCAAATACGCCTTCTTTGAAGAATCACCCCGTGGCGATTATATATTCAAGAATTATTCTGGCCCGATAAATCTTGCGGCTTCAAGAATCTCCGTCACGATCAAAGCCTATGCCGTCGCGGAAGGTATGACCGGTTCGCCGGTAACCACATGCTTTTATGAATTCAGCCAGGAACAACTTCAAGCCGTTTCGGATCCGGTAATTTCGCCAACTGCAGGAAAATATGACAGGCGGCAGGAAGTAACTATCACCTGCGCGACGCCAGGCGCCACAATAGTATATACGCTCGACGGCACCGAGCCCACGTATGCAAGCGGCAATATTTACGCGGGTGCGCAAATCCTTACAAAATCGACTGTCGTAAAAGCGATGGCATACGCTGCCGGCAAGGCAGATTCGAACGTCGTTTCTGAAAATATAGAAATCGCCGAAACGTCAACTACTTCGGTCGTTATCACGGAAGCCGAGCCCAAAAAGAACGGCGCGCTGGTAAACTCGAATTTCAATATCAATATAAGCGCTCCGAAAGGCACGCGCCTTGCCGCCGCCAGAGATGGAATTAACGTCCTGCGCGCCATAGAGACCGTTATATCAGACAGCGGCAACACCGAACTTCCGATAGACATATCAAAACTGGCCGAAGGAAAAGCAAACGCTATAATAGTGTCGGGCATAGCCATCGATGGAACACCGGCCGGCCCGCTCACTATAACGGTTACAAAAGACACGACTGCACCGGTCCGCCAGAAAATTTCGGTAAAATCCTCCAATTCATCCGATAATGCGACGGCAACCACAGGCGACACGGTCGTAATAAGCCTTCAGGCGAGCGAGCCGTTAAAAAATATCACGGCTACGATCATGACTAAATCTACAGTCATAAGCCGGACGGACGATCTAAACTGGACAGTGACGCGCAAACTCGACGGCACCGAAGCAGGAGCCGAATTCGACTTTTTGATTAAACTGACGGATCTTGCCGGAAACGATTCGCAATATCTGTACAACAAAGACGACATAAACGAGGGCGCGGCGATAAAACTTTTAAATTTGAGCCAGATGCCGGAGTTTACAATATCGCGATCACCATATAGCAATAATTATCTTATGCTCTCTGAAGTGCCATCGTCGATGGAATGTATTTTGGTTACGAACGATCCGGCCTGGAACGGCCGGGACGAACAAAACGTCAGCTATAGAGTTACCGGCACTAACCAAACCATAGATTTACTTTCAAATCAGTTTACAGAAAAAAAATATCTTTATATAAAAGATAATGCGTCCGGCAAGGTTAAATGTCTCGGTAGAACGAATGTAAAATTGCTTGCAAGCAGCGGATACGTCGACTCCGATATGAATAAGTGGTTCTTCAACACTCTCAACGGCAAACTCAAATTACCTGCCATTTCATATGATGGCAAACAAATTCCAGCTTCGAACCTGACCGTCCATTTCTACAAAAATAATACATTCCTGGGAAACGCAGGCTTAGAGCCCTCGGACACAGAAGGTGTTAACGTGTCTACTATACCTGCATTTGCGCCGGACTTGTTTAAGTCCGGTGACGTATTTTATTATTTCATTAGTTCAAACGGCGGTACGCCGCATGATACATCTGACGATTTATACACACCGCCAATAACCGCCGATATAAATTATATTAGCAGCAAAACTTATTTCGACGGCCGTTTAAATGCGTTTGTATCAAATGCCGGTTCTAATAATTTATCGTTTTTGCTATTACGAAACGACGAAACGAACTCCATAGAATTAAAAGCTGCCGATACGGCTGCCGGAATATATAAACTGCCATTTACGGCAATCAAGGACGATAAATTGAGGTTTAGCGTCAAACAAAAGACCGGCACGGCGTCATCGCCCGCAATTACCTTCACCGTCGCCGAGGCGCCGCGAAATCTAAACGAAAGCTCTAAAGGCAGTTTCACTATAGACGCCATATCGTACGAGATTAAAATAAAAAGCGCAGTGTGGAATTCACAAACGAACTCAAGCAGCTATAAAGGTTTCGTTTCAATTGACGACGGCGCAAATTGGACCGATGTCGGCTACGTCTCCTCATCTGGTACTACCTTCAAATTAGCCATGACACCGGAAAGCAAAATAAAGGTATCACTGCGTGATTCAAATGGCAATTACTCACTCACTCAGGCTGAAGGCGTTTCGCCGGTGGCTGCGCCGGTGAATTCAGCATCGGGCGACGCGGCATTTCTGATTTTGGGCCACGAAAAAAAATTCGAAATAGACAATACGAGCGGAAAATTAAACCAATTTGCTTTCGCCGGCTCGTTTAACGGCGTTATGAGTTTCGGTGGAACCGTTTATGGCGTCGGCAAAAAGAAACTGGCGATGCACGATTCCATCACCGCCGGAAAAATCAAGATGGTGTTTCGTGATGCGGTCACACAAAATGTTTCGTTTATGTCTGAAGAGTACATATTAAAAGCGGCCGCCAACAGATCACAAAATGCCGTGGCCGGCGATTTCACGGTAGCGGCTAATGAGAAAAAAGTTTACGTTAACAATGCCGACTCCTCGCTTAACGGATACACTGTTTTCATAAACGACGCCGAAGCCGGAAAAATAACCGACGCCAACCAGGCCTTTTCATATGTTGCGGACTATACATCGTATAAAGTATGGGTATATTATAAAGATTTAAAAGGCAATACATGGCTTAAAACGCAGATCAACCCGATAAAAATACCTCAAAACGGAAACCTTGCCGACGGTGATTTCTCCGTTAGCGCCGCCGAAGGATACATAATGTTTAAAAATAGCGGCGGCACCGTCACTGGCCTTATGCCGCTTATTTCCAGGGATGACGGCGCCACTTGGAAAGCGGAAACGGCGCTTGCAGCCGGCGACAACAAGTTTTCACTCGATGTGAAACCGGACGACTCGATAAGCGTGGCTTTTAAAGACGCTCCAGGCAATATCGGCCGGTTCTCACAGTCATGTAATGCACCGGCGGCACCCGTGCTGGCTACTCCGGTTAATCTCTTACTGGAAGGCGACGGCGGTCCCGGCGCAAAAGCGGGCATTATCGTCGAAGCCGGAAAAGCGGCGGTTAAATTGAGGCCCGGAATAACGCTCAAGGAAGGCGAATCTCTTAAAATTACGCTTACGAATGGCGGCTCGATTTCGATGACGGCAAAAAACAAATACTCGTCTGACTTAAAGCCGGTGTTCGGCATATCTTCGTCCAACGTAACGTTCATACCTGGCGCAGCTGGAAATGGCGATTCGACGACAGGTTCGTTCAACTTGAATAACCCCGGCGGCGTTCCCGTAGATATAACCGGCGTTATACAAGTTTCGGCGGCGCTTATCGATAAATACGGAAACGTTTCGCCGCTCGCGAAGACAAATCTGGTTTTCGATCAGACTCCGCCAGTGTGGGAAACCGGCTATCCAATGACTGAAGCTACTGAATATTACAAACTTAAATTATCGTCGCGCCTCAATAAAGACGGTAAAATATACATTGTATGTTTAAAATCCAACGAAACCGCTCCGACCGCGGCGCAGGTAAAAACCGGATTAAACGCGTCAGGCGCAACCGTTGCGGCAAACTGCAAGGCCGTCCTCGACTTTGCGACAGCATCCGGCACGACGGCAAAAATATTCTCCGGCCTCGAAAACAATACCGAATACTCAATTTACTCCGTAGCCGAAGATCTTTATGAAAACATCCAGGCGCAGCCGGCCGCAGTGAAAATAAAAACACTCAACAATACCGCGCCAGTATGGGCTTCGGGCTATCCAAAAGCTGAAGCGACCGATTTTACCAAATTGAAATTAAGCGTTATGATGAACGAGATCGGTTCGGTTTATTTGCTATGCCTGAAATCGAATGAAACCGCGCCGACCGCGGCGCAGGTAAAAGCCGGATTAAACGCGTCAGGCGCCGCTGTTGCCGATTCGATGAAAGCGGCAATGACAATGGACAAGGCCGATTCCGAATCCGTATATATATTCTCCGGCCTTGAAACAGGCGTAGAATATAGCATGTACGCGCTCGCTCAAGACGGATATGACGAACTACAGGCCGCTCCGACCGCGACAAGAGCGACGACGCCCGATAACAGGCCGCCCGTCTGGACTTCCGGCTATCCCGCCGTCCTGCCGTCTTATTATTCGGCTAGAATCAATCTCAGTGCCGATAAAATTTCGACGGTATATCTCGTCTGCCTGAATTCAGGCGCGGCCGCTCCGACCGCGGCTCAGGTAAAAGCCGGAACGAACGCGTCCGACGAAGTGCTTTTAGACAAAATGAAAGGAAACAAAACTATTTCACCTAACGTTACGGCGGGCTTTGACTTTTCTCAATTATCCATGGGAGCTCGTTACGACGTATATCTTATCGCCGAAAATCAATACGGCGTTGCCCAGGCCGAAGTATCAAAGCTCACATTCAACACGCTTATATACGTCATTCCATCGCCGACGCTTTATGGCGGAAGCGCTTCGAAAGATTCACTTTACACGTTCGACGCCGATGACAACGGCTGCATCGACCATATAGTGGTCAGATTTAAAAAGATTCACTTTACACGTTCGACGCCGATGACAACGGCTGCATCGACCATATAGTGGTCAGATTTAATAAGAATATGAAGAATTCAGGCATCACGAAAGCCGGATTCACCGTGGCCGGCTATACGGTGGCGACTGTCACTACCGACGCCGATGGCGTGGTAGCCGCCGCGCTCGAAGACGGCGATGGCGCCGATTCGCAATATGCCCTTATAAAGGTTTATGAAATAGGGGTCGACACAGGCGCAACTCCGGCTGTAACCATAAGCGCTAACAGCATATCGGCCACGGACGGCACTAACTTTACCGGTCTTTCGGCGACCTCCGCTTTCGATAAAGTTCCGCCACGCGCAAATCCATCGACAGCCGAAACAACAAGCAGTTTCACGATAACCTTGAGCGCAGCGACGAACTCGGAAAGCGCTACCGCGTATTTCGTTTGCCTGCCCAACGGCGCCGCGGCGCCCTCGTCGGCTCAGATAAAGGCCGGAACCGATAAGGACGACAATGCCGTTGCCGCCTCTCAAAAAGGCTCCACTGCTATTTCGCCATCATCGGCCGGAACTTTGACGGCGACAGGGCTTACTTCAAATACCCAGTACGATGTGTATATGGTAATAGAGGATACAGCATCCAACATTAAAACGCTGTCTAAAATCGATGTCCAAACACTTCTCGATATATAACCGGTTATAAAA
>CAYTCW010000054.1:0-26317 GCA_964436235.1 uncultured bacterium
TAGCGGCAGGCAGCATGGATCGTTTGTAATCGGTGCCTTTAAGGCGGCCGTTAAAAGTGAGTTCGACTAAATCGTTTTTTTCGACTTCGATATCGAGATGGTTGAAGTTTTCCTTCAGGCCGTATATGCTAAATAACTGATACGAAGCAGTGGCGGATATATCCGGCTTTTTATAGTAAATGGATGAATCGGCCGGGTTATAATAAAAAATTTTAGAATTATCGGAAGCGGCCGCGGCGGAGCATTTAGCGTCTCCGTCCGGCCGGGCGGAGTTTTTAACTTCTTCGGCGGTTAATACCGAAGCGCTTTCTATGCGGCTTTTAGCGAGGTTATAAATTATAAATAGAGTTTCAAGAACTACTTTCCGGCTTTCACCCGATACGCTGAAGCGTCGTGATACAAGGTTGATTTTATTCATATTTTTAGCGTTTCCGCGTTCAACACGGCTTATATCTATTATATTTGAAAGCCGCGATTCGATATGCGTCCAGCTTATGCCGTAATCGGTAGAGCGGTAAATGCCGTTTTGCAGTGTTGAAACCCAGTAATTGCCGGATTTTTCCACGAAAACACCGGTTATATGCATTCCGTCGAATAATTTCTGCCAGCCGATCTTTCGACCGAGCGGGTCTGAAAATTTTTCGTTTTTATCGAGGCGCAGCGGAAATAAAGCGAATGTTTTAAGATTGCCGGCCGCTCTGTCGGCGTTATTGATAATAGCATTGGCGTTTTTAATATTTCTTAAATAAAGCCCTTTTGATGAGGCGCATAATATATTTCCTTCGTCGTCGCCGCCAAATCCGTTGATTTTTTCGTTAAGCTCGTATTTATCGACGGCGTTAACGGCGGCCATATCGCAGTCGAAGCTGAACGCGGAGCCGCTCGCGCCGTAAAAGACGAGCTGGCGCGGTATGGATGAGAGCGCGAAATTAGATTCAGGCGACTTGCCGGCGGTCTTTTTGAGAAGATAAATTTTCGAATTATGTTTAGCGCTTGTAAGGTGATCGTAAACTCCGTATAAATAATCGATGAATATAGGCGATGAATAGTTGTTTCCGCCGTCATCGGAGCGCGCCATGAAAACCCTGCCGCTTATATCCGATGAATTAATCGATGCGTCAGGTTTCGAACCGAAAAATAAATATGCGTTATTTCTGTCGAGCTGCGGCCGGAATATCCTGTCGGGGCTGATATCGAGCTTAACATTGTTGAATTCAAGATACGGATAAAAAGAGGACATCGAATTAAGCGTGATTTCACTTGAAGTTTCGCGTTTAGTGTAGCAGTACAAAAAATTAAGTTCTTCGTT
The DNA here is from genome assembly GCA_964436235.1 of uncultured bacterium. GTDB lineage: Bacteria > Muiribacteriota > UBA9980 > UBA9980 > UBA9980 > UBA9980. Next base: position 1,310 of record CAYTCW010000054.1, read on the forward strand.
AAAGGCGGGCGGCATGCTTTCTATTAAATTCATAAGGTTAAAAGTGCTTAAATTTACGTTAACCGTACGCGCGTACATTTCGGCTTCGAAGAAAATGCGGTTTGGATAATTTTCGCCGAAAGTTGCGAAGTTGATTATTTTATTTTTATCGCTTAATACGTTAATGCTTTCAACGTAACCTGAAGCCATATCGGAAGGCTTAAAAACCGAAATAACATAATCGTAGTTCCAGTCGCGGCCGCCGGAGGGCGAAAGAAAGGAATAATGATACTGGTACATATCATTGCCTGAGGCCGTTCCGTATAAGGTATTGTTACTCGAAATTCCGATACGGGAAAGTTTGTCGGAACCGTATTTAACCCAATCGGATTCGGGACCGTTTTTGTAGTTATAAGAATGAAGAGGTTTTTCACCGAAACGGTTGAACGCGCATTTATCTTCGGCGAGCCATTTTTTGCCGCAATTTTCACTGCGCTGGTAAAATATATTCCATTCGTTTTTATAAATTTGACTTTGCCAGATGGCATGAAGCGTTCCCTGGCGGTCTATGGCTTCGCTGTGCGCCCAGGCGGCCTTGCCCTGCGGGGTGTTGCAGACGCGCACGGGCGCCTCCCAGCTTTTGCCGAAATCGGCCGAACGCGCGTACCAGAGTTTGGGGTTGGCTAAAGAGCCTCCGGAGCCGCCGTCGGTCGAATCGTCAAGATAAAAAAGATGCAGTCCGTTTGCGTCTGCAAGAAGCGAAGGCGCGCAGGTGATTCCGGGGGCCGCGCGGTCGAGAACTTTTATAAACGGGGCAGGCATGGTCTGGCTTCTGTCTATGTAGAGAGCTGCTGCCTCTACTTCAGAAGTGAATTGTTTCCATGAGCATAATTCATTTGTCATATTCGTGAAAATATCTTCGCTGTAATAAATTCCGGTGCCGTTAGAAAGCCACAGGCGGAATTCGTCGTCTATGGCTAACGAAGTTATCAGCGTGGCGTCCGGCCCCTTTTTTTTAGTCATGCTCGAAGAGTTATCATCATATTTCATGGCGAAATTTTTAGACACATATACGGTTCCGTCGTCGAGGCCGGCGGCCGTATAAGCGTTTTCTGCGGCAGTTATGGCCGTCACGTTCTGCGCGTCGCCTATGCTCGATTCGCGGTACTGTTTTTTAGTGTTGTTTTCTATTATCAGAAGCCCGCCGTCTCCGCCGGCTAAAACCACGCTGCGGCTCAGATAGCGTTCGCTATATTTGGTGGCGGCTAAGCAGTTTACCTTGGTCACAGGCGTAATTCCATCGGTCTGGTAGAAAGGGACGGGCGCCCAGGTTTCTCCGTTATCGTCGCTTCGCATTACTCCGGCGCCGTTAGTGGCGGCGTAAACATAGTTTTTATTGTCAACGGTTATAGCGTTAATGGAGTTAGACCTTAAATCGCGGGCGACTAAGTTTATATCGTCGATTTTATGAAACGAAACTTCCGGCGTGTTGTATACATTCATGTCAATAGCCGATACCGCCGAATATAAATGATCATCGTTTATATCGGCAGTATGCAGGGTATAGAAACGATCGCCTGCCGGTCCGGTAATGGTTTTTGCAGCCGGCCCGAGTTTATATACATGGGTGAGCGGGTTGCCCTCGATATCGGTTTCAAAAGGAGTTTCACGCAGATCCACGAGGCTGATCGGGTCGGAGCCGGGAGTATTTTCTCCGTCGCCGTATGCGAATGGCGCTATTTCATTCGGCTGGTTGTCGAGCTTTGCAAAGGTGCGCGTGTTGAATATATTGGTTAAATTAGAGTCCGGATCGGTTAAAAGTATATATTTAGAATCGCGCGTGGAAGCGAGCGTAAGCGTAGGCGCGCCTATAACCTCGCCCGTTTCAAGAAGCAGGGAAGGCTCGCCCGAAAAAGCTGCGTCGTTTGAAACGCTCACTTTTACCCTGAAATCACGATAGGCGTTCATGCCGTCGTAGATGAATTCCTTTCCGGCCGCGTCGGTCGGAAGAATAGTTTCATCGGTGTTATAGCCGTTGTAATCGTCGATATCATCATAATATTTCGCGCGGTTGATGACCGTTTCGTTGACGAGCCGGGGTTCGTCGCTTACTTCGTCGGTGCCGTTGGCGATTTTGGCGGCTAAACCGTCATTGGTGTATTCTTCGTGAGTGGGACCGGGTTTTAAATTAATTTCAAAAGTGTCGGCGTCGTCGGGGTCCGAAAAATTTTTGCATGATATCTCGTTGATCATTTCGCGGGCCAGATTTTGCGCTATAAAGCTGCGGCGGCTGCGCTCGCTCATTCTTTCGCTTAACTGAAAGGTGTTTAAAATAGGTGCGGTGACTATTACCACGAAAACTATCGTGATAATTATCTCTAAAATAGTGAAGGCTTTCCGGTTATAATCATTCATAACTTATTACCGCTTTTTTAAGTTTTAAAGGGCTTATTTTTTCTATTTCGGCCGAAAGTTTTCTGGTAACTCCCATATAGCGTCCGACAGAAAGTATCAGGCCCGTTTCGTTCGAACGGTTAAGCGTGATTCGCGCCTCGTAAAAGGCAAAAAGCCGTTCATCGAATTCGGGGTCTTCGGGGTCTGCAGAGGATAATTCACCCGCTTCGGTGAAAGCTACTTCCATAGTTCCGTAAACCGTCGATGCGAAGGAAGAATCGCCGTCGAGAGCGGCCGCAGCGTGCATCAGTCCCGATTCGGCGGATAGCTGCGCCTGCATCGAGTATAAGTCGTAGTTAGTAATTTCAGATTCGTCGGAAGATATTTTCAAGCCTACGCTTGCGAGCATTATAAGCGTCGAAACTACTATTAAAGCCACTAATATCGACATCGCGCGCCTGTCGGCCGGGAGTTTATATTTTAGGCCGCCCGGCCCTCCGTGCTCGTATCCATAGCCGCAGCCGGAGTTATATTCGATTTTTGTTATATATTTTATCATTATATGCCAGGCTCCGTCAATATTGCGTAAATAGTTGAAAAGTCATTTTCATCGGATTTTTAATTCCGTTTTTATCGGTTATCGTTTCTAAAGTTACGAATGAAATTTCGGGGGCGTATAACCACTGCCACTCTTCATCCTTAAAAGGCAGCAGCCGTGAATTTTTATCGTAATAGTTCAAACTGAATCCGGTAATATCTTTAAGTAAAATATCGTTATATATCTTTCTTTCGCCGTTGATTACCTTTGAAAAGGCGTAGCGTATATTTTTAATAATATTTCCGTCGTTATCGTATTCGGCGCTCTGAGCGTCCGGAGTTTCTAAATATATAGCGTGGTTAATATAGTTTTCGAGCGTCTCATGTTCGTAAAACATCAGGCCGTCGCCGCATAAAATAAAAGCGGATTCTATAAAGTATTTCTTGATTTCGTTTCCGGAGAGGTTAGGGCTTAAAACTTCGGCCGGCAAAATATTTGAATCGAAGAAGAAGAATATATCAAAAACATTCGACGCAGACGGCGCGCTTATTTTAGTGTCGATAAAAAAAGAAATATTAACCGGCGGCGCATCGCCCATAATGATCGATGCGTCTTTTATCACTGCGCTCAATTCGAGCGTGTCGCCTCCGGAATTAGCGCTCAGTGAAGCCGAATTCGGCGGAATCAAAGAAGAAGAAGCCAATATTTTAGCCGGAAGCCTGTCAAAAGATATTTTATAATTTTGTTCGCCGTTGACGGCGGCTTCGCTGGTGGCTTCGTATAAGTAAGGGCCTTTAAAAATTTGCTGAGGGCGGGACGATAGAGCGGCGAATTTATTTTTAATCATTGACGATTTTATATTCGTTATTCCCATGGATGAATGAATCGGGTATGAATTGTAACCTGCGGCGCTATAGAGCGCGTCGCTGTTAGAATGCATATCGGAGATCAATACGGCTTCGATTTCAGAGCGGCTTAATCCCGAAAAGCCGTTTTTTTTGAAAAACGCGCTGTAAGCGTCATCTGATTTGCGGGAAAGTTTATCTAACATTAATTTTTGTAAAAATCTCATCGACGAGATCGATTCGGCGCGCGCCATTGCGTTACGGTGCGAGCGGGCGCCGACTTCGTAAAACGCATAGACCGCGCTTGTTACGATGGATATCAGAATTACTACGACGAGTATTTCCGGCAGCGTAAAGGCGTTTTTGCCCGGCGGCCGGCATGCGGACGCGAAACGGTCCGCGGATGAAGCCGCAGCGAAGCGCCGTTTCTTGTCGTAATAAACGCGCCCGGCGCTTGCGTAATATGAATGCATTTGTTGTGTGCGGTTCTGGCCTTTAAATTCGTTCATATTTATTGACGGTTATTCATTCAACTGAGGTTATGCCGGTCGTTTTGCTTATATTTATTTTAGTTTCGCCGGCCGAGGCGTCCGAAGCCAATATTATAGTCGATATTTCATCGGGCAGAGGAAAGTTAATGGCATCTGGCGTCGCCACGCCGTCAGCGCGGAATATTATTAAAAACATTTCTTCCGCCGCTCCCGTTTCAAAATTTTTAATGTTCACTCCGGGCCTCAGGCTCTGCTTTTGTCCGTAAGATGAAGATATTTCGGGATTTAAATAATTAAGTGCGTCGATTTTGACCCCGTATTTAAATGCTAAAGTTTTGTAAACGCCGTCTTTGTAAAAAGCTACTCCGAAAGTTTTATTATCCGCCCGGCTGATAGATAAACTGCGTGCAGTGGCGAGTTCTGAAGCGGCTTCCATAGCGCTGGATAAAACCTGGCGGCGGTGATAAAAATTAATCATCGACGGATATGAAATGGATGCTATGGCGCTTAATATCATTATTACGCAGATTATTTCTATGAGCGTAAAGGCCTTTCGATTAATCTGCCGGGTTTTGTGGTTTTGCGCTAAAGGCATAAACGGCTGCCGTCCGTATTTATTATTCATCGGCCTTCGTCATTCTGAGCACTTCCGAAAGCGTGGTGTGGCCCATTATGGCCTTAGCGAGACCGTCGAAGCGCATAGTTTTCATTCCGGAATTTTTAGCCGCCTGTCTTATTTCTTCGGTGGAGCGGCCTTCGAAAATTTTATGCCTTATCTCATCGTTAATTACCAGTATTTCCTGTATCGCCGTTCTGCCGCGAAAGCCCGTATTGAAGCATGACTGGCATCCGGCGCCGACATGGAATTTATATTTATTTTTAGGCAGTTTAAGCGTTCTGAGCAGATCGTCGTCGGGCACGTATTCCGTTTTACAGTGCGGACATATTTTACGCACGAGTCTCTGAGCCACTATGGCTACTATGGTCGATGTAAGAAGGAAGGGCTGAACGCCCATTTCTAAAAACCTGGTTATAGTCGAAGCCGAGTCGTTGGTGTGCAGCGTCGAAAGCACAAGATGTCCCGTCAGAGCTGATTCTATGGCTATCTGCGCGGTTTCGATATCGCGTATTTCACCGACCATTATCACATCGGGGTCCTGCCTTAAAATGGCGCGCAGCGCGGTTGCGAAAGAATAATCTATTTCGGAGCGCACCTGCACCTGATTTATTAATGAAAGCCTGTACTCGACGGGATTTTCGACTGTGACTATATTTATTTCAGGTGATTTTATCAAATTAAGCCCGGCATAGAGCGTCGAAGTTTTGCCGGAGCCGGTAGGGCCCGTCACAAGTATTATGCCGTTCGGCGCTTTAAGGGCTTTTTTGAAATATTCGAGGTTTTCAGGTGAAAAGCCTATGGTGTCGATACCGATTTGAACGGATGAACGGTCAAGAAGCCTCATGACTATCTTTTCGCCCCATACGATAGGAAGCGAGCTCACGCGGATATCGATTATGGTTTTTTCGAATTTAATCTGCATGCGGCCGTCCTGCGGCAGTCTTTTTTCAGATATGTCCATGCCGGCGATTACTTTTATCCGCGCTATGAACCTGTTTTGAAGTTTGGCGTCGATATCTAAGGAGTGGATTAAAACGCCGTCGATTCTAAATCGTATTATCAGGCCTTTTTCGGTAGGCTCCACGTGGATATCGGAAGCGCGCTTGGCTGCTGCTTCTTTTATAACTTCGGAAACTAACTTTACTACCGGGTCGTTTTCTTCGCCGCGTCCGGTGAGTTCGATAACTTCTGCGTCCATTCTGTCGAGCTGTTCCTGTTCGGACTGCAGCTCGGCCTCTGAAACTAAAGCAGACACCATAGGGTTTATGGCTCCATATAGCGAGGTGATGGCGTTAGTTATCTGCATTTCGGGGCAAATTACTACGTCGATGGGCATGCTCAATGAATTTTCGAGTTTTTCTATCGAAAAAACGTCGAGCGGGTCGGCCATTCCGACTATCAATTTATTTCCGTCGAGCATCAGCGGCACGATGAGTTTGTCGCGGGCGAAATCCGGGTCTATAAGGTTGGCTACGTCTTCTTCGATAACGCTCGTGGATATGTCCATGATCGGAATGCCGAGCTGTTCGGAGATAACTTTGAGTATCGCTTTTTCAGTGACGAAATTAAGATCGACAAGAACCTTTCCTAACCTTTGTTTTCTTAACTTCTGCTGCTTGAGCGCTTCGGCGAGTTTTTCTTCGGTTATGATATTTTTTTCGACCAGCATGTCGCCGAGTCTTTTTTTGATGTTTTTCATTTTAAACTCCCGGGTTATTTAAACTATTTTAAGCAGGGCGTCTTTTAGTTCGTCCGCCGTGGCGTATCTATCCTGCGGCTTTTTTTCGATGCATTTTAAAACTATCGTTTCTACCGGATAGGGAATAAGCGGGTTTTTCTTCGTCGGCGCCTGCGGCTTGACTTTTAAGTGCTGATGTACGTAATCCCCCGATGTAAAAGGTTTTTCGCCGGTAAGCATTTCATATAACATTATGCCGAGGGAATAAAGGTCCGCTCTTGCGTCTATCTGTTCACCCAGACATTGTTCCGGCGATATATAAGCGAAAGTGCCCAATATGGTGCCTGCCTTGGTGACGCTGGATTCGTCGAGGGCTTTAGCGAGGCCGAAATCCATTATTTTAACTTTATTGTTTTCGACTATCATTATATTTTCGGGCTTTATGTCGCGGTGGATTATATTGAGCCCGTGAGTGTAAGCGAGCGCGTCGCAGCACTGAACTGCGATATCGCGCATTTCAACGGGCGAAAATGATTTTTTTTCCTTCAGGATTTCTTTAAGGCTGCGTCCTGTAAGTAATTCCATGGTCATATAAGGCAGCTCGCCTTTTATAACGTCGAAGATATTTAATATATTCGGGTGTTTAAGGCGGCTCGAAACGTCGGCTTCGCGTTCGAAGCGTTCCATGAATCCGCGGTCGTCTTTGAATGTGAGTATGGGTATTTTAATGGCTACTTCGGAATCGGTCTGCGTGTCTTTTGCGCGATAAACGATTCCCATACCGCCTTTTCCGATCTGGCCGATCACTTTGTAGCGCTTGTCGATATAATCGGTTTCGTTAGCGACGCTTGCGATCATGGTGCGGTCGGAATCGTCTGCGGCGGCTGATGATGCGGCGGCCGTCCTTCGGGCTTCTTCGGCGCGTCTGGCCGCTATTTTTTCTTTTATGGAAGATATTATATCCGCCGTGTTTTTATAACCCATATCGATGGCGGCAATTTCAGAGAATATGGTTTCGGCCTTTTCGAGATTTCCATTGTCGAAAAAAATGCCGCCGGATTTATATCTGAATGCGAGCTCTTCACCCGCCGATAAATTAAAGTTTTTCAATTCTATCGAATTATATATTTTTTCGGCGGCCGCGCCCATATTTTCTTTAAGGAAGCAGTCCATCAAATAAATGCTTAAAAGCAGCGAGCGTTTGCCCGCGGGAAGTGTTTTTATAAGCTGCTGGAACATGGGTATCGCTTTTTTATAATCGTTTTTTTCGTAATATAGTTTGGCCTCGGCCGCCTGTATTTCAACGGGGCTCACCTGAACGCGGCTTTCGGCGTCTATGGCGCTTCTTTTAACCGATAAGGATTCGCCGTCGATGATAAGTTCGATATCCTGTTCAGCGGAAGATTTCATTTCGATTATGCCGCGCTCGTCGATAAGGGTTTTAATATATTTCTGGCGTTTTTGCGCTTCGGCGTCGCCCTGATCTAACTGCGACACCTTAGCGTACAATTCGTGCGCTCGGTCGATGTCGCCGCTTTTGAGATAGGCTTCAGCGAGGCATTTCAAGCATTTATTCGACTGGCTTAACTTATAGGCGGCCGGAGCTAAATCGATTACGCGCTGATATTTTTTTTCTTTGATGAGAATCGAGGCTATGGAAGAAAAAAGTTCTATATATTTATCTTCGTTTTCTTTCTTTTTAAGCGAGTCGAAAATTATGGCCATGCTTTCTTCGTATTTTTGATTCGTAAACAGCAGACGGCAGTACTCATACTTAATGCGGGTATCGTCGCAGAAAAGCTCGCACAGATGTTTGAAGATATCAACGATTCCTTCCTGGATATCGTTTTCGAGCATCAGAAAGGCTTTTCTTTTTATGATAGCTTTCTGCTGGGGGTAAACGGAAAGGATTTTATCGATGGCCGATAGCGCCGCGTTAACGTTTTTCTGCTTGTTGTAAGCGCTTATTAAGCAGTCGCCGTAAAGGAGTATGTTCTTTTTGTTGCCGGCTTTAAAACTATCGTTAAAATATTGCGCGGCTAGAGGAAGAAGGGTTTCGAGCGCGCTGTTTTTAACCTCGATGACGGTCCTGAAAATTTCGGCGGCTTCTTCGGTTTGTGAGAGCCTGTTATATATTACGAACAGGTTGTAATAATGATTGGTAAGATTGCCGGAACGGTCTATTTCGATCAATTTTTTCAATACGCCCGCGGCTTTTTCATACTCTTCGATCTTTAAGTATTGATCGGCGAGTAAAATAAGTTCGTCTATGGCGTTAGCTTCGATAGCTATTATTTCTTCGAGCAGCGCGGCGGCTTTTTTTGAACTTTCGGCGCATGATTGCGACTGGCTTTCGCCGGCGTATGGCTTTTCTTCGTTATAGAGGCGGGCGAGTATTTTAATTACGAAAAGGTAATTTGCGTCTTTAGCGTAATTATCATTCGCCGAAAGCGAGGTGCGGCGGCTTTCAAAGGCCGGTATGGCGGATTTAATTAATGCTTTCTTTTTATATACGCCTACAAGTTCGTTAACGAATTGAAAATAGCCCTGTTTAAGATCTAAAAGCTGTTCGTAATATTGCTCTTCGTAGGGCCTTAGTTTTATAAGAGTTTTATAGTATTCAGCGGCCTGTTCGTATTTTTCGGCGTTTTTAAAAAGCTGTATCAGGTTTAGTATCAATTCAACGTTTTCAGGCGTGCCAGCGAGCATTTCCTGTATGCGCGCGATCTGTGCTTCGCCTGACAATCCGCCATTTATTCCGCCGTTTTTACCTTTCGCGCGGCGGCGTTTGCGTATAAAGACGGCCGCTGTAAGCAGAAACAATAAAACGCCGAGCGCTATGTGCGTTTCGTTTTTATAGAGGTTATATAAGTCGATGATTTTTTGTGCGTCGATATTTTTTAAAATCTCTGGCGCGGATAATACCGATGCGCCCGCTTTTTTTTCGTAAGGCGAAGCGAAGCCGTCGTCGGAAGAAAAATAAAAGTTATCCGGGGCTTCGATACCGGGAATTTGAATGCAGAGGACGGAATTTGTAAGCGGAATTAAAAAAAAGGCCGAATTCGAGCTTTTTGAATAAAGCCCGCTGATTGAAGCAGGTGAGGGTTTTTGCTCGAATTTGAATTCGGCGGCCTGTTTTTTAGCCGTTATATCGAATAAAGCTATGGATTCATTAGAAGGGTAGTATAAAAAAAGTGGACCGAGGCCGTCGAAGCTGATAACCGCTGATGGAAAGGCGCTTCTGGCTTTTGTTTCGAGTTTGAAAATTTCGTTGAAATTAAGGTCTTCGAAGCCGATATGCTTACTTTCGCATTTAGCGATTATTGTAGATGCGCCGTTCGCGGGGCCGTTAGAGCCGCAGAGCCCGGAAACGGGGGCATTTGTCTTTATTTCGTTTATATATGAGGCTTCGGGCCGGCCGCATCCGTATATTTTTACGCCGTTTTCGTTTCCTATGGCAAGTTTTAAGGTTTCGACCGGTTCCGGGTTTTCGGCGCCGGCCGACAGGTTATAATACAGTAGAATTTTAGATGCCGGCGCAGCGTTTAATTTCGCTTCCGATATTTTTTCAGCGTTAGCGAATGAATCGGTTGTATAAATTTCGAATCCGCCGGCGCTTAAAACGCAAAAGTAAAATCTTCCGCTGCGGCTTATAACGGAGTCGAGTTCTATTATTTTCGATGAGAGGCTTATATTGAATTTTTCGAACTTGCCGTCGCCGCCGGCTTCATAGATTTCATTTTTTTTTACGATTATAAAACCTGCGGGCGCCGGACTGATAAGCGTACTTTGGGCCGCCTGAGACGAATCTGAAAAGATAAGCGCGCCGTCTGCGGGATTAATGATATCAAATGAGTTGTCTTCGTAGTGGAGAAGGACTTTCAGGCGGTCGAAGGAAGTATAAATTTTTTTGAGTTTAATTCCGGTTTTTATTTTATAATGCCAGACGGCCTTTTCGTTTCCCGGCGTAAAAGCGTTTATGGCGCCCGCTGCGGCTGATATGAAAGTTGTTTCGGATTTATCGGCGATGAAAACAGGGTTGGAAAAAACGAAGTTATTTAACTTATGCTCGAAGTATTGATTGAGCTGCTGAGCAAAGGCTGTCCCGCTCAGACTGGCGGCAAAAAAAATGACGGCCGAAAACAGGAAGGCGAGACTTATAGACGATAATATAGGCTTTTTATATGTTTTAATCGATTTAATTTTCACGTATTTTTTCACCGATGTTATAATCGTCTGTAGCGACGCTGAAATTGATTACAGTATTTTCGTTCAAGCGGTTGGCGTTATACGATTTCAGTCCGCTGGATACTTTAAGCTGGTAGGAGCCGGGATAAAAAGCGAAGTCGGGAGCGAATATAAGGCTTCTTACGCTGTAAACCGTATATTTGCCGTTTATTGACGCCCCTTTAGAATCGGTAATCTTGACGAATTCTTCGTAGTCGGTTTTTATATCGAGCGGCTCGGAAAAAGTAAGTAAAATTCTGTCGTATGAGTTAATAATGCTTTTATGTTTCGATGGATATGAGTCTATAATGTAAAACACCGGTCTGAAGGCTTTGAACTGCCATACGAAAGTTTCGAATAACCCTTTATTATTGGCCCCGCGCGCCTTTCTGCTTACGGCGACGCTGTATGCCCCGCCGTTTTTCAAGTCGATAGCGGGAAGAAGCTCGAGCCTTTTTAATATTCTGTTGTAACGGACTTTTGAGGGCAGTGCGCCGCTTTCATCGAATAAAGTAAGGTAATCGTTTAAATCATTTAAATTTTCAGACGCGGCGAAAAACAGCGGCCGGTCGAATTGAACGAATATCAAAGGCTTTGGATCATATATCTCGGCGCCCGCGAGAGGGTATTGCGATATAATTTTTATTGCGCCGCGCCCCGGATCTGCTACCGTAGAATATTGGTACATTATGGCGCTTTTGAAACGCTCGCCTTCGGCGCCGCGCAGCCCGGTTTTAAATATCAGGCTGTAAATTTTATCGTATCTGAGTTTTTCAGCCGGTTTAATAATTACGGTGCACGAGTTTTTTAAATATTTTAAAACGGTCTTAACGGGCTTGTTATTAAGCGTGAGCCATATATAACGGTCATTGACCGTGCTCGGATCTAAATCGGCGTCGAAACGAACCTTAAAAACGGTTTCCGGCCTTATCTGGCCGGCTGATGAAACCGGCGAAATTTCGGCTACTGAAATATATGAAACGGCAGGGCGTTTCTCTAAAGCCGAAGCCGTAAAATTTTGCGGCGCGCCGGCTGAATGTAAGATTAAAAAAAATAAGGCAGCGTATATAATAAGGCAAAGTTTATTTAAGCGCTTTAACATAATAATTTTTCCATTTCTTTTATAATTTATTCAATTAATGTATTCTACCACACCATTAATGATATGTCAAAATAAAATTGAAGTAATAACTATATATGAATTTTGTCTAAACAAAAAAACAAAAATAAAAATAAAATAACTTTTATTGGAAATAAAAATATGTTATATTAGAAAAAAAATGAAGGTGATTTAATTGGATCAGATCGAACATGCATACAATTTAATACTGGCTAACTTCAACTATGCGTCTTATAAGATGCATCTTATGGTTAATGAGCACCTGACGCTTAATTTAACTCTTATTTTATTCCTCGGCGCTCTGGCGCAGTGGATCGCCTGGCGTTACCATTTTCCCTCTATCGCCTTTCTTTTATTTTTCGGCTTTCTGGCGGGGCCTATCGGTAACTTTATAAATCCTGACGCTTTATTCGGTAAAACTTTCATACCTATCATCTCGCTTTCGGTCGCTTTTATTTTATTTGAAGGCGCGTTGAGTCTAAAATTTTCTGAAGTGGCTACGACAAGAAAGGTCGTGCGTAATTTAGTGACCATAGGCGCACTCGTGACGCTCGTGCTTTCGGCCGCGGCGGCTTATTATGTACTTAAACTCGATCTTCGCATGTCTCTTCTTTTCGGCTCGATTCTAACGGTGACCGGCCCCACGGTTATTATGCCGTTACTAAGGCATATAAAGCCGATAGGTAAAATATCAGCGGTTTTAAAGTGGGAAGGTATCGTAATAGATCCCATAGGAGCCATTTTAGCGGTCTTAGTTTATCAGGCCACTATTACCGGCGAGTTTCACAGTGCGCACTATTCCGTGCTGTATAATTTCATGATAATTCTTGTTACAGGCACTTTGACAGGGCTTGCGGGTGCCGGAGTTTTTTATCAGCTGCTGCGAAATTATTTAGTGCCGGAATATCTTCAGAATCCCTTTACATTAGCTTTAGTTTCGACGGTTTTTACCGCATCGAACCTCATAAAAGAAGAATCCGGGCTTCTGGCTATAACAATTATGGGAATAGCCTTGGCCAATCAAAGAAGGGTTGACGTTAAAAATATACTTATATTCAAAGAAAATCTTAGAGTGCTTTTAATTTCGATATTATTTATTCTTCTTTCGGCTCGTCTTAAAATAAGTGATTTCGATAATTTAAACAGTTCGTCTCTTCTTTTCATAGTTATTTTAATTTTTGTAATAAGGCCTGCCTGCGTTTTTATTTCATCTATTAAATCAGACCTTAATTTTTACGAGAAGATTTTTATTTCATTTATGGCGCCGCGCGGTATTATAGCGGCTTCGGTTTCATCCGTATTCGCGCTTAATCTGGCAAAGGCGGGCCATAAGAATGCCGAAGCCCTTGTGCCTCTTACTTTTATGGTAATAATAGCGACGGTTTTATTCTATAGCATAGTTTCTCCGTGGCTGGCAAACAGGTTGAAGCTGTCTAGTACCAATCCGCAGTCGGTAATAATAATCGGCGCTCAGCCGCCGGCCCTTAAAATGGCGCAGGCTCTCAAAGAAGCCGGGTTTCAGTCGATGCTTATAGATAACAATGTGCGGCATGTGGATCTTGCCGTAGCTGAGGGGCTTACGGCTTATACTACGAGCATATTAGCCGATAATGTAATTGACGAAATCGACGTGAACGCCTACGGTAAAGTTCTTGCAATGACTTCTAACGACAAGGTGAATTCGCTTTCGATTGTAAGATTTTGCGAGCATTTTGAAAGGCACGAGCTTTACCAGATATCTTCTAAGATATTTTCGTCCCTGCCGCAGAGGCTTACGGGCAGAACGCTGTTTCGGAATAATTTTTCTTACGACGATCTGGAGGCGGCTTTTAACGGCGGCGCTAAAATAAATAACATAAAGATCGACGCCGAATTCAGCGCGGAAGTTTTTAAAAAAACTTACGGTGAAGATGCGCTTATATTATTTAAAATCGATGATAAAAATAAATTGATAGTCAACTCGCCGGACCTGCCCGAAAAGCTCGAACCGAAAATAAAATCGATCATAGCTCTCTGCAGGCCCCAACCGAGCGTATAGCGTTTCTTTTCTTCTTCCTTAATTATCGTTTAATTTAGATTTGATCTGCGTTAGAACCATATCTATAGCTATCTGATTATGGCCGCCGTAAGGGATTATTATGTCGGCGAATCTTTTGGACGGTTCGACGAACTGGTGGTGCATGGGCTTTACCGTCGCAAAATATTGCGATATGATCGATTCGAGCGAGCGGCCGCGCTCTTTAAGATCGCGTTCTATGCGTCTTATTATTCTTATATCGTCGTCGGTATCTACGTATATTTTAATATTGCACATCTGGCGGATGCGCGGATCGGTGAATATAAGAAAGCCTTCGAGAATTATTATATCTTTCGGCTCGATCAATAAAGTCTGTTCGGAGCGCGTGTAGGAAACGAAATTATATACGGGTTTTTCTATCGGCTTGTATTCGCGGAGCTGTTTTAAATGCTGAAGCAATAGATCGTTATCTAAAGCGTCCGGATGGTCGTAGTTGACGCCGACTCGCTTTTCATAACTGAGAGCCGATTGGTCCTTGTAATATGAATCATGATCGAGAAGTATAATGGATTCGGAGTCGAGCGCGGAGACTATTTTGCGCGTTACCGTGGTTTTTCCGGAGCCGGAACCGCCTGCTATTCCTAAAATGAAAGGTTTCATTAAATTCCTCTTTTCTTTTCTTTTTTTTCTTTTTAAAATTATCTTATTGTTTTTTAATTTTATAAACTCCTTTTGTAGTTAAAGCGAATATATAAGGATCGAGTTGCGTGAATGAAACTCCGCTGCCGTCGAGAACTTTAGAGTATGAAATATTGCGTGAGCCGTAGGTAAGAACGCATTTACCCGGCGTTTTTTCGTTCAATCCGTATTTTCTGAGTATCCAGAGGCCGTCTGAAAGAGTGTCGCGCATGGCGCATACGCTGTCGTTAACTGTAACTCCTCCGCTGATATCGATTCTTTTCCATTGCCCGCCGGTAAAGAGCGCCACGCCCGAATCGCCGGCGATATAAATTTCGCCGCCGCGGCCGCGGTTTATCGAATTAACGCGCGAGAAAACGCATGAAAGCGGAGTGGTCATGTACTGCCAGGCGGCGCCCGAAAAATATACGAGCGCGTTGGAACCGCCTTCGCCGAGGCCGGTTATTATCGCATCGTCGATATTTAAGAAAGCCGAAGGTGAAGCCTGCGAAGGCTGAGTTAAATCGTAGTTTTCAGGCGTCGTGTCAGAAAGCGGCGCGAATCGGGTGATCTGCCCGCCGGCAGATATTATGGCGCATTTTTCGGATACTTTAGTTGAAAGTTCCGAAAAACCGGCTATCACTCCCTTATTTTCGATAAAATGAATGCTGGCGCATGAAGATGAAGGCGTTCCATCTTTTTTTGATATGCTTGTAACCGAGCGAAACCGGTATTTATTTGTTTTAAGGTCTTTATAAGCGCCTTCGAGCTTAACCGCTCCCGCGTTTGCGGAAGCTAAGTACAATGCGCCTTTGTCGTCGGAGCACAGCGCGTTTATACTTTTTAATTCCGGCCTTTCGGGCATTACTTCGCTGGTTGAATCGATTAAATTATAACGGTAAAGGCCTTTTTGGCCGCCTATAAAGATATCGCCGCCGACGGCTTTTATAAAGTTATGATTTCCATCGAGTATTTTTTCGATATCCGCGCCGGGGGCCGGAAGATCGAATTGTCCGTATTTTAAGAGGCCGCCGCCGTCGGTGGCTATATATACGAAATCCTGTCCGCATAATATATCACAGATTTTATTGGAGGTAAGCGGCGAGTTGTCTTTGTTGAAAGTTATAAATTCGCTTCCGTTATATACGGCGAGGCCGGAGTTGTTCGTGCCGATCCACAGGCCGCTTTTAAGAGCTTCGAAGGCCGGGTTGGCGGGCGCGGGAATAACGGCCTGTTGAGGAAAAAAAGAGTTTTTATCGTTGAGCGCGGCGAATTCCGGGTCGCTTAAAAGTTTAAGCAATTCATGTGTTTTTAAAGTAATATTTCCGTCCTGGTTAATGATGTGAGTATATGGCGATTCGAAGCGTGCTAATTGTTTTGCGAGCAAATCCGAGTCAACCGTTTCGCCCGGTCCGTCGCCGGAGGTTTTGTCGGCGCCGTTGATTTTTTTATCGATAGTTATCTGCGCTTTATTGAGCTGCTGAGATAAATTGTCGCGCGCGAAGCAGGTTACCCAGTTTTCTGAAAGTCCTTCATTAACACCGAATGCCGTTAAATTTCCGGTGCCGTTGGAAATGAAGAAGCCGGCCGAAGTGGAAAAAGCTACGCCGGAATCGATTTTAATTTCGCGAGTTTCCGCGCCGCCGGACGGCTGGTAATTAATGCCGGCTATTTTAGTGGCGCCGTTAATTTTATTCCGGCCGGAAAAATCGTCCGGATCGAATTTTTCGCAGTCTGAAGTTTTTAAGATCATAAAATCAGTAGCTAAATAAACAACGCCCGATTCATTTACGAATATGGAGTTAATCTTTCCAAGATCCATTCCTGAAGAGGTTTTTCTTACTATTTTTCGGACGCTCGAGGAGGCGATCGTGAAAAATCCGCGGTCGGTGCCTGCATAAACGGTTCCGCCCGCCGAGGCGAGACTGTATATTATGTCGCTTTGGATATCGCTGTTTTTTAAAGTGAATATATCCGCTTTCAAGGATGTGCCGGCGGCTGGCGCCGAAATAATAGCGGCTCCGGCGTTGGTTCCGACAATAAGCCTGTCGTCGGCGGAAGAATAACAAATCGATAATATATTCGGCGAAGGCAGAGGCGGATTTGTAATTAAAGGCGAGAAGTTTTTGCCGTCGAATATTATAACGCCGTTTTCTTTCGAGCCGAGAAAAAGTAATTTACTTTTAGGACTGTAGGCGAGGCATTTGATGCTTCGGGCGGCTAAGCCGTCCGCTTCGCCGTACGAAGCAAAATAGCCGGACTCTAAATATGTGACGCTTTTAGATTCAAGGTTTAATTCATGCCACGGCTCGTTTGAGTCGGGACAGGCGGCGGCCGGCGCCGGAAAAACGGTTGTAGAAAATAATATGAAAAATAAAAGTATAATAACGGTTAAAGTCGATTTAACTATATATTCTTTAAGTGAATCAAGTAATAGTTTATTGCGGTCCTGGCCGCTTTTAACCGTCGGTCTGCCGCATAATACGAATAAATCGGTTAATTGCGCGTCAGAAGGTATATAAGCGCCGGGACTATCGGCGATTGTTCTGGATTCAATAATCGAATCGATGGCTATAACGGCGGAATTAAAAAGCAGGTCGGCGAATTCGCATATTTTTGAATTAATCGATAAAAGGCTGCCGCCGCTGATAAGGGCTTCCTGCTTGCATCCGCCACCGCATAAATATCTTATTGCGCAGTCTTTACAGCCGGTCCGTTCATCTACGCTGACGCTCCATTCTTTAGCGCCGGCCGATATATTTTTAAGGCCGCCTTCGATCTTAAATTCGTCTTTGCCGATAAGGCGGTGGCAGGGATATACGGAGCCGTCGGCGGCGAGGGTGAAGTATCCGATTCCGGCGCGGCAGTGGTTTGCCGTGAGGTTTCCGTCGAGCAGATATCGGATATAACGGTTTAATTCAAGACAGCCTTTAAAGATATTATCTTTTTGTGATATAAGCGAAGCGTATTGGGCGGCCATGGATTTATAAGATTTTTTAAAATCTTCGTTTATTTTTACTTCCGATGCCGCGCAGTCTTCGACTGCGGCGCAATAGATCGAGCAGTAATCGAAGATATTAAGCGCGGCGAGTTCTTTTAATTCTTCTAAGAAACCCGCCGGATTGCCGTAAATCGTCATACGCGCTACCGTTATAAGGCCCGGAGCCGCTTTTTTTATTTCGGTGATATTTTTAATAATATCGGCGTATGAACCGCGGCCGTTTTTGTAGGGCCGCTGGGCGTTCTGCGTGGCGGCGGCGCCGTCTATGGATACCGATATTATAAAATTTCCATCCGCGAGCAGTTCGCGTATGGCGTCATTATAAAGCGTCATATTGGTAGATATTCTGTTGATAATGCGGCCGGTTTGAGAAACGCCGCAAGACGGTCTCAGATATCCGCTTTTTTCAAGGGCGAGCGTATCTTTGATGGCGTCCGTATTAAACAAAGGTTCGCCGCCGAAAAATTCAAACCTGAAATTTTGGTTAGTTTCGAGCGTTCCGGCTTCGAGCGCGTCTTTTAGAGCGCTGCGGATAGTTTCGAAATCCATCGAGCCGCTCTGCGTCGAGTAATCGCCGCCTTTAGCGTAGCAATACACGCAGGAAAGGTTGCATCGGGCGGTAAGATCGAGATTCAGCGCTGAAATTACATGCCGGCGGCCGGCGTAATAATCGGCTAACAATGTTTTATTAGACGCCAATCCGGCTCCCGGGCCGCCGCTATCGGCGAGCATATTCAACGCGGCCGAAAAATCATCGGTGAGGATATATTTTCCGGCGGATTGTTTTAAGCATTTATTTTCATCGATAGCAAGAAGGCGCGAAAACTCAGATAGAAATATATAACAGCGGCCGTTAATTTTAGATATTAAATATTGTCCGTTTTTAATAATATAATCGCTATTATTCATTATCGCCTTTCACTATTTCACTACTTCATTATTTCTTCGATATTTTCTATACTCTTAATATCGTCTTTAAACGATGCGCCGTTTTTATTAATGATCGCGCGCGAAGGGCATTGCTTGACGCAGGCGAGGCATTCGCAGCATTCGCGACGGTAATCTATAACGATTCGCCCGTCTGCTTCGCTAAAGAGGTTTTTAGGGCATACCTGCGTGCAGCGGAGGCATTCGCAGCAGGCTTCGGGTAAAATTAACGGTTGAAAGAGGCTTTTATTATTAAAAGTTTTCAGCCAGTGCGCTATCGTAGTTTTATAAAACGGCGTGGAGCCGAGCATATCGATTGAAACTAAAAAATTGATTATAAAAGCGGAAGCGCAGTAAAACAGGAATAAAGTAAATTTTAACGGCGTCATAAAAAAATATCTAAACAGCGAGTATGAAAAAATCGCTGCCTGAATAACGGCGCCTATTAAAAGAGAGTTATTTGCCGGATATTTAAAGGGCAGTTTTTCGTAAAGCATAAAATTGCCGAAAATATTTATAAAATTCATTATAAGCAAAAAATGTATTTCGCGACTGTATTTTTTAGGAAGTATAAGTTTGAGAACAATTACCGGCAGAAGAAAAACGGCGTGCATTCCAAAAGCGTTATAGAAGCGGTCGGCAAAGCTGAAACGGACGGCGCGCATATCTTTATCGGCGCAATATCCTTTATTTACGTAATTTTTAATATCGTTAAAATCGGCGGGCCCGAATACTCCGCTAAATCCGCATTCTTTTTCCAGCGCGCTCAAATTGACGCCGGCCGCTGAAAGCTGCGGCAATATAAGTTTTCTGTGATTAACTTTTGCGTCAAGCCCCGCGGCGTTAACCGCGTCGGCTATTTTATGCTCGTTGAAATCGCACACGCCCGAAGCGCACCATATATTAATTCCTGCCGAATCCGCCACCAGCAGATAGCAGTCGATTCCGTTAAGCGCTTTAATAATCCTTTTAACGCTGTGAAAATAATTGCCGGAAACGAAGACCGGCGAATCGGGCGACGGATTTCCGATCGTTAAAAGTCCGCATTCATGGCGTATCGGATTATAACGCAGCAGTACGCATCGGCAGTTAATAATAAAATCGACGGTGTTTTTTAAAATGTTCATATCATGACTTCTTAATATTTAATATCGAAATAATTCCGCAGAATAAGTTCCGCTTTTTTTCAATTTTTAAGCCTGCCGAATCCAGGTCTTCTAAAAGACCTTTTACCGGCATGATCAAAGTTCTTGTCAATATAAAATTGGGTATAAAAAAAATCCAGAACAAAAAATGATAGACTGCGCTCAATATGAAATTACGGGGCCATAATTCGTCGCAGATAACTATTGCTCCTTCAGGCGCAAGAAGCTCCGCCGCGGTTTGAATCGTTTTTTTACGCACTACGGCTGAAAGCTCGCCGAGCATCATCGACATTATTATAAGATCGAATTTTTCTTCTTTTAAAACTACGCCGGTTGAAGCCGAGCCGCACTCTATTATTTTGATTTTATTTTCTAAGAGAGTGTTTTTAATCTTGCTTTTAAGCAGCGAAAGCATTTGCGGCGAAGAATCGACGGCCGTGACGTCGGCGCCCGCGTGCGCGCATTCTACGGCCAGAGTTCCGCTGCCGCAGCCGATATCGAGCACTTTTGATCCGGGCCTTACCCCGGATAAAATAAGTTTTTGCGAGCGTCTGTGGCCGCCGAATGTAAGGATATTCATCATTTTATCGTAGCGTGCCGGTATTTTTTCGATATATTTCATAAGCCCGTATATGAGCATATTAATCACTCTCCATTTGCGCGCCGCGCGACACTAACTCGAAATCTTTAGAGCCGCAGAATTCTTTGATATCTTTCAATTCGAGAGCGCCTTCCGACTTTGTGATGAATCGGCCGAGCAGCAGAAGATTAGCGGCCTGAGCAGCGCCGGATATTTTTTTAGCTTCGCCGCGAAAGTCCCCGTGGATGAATTTTTCGGTGATTTGCGTAAAGTGGCGTTTTAATTCGCTGAATTTAAAATACGCCGCGTCGGCGCGCCTTATATTAGTGGGCGCCATTATGAATTCGTCTGTGATTATAAGGCTTCTGCCGCTTAATTTATCGTTAAATTTTAAAAGCTCCGAGGCTTCGAGCGAAAGAGCGTAATCGCAGGCGCCGTCGTCGAAATCAAGTGCGCGCGTAAAAGTTGAAACGCTTTGCGGCGCGGTATTTCGAGGATCGTTTATGTCCGCATCCGCCGCGCCGGTGACGCCGTTGATGCAGCCGTCTGCTTCGTCGTTAAAACCTTCGTCGAAGCGTATTATCGAAGCTACGTGGCCGAGGCGCTGCGCTCCGCCGCGGTTGTCGTAACCGGTTATGGCGCCGTATTTTTTTAAAAGCGCATGGCGCATTATCGAGCTTAAATATAAGACGCCCTGGCCGCCCATACCGGTTATAATAATATTTTTAGCCGCCATATACGACCTCGCTTTTAGCGATTGCTCCGTTGGGGCATATTTGATAACAGGTGCCGCAGCCATCGCAGATATCATGATCTATATATAATTCTTCGCCGTCGTCTTTAAATATGGCGGGGCAGCTCAATACCGAATAACATTCATTGCATTGAGCGCAGCGTTCTTTAATTATCTGATAGTTAACCGTTTTAAATAATTTGCCCGCTTTATCGCTGATGTTTTTGGCGGCTCCGCGTTTTTTAGCCATCATACGGCATTCGCGTCTTACTATAACGGCGGTGAAATCTTTGGCGCCGGCATTCGCATTCAATAATTCATTTAATAAGGCCTTGAATTTATCCATGCGGTACGGATCTATTTCAAATATGCGCTTCACGCCGAAGGCCTCGAGTATTTTTTTAATCGATATTCTTTCACAGGCATTTTTGGAGCCCTCTAACGGCTTAGTCGTAAAAGTGGGCTGATGGCCGGTCATAGCCGTCCAGCCGTTATCGAGTATAAAACAAATTTGATCGGAGTTGGAAGCCGCGCATTGCATTATAGTCTGCATTCCGCTGTGGAAGAAGGTAGAATCGCCTATAAGCGAGACCACTCTCTGTTTTTTAGGGCCCGATTTATCGCCGCGGCCTGATGCGATCGAAAGGCTGACGCCGGATGCGATTGAAGTTCCGGAATTCATGCAGGTGAGCCATGATGAAAAATGCGGTGGAAGCGAGCTGCAGCCGATATCGCCGCCGATTACGTCGTATCCGGATATAAATTTATTTAATGCGTAAAAAAAAGCGCGGTGCGGGCAGCCGGGGCAGAAAGTCCCCTCGCGCGGGAGCGGTTGTAAATAACAATCTTTATTATCTTTAACTTCATCTTTGCTTTCGGTTTCGCCGCTGCATAATAATTCGCGAAGTATTTTTTTCAATACGGGATATTTAAGCTCGCCGAAGCCGCTGAATTTATTTTTGCCGAAAATATCGGCATTTATTTTATTATGCGCCATAAAAGAAGAGATCTGCATTTCTAAAAAGCCTTCGAGGTCTTCGGCGAAAATTATCTTTTCAAATTTATGCGAATTGAAAACCTTTAATAATTCAGGCGTGTTTAAAGGATAGGTAAGCGCGGGCGAATAAATTGAATTTAAATTATCGATTTTAAGCTCGTGCAGCGCCTCTCTGACGAAATTATAATATATGCCGGAAGTAATTATCAGCGAGCCTTTATTGAAAACGAAGCGGCCGTTCAAAGCGCCATCGTTAATGCTTTTATCGTTATCGTCTTTGCCTCCGTTCACGCCGAATCGTTTATCCATACGCATTCGCTCGATTTTATCGGTAAGTAATTCGTGTCGTTTTACGGCGAGCGCGCCGACATTCGTATAATCGCGCGAGTTGATGAATTCGCCGCCGCTTTTAATATCGAGAGTCTCCCCTGATATGGCCGAACCGACTCCGTAGCAGAACGCCGAAGGTAACACCACCATCACCGGCAGTTTATAGCGTTCTGAAAAATCGAAGGCTTTTTTTGTGATAACGACCGTTTCATTGAAATCGCGCGGTTCGAATATTGGTATATGCGTATGCAGTGAATAAAAACGGATATCGAACTCACCGGTTGAACAGTTAGCGCCGGGATCGGAGCCGACTAATATAACCACGCCGCCGTTTACGCCGGTATAGGCCGAATAATGCATGGGATCGGCGCATACGTTTACGCCTACATGTTTCATTATTATGAAACTGCGGCCGCCCGTTAAGCAATAGCCGAGCGCCTGATGATAGGCGGCGTGCTCATTTATGACTATGCTGCAGCGGTCTTTAAGAGGGCTTTCGGGCGAGGCTAATATGTCGAAAGTTTCGACGACGGGCGAGCCCGGATAAGTTAGTATAAGTCCCGCTCCGGCTTCGTAAGCGCCTCGGGCCGCGGCTGCCGCGCCGGATAATATGAGGCGTTTTCCGGCTTCGCGTGTAAAAAAATCATTAATGCCGTCGTTCAATTAAATCAAACCTTTTCATAAATAAAGGGTAAATGTTTATCGGAATCTGCCGGAAGTTTTTCCATGGCGCCTTCTTCCAATCGATTCAATAATATTAGTTTACCCTGATATTTATTTAAAATATCGACGCTGAGGTTTTTATTATGGGCCGCTATGAAATCGGCTCCGGCATTTAATTGTTTAGTCAGTAATTTTTCATCATTTTTATGCAAAAAGCAATTCTGGACTATAATTTTAAATTTTGAGGCGTATTTGTTTTTAATTTCTGCTATAAAATCGAAACTCGCAATGTGGCAGACGGGTTTAACTGCGGGGTTATAAGATGGTTCTTTTAAAAATAAATATTTAAAGTTCATTTCCAGTGCGCTTATTATATCGGAAGCGGCCGCCGCGGCGTTTTTATCGCGCAGGTTCAAGCACAATCCGTATTCTAGAGGAATTTTCAACTCTTTATCTAAGGCGCAGCGGGTTAAAAAGACATTAAGGCTGAATTCTTCGTAAAGTAAAACGGTCTTAAAGCCGCCGGTGCGAACCGCGTTCGCCGCGAATCCGATATCCATTAATTTAAGGGGAGTTTTCATAAGAAGCGCCGGGGAGCAAAAAGGCGCCGGATATGCGCTGCCGCCGGTTGTATCTGTTAAAGCCATGAGCACTTTCTCCCTTCGATGCCGCCGTGAGTGCAAATATCGCCGGTCCTATCCTGGCAGGGGCCGTCGGTTTTATGCAGCGGGCAGTTCGCGACGGGGCAGGGGCCGCCGTCTTTACTTTCACAGCGGCATTCGTCGCAGAAGATGCAGGCGTTGTAATCGAATCCGCGTGAATCGACCGCTACGCATGAAAGCGTTCTGACGGGAGATATAATTTTAAATTCGCTTTCGCCGCGTTCTTTTTTTATTTCGGCTATATAGCCGGAAACCGAGCGCAGGCCGGCCTCGCACGCTAAGACTATATAGCAGCCAGCCTCCGCGAAACCGGGCGCTCCCGGAGCGAGCCGGCCAAACACTCTCTGGTCGCAGGGCGCGCCAACCGATAATTTAAATAAAATATCGTTACGGTCTTTTAACAAATCGCTTATTTGTTTAATGCGTCTGGTGTCGGATGTTTTAAATGCAGCCGCGCAGTCGGCGCAGGCAATTATGCCGACAGTAGATCCGGCCGGGATTAATTTAAGAAGGTCTATT
This sequence comes from uncultured bacterium, assembly GCA_964436235.1. Lineage (GTDB taxonomy): Bacteria > Muiribacteriota > UBA9980 > UBA9980 > UBA9980 > UBA9980. Next base: position 25,453 of record CAYTCW010000054.1, read on the forward strand.
GAATCGTCAAAGCGGGTTTTGATCATTGCGCGCCGCTCCCGTCGTTAAAGTCGCGCATCAGAGTGTTTATGAGCGCCAGCCTCTCGTCTTCGAGATATTTATCATAGAGTCCGCCAGCATCCATAAGAGCGAAGGTAAGGCGCGTCTGGCATAAAAGTTTTTTATCGATTAAGGCGCTAACCGAGCATAGAGCGCCGTTATCCGATATATCGTCGAGGACGGCGTTCATAATAATTTGATCGCCGGGACGCGCCATGAATTTGATTTTCGTTTTATCGATTATCGATAAAATCGCCTTTTTATAGCAGCCTTTTTCAAAGGACATTTCTATCATAAGTCCGGCGAGCTGAGCGAGCGATTCTATAATTAAAACACCGGGCATGACCGGATAGCGTTGAAAGTGAAAAGTAAAAAAGGGCTCGGTCATCGAAATATTTTTAATTCCGCTAATCGAAGAGCCCTTTTTAAATTCGGTAACCTTATCTACAAAATAAAATCTCATTTTAAAATCGATTCTTTGTATTTGCCGCCGTTAGAGCTTATATTCACATCCGCGCGTCAAAGACCGGCCCTGCACGCGGGTGTGAAATACCGGCATTAATCGCGTATAGCGTTATTGTCTTATTATAGATCTTGCTATGTAAGATGATATTAAAGCGAAGCATTGCAGCTGCTCTTCTTCGGTGCCAAGCTCGGTTTCGATGGAGCATTTATTGCCGTCGGCGATTATTTTAACGTTAGACAGGCCGAGTTTGTCTTCGGGGTGCGAGGCGCCTTTGATTGCGTCGTTTAAGTGGTTTAGTATATTCTTTTTGACTTTGCGCGCGATATCTTCGTTTGCGAAGGTTGAAACTACCGACACTCT
>CAYTCW010000054.1:26417-27967 GCA_964436235.1 uncultured bacterium
TTATCCTGAAGCACTTTAGCCGTTTCTTTAAGCAGGCGCGTATCGCCGATCTTAGCCGATGAAAAAAGGCAGTAGTTATCGAAGCTGATCATAGTTAATTCGCGGTCTTTTTCAGGAAGAGCGAAGCGGTGTACGTTAACCGCGCCGCTTTGGGTTTCGGTAAAATGCTGTTCATGGCCGGTTTTAGCGGTATGTTCAACATAGTGGCGTTTGAGGATATCGATTACTTTCGCTTTATCGAAGGTGCCGCGGACCGCTAAAACTCCGCATGGCAGATAGGAAGTGTTCGACGGGTGCGAGGCGTCCTGTATTACGAGCGCAACGAATGCTTTCGAGCTGCCCGCGCCGGGAGCGCCGTGATTTCTGAGCGCCTGAAAAAACTTTTCAACGTCTTTACTGTTGACTAAACCGATCGTACGGTAATAATTTTCCACGTAGGAAAGGATCTTTTCCATATCGACGAAAGACAGTTCGGCAGGTTCGTTTACGAAGAATAACACTTTATCTTCGGGTACGGCGGATGGCGCCTGCGTGGAAGCGAATGCGTGGAACGAAAAGGCTGATAACAATAAAATCGAGCATACCAGAACTTTAAGCGAACTTTTTACCATTGGTTCCTCCTGCAATTTTTAGTTAGTATATAACGATGGTTTTTCGAAAAAATAATTGACATCTTTATTATATATTATTAGTAACACAATGTCAATTCTATTTTTTTGGCAGCGTTCAATTTATGTTAGAAGATTTAAATGCGCCGGTTTACTCCAGCGTCAGCACCGGGCCTATTTTATCCGCAAAAATTTAATATTAAAAAATGATATCCATACCTGAAAGGTCCTGGAAAAAAGATAGATTGCAGGAGCTGCGGGGGCCTGTTATCATATATACTTTTTTTCAGCTCGTTCGGCTATCAACGAAATTATATTCAAACCGAGTTTTTTTAATTCGGGCCGGCCTGTTTTCTGACCCGCGTAAAATAAAAAATCCTCGTCGCAAGGGCGTTTTCACCAAAATTATTAAGCCGCGTTACAAACTCTTCATAAGAAGGATCCGCAAAAAAGATCACCTCTTTTTCTTTGCCCTTATCTTCAGATGGAAAATTGCTCTTATTAGAAGCCGTTGATATCGTAAAATAAGGAATAACGCTATTTTCAAGCATTCTTCTTATCGTTTTTCACTCAGCGCAACGCGTCGGTTATAGCTTTCAGGACTTCCGACCATTCGGGCAGCGGATGTTTTTCTTTTAATTTATAATTACCGAAAAGTTTAAGCGCTTCATCTTCCGGCAATCTGAAAAATGAAAGCATATCTTTCGTAGCGTATTTTTTTTGACGACATCGTCGAATGCCATTTTATTTTCAATGAATTTGAGTTTGAAATTATCCGGCACTTCTTTTCCTGAAACTTCTTTAACCGCTTTTTTAGCGTCTTTCAGGCACAATTCAAAAAAACCTGGTCCGTAAAGGCTTTTTTTTTGATAGTGTCCAGAGTTTTTTAAACCTCTTCAGTAGTAGTCCAGTTAATCATTTTTACCTCCCGGCATTTGCTGT
>CAYTCW010000055.1:0-27117 GCA_964436235.1 uncultured bacterium
AAAGAAACTACTATAAGAACCGAGAATATCTTGCGGATAAGTTTTGACATAGAATTTCCCCCTTTAATTTCGTTAGTTTCTAAAATAATTTTTGAATGGACGGTTTGAGTTTACGAATTTTAAATTTTAATAAATTATACATCATAAAAACGGGCTTGTCAACGAAGTGAAAAATAAATGTTTTAAAAAAAATTAATTTACTTTTTATTGCGTTAATGATAAAATATAAAGTTAAATTAATATAATGAACAAAATGAAGCGCAACCGTAATTATATAAATTGAGTGAAAATGAAATCACCTTTAACTAAGTATAGTTTATTTATCCGGCTTCGTCCGGCTTTAGCCGCTGCCGCCGCGGCTTTTATGATTTTAAATTGCGGCGTAATTAAAACCGCGGCTTTCGATCTCGTTGTTTTTAATAACGATTCCCGTTATTTGAGCCGCGAGCATTACCTGAACGCTAAACATTACGAGGTAAATAAAATTATAAGCGTCGATAACACTCGTGAAAATTTAATTACGGCGCCCGCGTCTCTCAAATACGATAAAAAATATAACCGCCTTTTAGTCGGTGATTATTTAAGCGGAAAAATCAGGAAGTATTCGTTAAATAATTTCAAGTACTCAGGTGATTTTGAAGTTGAAGCGCCCGGCAAAAAAATAATGGGCAGTCCTTTTGACATCTACATATCAGACGACTCAAAAAGCTATGTGGTAGCCGATATCTTTTTTAACAGGATCGTCTTTTTCAATCCCGTCGGCTTAGTCACCGATATTATCGGCGCGACCGGCGAGGCTGGCGGCGAATTCAGCGAACCCGCCGCCGTAACATATTCTAACGGTCTCTTTTTCGTTGCGGATAAGTATAACTGCCGCATCTGCGTTTATGATAAAAAAGGCTATTTTAAATATTCATTCGCTTCTAAAGGCACTCTCGCTTCACAGTTATATCTGCCGGTATCTTTAAAAGCGAATGATTCCGGCGAAATTTATATATGCGACAGCGGCAATGATAGAATACAGGTTTTCAGCCAGAGAGGCGCTTATATTAAAACAATAGGCCGCCGCGGCCGTTCTGCGGGTTTTTTTGACGTGCCTTCCGACATCTGTTTTGACTCTAATTCAAACATTTACGTGGCCGATTCCTATAATAAAAGAGTGCAAAAGTTTTCGCCCGCCGGCGAGTTTTTGTGCGAAATAAAAAGTCCCGGATCGAGTTTTTTGTCCGATGATTATAAGCCCGACTTTTACTTTAAAATGCCTAAAAATTACGATTCAAATGAAATAAATTTTTCGCTCGGTTCCTTTGATATGCCCATGAAAATTGATATAAATAACGAAACCGCTCATTTATACGTTTTAGATTCGATGCAAAAGAAGATTTTTATTTTAGATTGCGATAATTTTAATAAAGGACGCGAGCTATACTTAGGCCGTAATTTTAAAGACGCGGTTAGATACCTCAATATCGTCATAGATGAAAATCCCCATAATTTGAATGCCTACTATTACCTCGGCTTTTCATATCAACAAATATACGACTATAAAAAAGCTTACGAATGTTACCGTAAAATTATAGATTACCACAGCCTCGGCGAAGTCGAAAAACATGCGCGCCTGCAGTTAAAAAAAATAACGGCTATTAATCCGCCGGATTATTTTAAACCCGTTGAACAAAAGGCGGAGTTAGAAAAAAAAATGTCTGAAACTAAGCATTCATACGCTAATTTTTTTGATTCGACCGATGAAGTCACCGCTTTCGATCGCAAACGCGACGAATACTTTACGGCGTACGAGATCCGGATTCCGTCCCGCCGTGAAACCGCTCATGAAAAAAGCGAAGACGAATTTTATTACGACGCATATTACGACCTCGATTAAGAAAAAGAAAAGTGTTTAATATGAAAAAAATATTGTTAATAGGCGAAAATATTTCAAAAAGCCTTTCCCCAGCCATACACAACGGAGCTATCGAATATCTCGGGCTCGCGGATAAATACCGTTACGAGTTAATGCCTGTCGCGCCCGAAAATTTTAGTTCTGAAATTAAAAAAATTATGGCGGATGAAAGCGTTGCCGGCTTTAATATTACCGCGCCCTATAAGTGCCGGATAATTGATTATCTCGACGAAATAGATGACTTTACCCGCAAGTGCGGCGCCTGCAATTACGTCAAAAAAGAAAAAGGCCGCTGGATAGGTAAAAATACCGATGGATATGGTTTTATTATGCCGATAATCAAGATGGGGTTCGGCATCGCTCATAAAACGGCCGTAGTTATGGGCGCAGGCGGCGCGGCAAGGGCGGTGGCGCTGCAGCTGATTAATAACGGCATCGCTTCGCTAACCCTGTTCAACCGCGATAAGGCTAAAGCGTTATCGTTAAAAGAAGATATTTGCAAAGTTTCAGGCTTTAACTCCGAAAATTTTATAATATATTCATATCTTGATTTGCAAATTGATAAATTTAGTAGTATAATATTGGAAGCCGATTTAATTATTAACGCTACTTCGGCGGGCGTCGAAGAAAAGAGGTTACCGGTCCTATTTAATGCCGGTATGTTTAATAAAAATCAGATTATTTACGATTTGTCCTATACAGCTAAAGCGGATGACGATTTTAAACAAAGCGCCGGGGCCGCCGCAGCCGTGTTTATCGACGGCCGTGAAATGCTGATGTACCAGGCGTTAGTGTCTTTCGTACAGTGGACTTCTAAAAAGCCGCCGGTATGGCTTTTAAGAAAGATAGTTTTTGACGCGTTAGACGGAGTAAAGTAACCGGGTGATCGTCCGGTCAATAAGTTTTGTGGTCAATAATTTTTAATAATAAATAAGCGTATAATTTTTCAAAAAATTCTTGGAGGTATTATTAGATGGTCGAACCAAAAAAGCGGCTGAGGCTGGGCGATGCTCTGCTACAGGACGGCCTTGTCAACGAAGAACAGCTCCAGAAAGCTCTTGAAATTCAAAAGCAGAGCGGAAAGCGCCTCGGCGCGGTGCTTGTCGAAATGGGCGTAGTGACCGAAAACGATATAGTAACGGTTCTCGGCAAGCAGCTCGGAATTCCGTATATCAATCTTTCCAATTATCTTATCGACCCGGCCACCGTAAGGATAATTCCTGAAAATATAGCGCGCCGCCATCAATTAATACCCATCAATAAAGTCGGAAATAAACTGACCGTCGCGATGGTCGATCCGCTCAATATATTAGCCATCGACGATATTCAGTTTATGACGGGGCTCGTAGTCAAACCCGTCGTAGCCACTTCCACCGATATTAACGAAGCCCTTAACAACGCCTATGGTAACGAAGGCAAGATGGACGAGCTCATGGAAGATCTCGGCGACATAGGCAAAGACGCCAATGAAGGCGGCGATCTCGGTAATTTAGAAGAGCTCGACGAAAACGACGCGCCTATTATACGATTGGTCAACTTAGTTATTTCAAACGCCGTATCAGAGGGCGTTTCTGATATACATATCGAGCCGTTCGATAAAGATATACGCATACGCTATCGTCTCGACGGCGATCTGCGTATCAATATGGAGCCGCCTAAAAGAGCTCAGGCCGCTATTACCTCGCGCGTTAAGATCATGTCGCAGCTGGATATCGCGGAAAAACGACTCCCTCAGGACGGCCGCATCAAGATCAAAGTCAATAACCGGCCTATAGATCTTCGCGTGGCAACCATTCCGACCGTCTGGGGCGAAAAGATAGTTATGCGTATCCTCGACCAGTCGAATTTGAAGCTCGATCTCACCGATCTCGGCTTCGAGCCTAAATCGCTCGAAAAATTCATGAACGCCATAGCGATGCCTAATGGAATCGTTCTGGTTACGGGGCCTACCGGTTCCGGTAAAACTACGACGCTTTATTCGGCGCTGCATACGGTCAATCAGATCGACGTTAACGTTATGACCGCAGAAGATCCGGTCGAATATAACCTTCACGGCATTAATCAGGTGCAGTGCAAAGCCGAAATCGGACTCACCTTCGCGGCCGCGCTGCGCTCGTTTTTGCGTCTGGACCCCGACGTTATAATGGTCGGCGAAATACGCGACTTCGAAACCTGCGAAATCGCCGTTAAAGCCTCTCTCACGGGGCACTTAGTTCTTTCGACGCTTCACACCAACGACGCGCCTTCGACGATCGGCCGTCTGCTTAACATGGGTATCGAGCCCTTCATGGTCGCTACCTCCCTTATTCTCGTTCAGGCGCAGCGACTCGTTAAAGTTATCTGTAAAGACTGCAAAATAGAATATAAACCGAAACCCGACGTTCTTAAAATGCTCGGAATCACTCCTGAAATGCTCGTAAAACTCGAACTTCCGCACCTGAATCTTAAAAATCTTCTTTTTTACAAAGGTAAAGGTTGCGAAAAGTGCGGCGGCAAAGGCTATAAAGGCCGCGTCGGCATTTACGAGGTTATGGCCGTTTCCGACAATATACGCCGTATGATCCTCGACCGCGCTTCGACGCTCGAACTTAAAGACGCCGCGCGCGCTGAAGGAATGCTCTCACTGCGCGAATCGGCGCTGCGTAAAGTTTTACTTGGAAAAACGACGGTAGAAGAAGTATTCGCCGTTACCACATAAATTAAAAAAATAATGGTCAATCTACTTAAAATTAAGCTCTAAATTTGTTATAATTAGAATAGAACGGTTTCATTAATATTTTCAAGGGGGAATTATAGTTGTTCATCTTAAACGATCTTCTAAACTTAGTTGTAGATAATGACGCGTCCGACCTTCATTTAACCGTAGGAACGCCTCCGGTTATACGCGTTGACGGCGATCTTATAGCTACCGATCTCGACGTGTTAACGCCGATGGATACGCGTTCGCTTGTTTATAATATGCTCACCGCCGAACAGCAGAAGGAATTCGAAGAAAAATGCGAGCTCGATATTTCATACAGCGTTCACGGCTTCGGCCGCTTCAGGGTCAACATATACCGTCAGCGCGGCTGCATAGGCGCGGCTTTTCGTGTTATTCCCTCTAAAATACCGTCTCTCGACGAATTGAAACTGCCGCCCAAAGTTGCAGATTTTGCAAGGCTTCCAAAAGGACTCGTTCTTTTTACCGGCCCTACCGGTTCGGGTAAGTCCACTTCGCTCGCCGCGCTTATCAACCTTATTAACCAGGAGCAGCGCGTTCATATCATGACGATCGAAGATCCTATAGAGTATCTTCACTACCATAAAAAATCGATTATCAACCAGCGCGAACTTCATGTGGATACCCTGTCGTTTGCCGAATCGTTAAGACACGTTCTGCGTCAGGATCCCGACGTAGTTCTCATAGGCGAAATGCGCGATCTCGAAACCGTAGAATCAGGGCTGACTCTCGCCGAAACCGGTCACTTAGTCTTTGCGACGCTTCATACTACCGACGCGCCGCAAACTATTAACCGTATAATCGATATATTTCCGCCTTATCAGCAGCAGCAGATCAGAACGCAGCTGTCATTCGTTATTCAGGGCGTCGTAGCCCAGCAGCTGCTTCCACTGGCATCGGGCAAGGGCCGTATTCCCGCTATCGAAATACTCACGCTTACTTCCGCCGTTCAAAATTTAATTCGCGAGCAGAAGATACACCAGCTTTACACGGTAATGCAGACCTGTCAGAACGTCGGAATGCAGACATTCGAGCAGTCGCTCGCCGGTTTATTTTTCAAGGGTATGATAACTATGGAAGAAGCCATTTCCAGAACGCTCTATCCCGAAGAACTTCAGCGTATGCTCAAAGCCAGGACCATGTAATTATTTAACGCTTTGTTTTTTTAAAGGAGGCATTTATGGCAAGATTTCAATACACCGCCCGTAATTTTGACGGTAAGGTAGTTACCAACGACATGGAAGGCGACTCAAAAGAAGCGGTGATTGCCAAGCTGCGCGAGCGCGGCTATTTCGTAACGCAGATCAAAGAAAAAGGTAAAGAATTTCAGCTTTTTCAGCGTAAGATAAGCTCAACCGAAATCGCGATATTCGCCCGTCAGTTTGCCACGATGGTCGGCGCGGGCGTTCCGTTAGTGCGATGCCTTACCATATTGGGCCAGCAGTGCGAAAACCCCCGTTTCCGCGATATCATAACGAAAGTCAGGCAGGACGTAGAAGCGGGCTCCAACCTTTCTAAAGCGCTTGCGGGGCATCCGAAGGTGTTTTCCAATCTGTTCATAAATCTTGTAAAAGCCGGCGAAGCGGGCGGTATATTAGAAGAAATCCTTTCCCGTCTCGCCAACTATCTCGAATCGAGCGAACAGCTGCGTCAAAAGGTTAAAGGCGCCATGACATACCCGGTCGTCGTTTCGGCCATCGCCTGTCTCGTCGTCATATTTTTGATAGTATTCGTTTTGCCCACATTCGAAACGATATTCAAAGACATGGGCGATGCAAAACTGCCGCTTCCTACGCGTATGCTTCTCGGACTTTCGGCTTTTATGAACCAATACCTGGTACTGATAGTCATAGGCTCCGTAGCGGCCTTTATCGGCATTAAAAAATTCTTCGAAAGCGAGCGCGGCATACGTCTCTTCGATAACAACATATTGAAAGTGCCGGTTATAGGTTTGCTTCAAAAGAAGGTCGCCGTCGCTAAATTTACCAGAACGCTCGGTACGCTCATCGCTTCAGGTGTTCCGATATTACAGGCGCTTGAAGTTACGGCGGATACGGCAGGTAACGTCGTTATCGCCGATGCGGTCAATAAAACGCGCGCATCGATCCGTGAAGGTGAATCCATATCAGAACCGCTCAAGGCATCTACGGTTTTTCCGCCGATGGTCGTTCAGATGATCGCGGTCGGCGAAGAAACTGGTGAGCTCGATAAGATGTTGACGAAGATAGCCGATTTCTATGACCAGGAAGTCGATACGGCCGTAAAGGGCCTCACCTCGGTTATAGAACCTATAGTCATCGTGTTTATGGGTGTCGTTATAGGCGGTATCGTTATGGCTATATTCATGCCGATGCTTGAACTCGTTAACAGCGGCACCAAGTAATAGTGCATAGTGCATAGTGGAGAGTTGAGGATTTTTGAAAGAAATTAAATGGGCTTTTCGGGTATATGAAAGCATTTTTAGTTTACAAAAGACCGTCCGCAGGGCTGATCATCAATTCTTGATTCTCCACTATCGGTTCTCAGCCGGGGGGATGGGAGCAGAAGCTCTATGAGCAGGCTGATTACGGTAATTATATATTTTTTTCTTTTATCATTGACAAATTTATTTGTGTTTGCTATAATTAAATTAGAGCAGGGGAAGCTCAAAAATTAAGAAAGGGGGAAATTTTATGATGAAGAACATCAGAACTAAAAGCGGCGCAGGTTTCACATTAATCGAACTTATGATTGTTATCGCGATTATCGGAATTCTCGCTGCTATAGCAGTTCCTAACTTTAACCGCGCCCGCGCGCAGGCGAAGAAAAAATCATGCGTTGCAAACATGAAAACGATCGAAGGTGCCGTTGAACTCTATAATATGGAGAACGCGGTTTCCGGCGCTACCCCGCCGACAGTTGCAAACCTTCAGTCGAATGGCTATCTTAAAGCTATACCCAGATGCCCGTCGAAAGGCACCGATACCGACTATACCATTACGAGCACCGCAGGTACGAGCGGTATGACCGATATCGAATGCAAAGACCACGGCTTCCTGAGCAAACAGGAAAAAGAAGATAAAACAAAAGGCATGTAATTATCGTTTCGTTTTATCATAAATAATTGACCATATTAAAGCGGCATCTTCTCTGGTGCCGCTTTATTTTTTATCGTGAAACTGATAAATAATTGATTGTTTTGTAATAAAATGATATTAGAAGCGGCGGTTTGTCCCTGTCAGATCTGAAGATGAAATAAACAATAAATATGATTAATAATAGCGATAATTCTCAAATAAAAATTGCCGGCGTTTACGAGAACGGTAACGATATAAATTGCGTCGATAAATTTACGGGCCGCCCCTGTAATAATTGGTTTATAGTGCTTGCGTGCCTGATTTTTATATTTTCTTATAATTTTTATATTTATCCCTGGATGATGGACGATGCGTTCATATTTTTCAGATATGCCGAAAATTTTTCGAGCGGCGCGGGTTTTGTGTACAATCAGGGCGAACGCGTCGAAGGTTGTACTTCTTTTTTATGGCTTTTGATTTTATCCATAGCCGCTTTACTTAAATTAGACCTGCTTCTTTTTTCAAAATTATTAAATGCCGTATTTGTTTTTTTTACGATTAGTTTAACCGCCCGCGCGCACAAATATATAGAACCGTTTACCCCTGCGCATTCCGCGGCCGCGGCCGCTTTTTTATCTACTATGGCTGCTTTTGCGCCCTGGCTCAGCTCCGGAATGGAAACGGTTTTATTCTCTTTTTTGATTATTTTCACTTATTTTTATTCAATTAATGCAAAAAAGGCTGTCGAGTATGGCGTAAGCGGCGTTTTATGCGCGCTTTTAGTTATTTGCAGGCCGGAAGGAATTTTTCTTGCGGCGCCGATATTCGGCTTTCATTATATTATGCAGCTCGGCCGCGCCGGCAAAGGCTTTTATATTTCATTGCTTAAATTTATATTCGTCTATGCGCCTTATTTTGCATGGCGTTATTTTTACTACGGTTCTTTAATGCCCAATACTTACCATGCCAAAATCGGCTTCGGCCTCGCTCAATTATTGCGAGGCGCGCATTATCTTTTCGATTATTTTATTGCGGCCGCTTTTTTTTTAATTCTTCTGGTTCCGGCGGGTTATTATATATTTTCGGTTAAAGCCGGAGGCGCCGCTGCCATTAAAGATTACGAAAATAAACTGAAATTAGCGGTGTTAGATATATTCGTATTATTGAATATATTTTTTGTTACGCTTATCGGCGGAGATTTTATGTACGGCTTCAGGTTTTTTGCTCACTTGAGCGCGCCTTTAGCTATTATAGCGGTTTATTCACTTTCGCTGTTATTTCAAAAAGCCGCTCGTTTTAAAACCGCCGTTATTGTAATAATTATTTACAGCCTTTTCCAGTTTTTTACTCACCCTGAGGTGTACGGAATAGCCGGTTCGTCACCGGTTGAATTCGGCCGCGCCGCCGGATTGTTTTTAAAGCAAAATGCGCCGCCGGAAAGTTTGCTCGCGATTAATACTGCCGGAATCATTCCTTATTACAGTAAATTAAAAACCGTCGATATGCTCGGACTGACCGATAAGTATATCGCGCGCTCTGATGTCGAAAATTTTGGAGCGGGTCCCGCCGGTCATGAAAAAGGCGACGGTCTTTATATACTTGGTAAAGAGCCGGATTTGATAGTGATGGGTAATTTCGAAGGCTCAAAAACACCGATTTATCGCTCCGATATCGATATCTTTAATTCGCCGGCATTTAAGGTGAAATACCGGCTTAAAGTACATAAAATTTTTGCAGGCGGCCGCGAAAGATATTTTTATTACTATGAAAAAAAGTAGCCAGATGAGCGATAGGCTTTTTAAAATTATTTTATAAGTGTAAAACAAGAAGGGCTAATAATAATATATTAAAGTTCGATGCCGTAATCGATATTTTTTAAAACGGTTAAAAATTCTTCTTTATCTGCCCCTTCATAGACTGGTGAATTGATTGTAAGTTTATTTTTATCGAGATTGAATGTAAAATTAAATTTATTAAAATCGTAAATTCTGTTAGGCACGATGTCTTTTTTAGAAATAATATCAAGACGGCTCAGATTTAAAAATCTTCCATTTTTCATATTTACCGCGCCGCTTATGCCGTCCGGTTTATTGCCCGCGTTATAAGCGCTTTTGAATTTGACGTCGAGAATTCCCTGAGCGTATTTAGCCGCGCGCGGGTTCTGATAATATATATCGCTCAAATTAATATTTTCAGCGTCAAAATTTAAAGTGCTCGATAAGGATGAACTGGCGAAGTCGGACTTAAAATCAAGGCGCGCGTCGCCGGCGAGAAGTTTTAATTTGCATATTCCGTTGATAACGGTGTTTTGTACTGTAAAATAGGCGTTTAAATCGGTAAGTTTAATAAATAATTCGACGTATTTATTGTCAAAATATCTAACTACTCCTTCGCTTATGCTAAAACTGCCTGTAATGACTTTTTTTTGCGAAAGATGTATGTCGCCGTTAAGATTACCGGCTATCGAAACCGGAATCGAGCGGTACAGAAACGATAAAAGAAGTATTTTTGAAGCGCCGCGCAGCTTGAAATCGAAGTTATTCAATTCAAATGCGCCGGTAGCCGTATCGTAATCAAATTTTATTCCGCCTTCGACGCTTTCGATGTTAACGCTGAAAGGGAGCGGATATAAAGAAATATCAGGATAGCTTAATTTGAGGCTGAGTTCGTTTGAAACTCTTACGCTGTCGGTAGAACTGATTTTAAGCTCGAGCTTGGATTTATTTTGCGCCTGTATCCGCGATATGAAATTTAAAAACTCGTAAGATGATTTGCCGGCGATTATTTCAGAAAAGTCGATATTATGTATCTTAACGTTAAAGAAATAATTTTTAAGCGATTTTTTTGAAAACGAGGCCGTAAAAAAGAAGGGTACATTGCCTATAAAGCCGTAAGAATCGCTGAATTCTATGCTTTCGTCGTTTATGGTAAAATTACCGCCGGCATCGCTTATTTCGATTACTTCGTTTTTAACCGGCAGGGTTAACTTACATTTAGAAAAAACTCCGCTGCCTTTAAAATCTCCGCTGGAAGATAATTTTAGAGTAATACCTAACCTGCCTTCGCTTGCCGACGATATTAATTTCTCTATTTCGTTTTCGTTGAATATCATATATTCTTTAACTTCGGTTACGGGGATCTCGGAGAAATTGATATTGATATCTCCGCCGTCCCTTATTTGCGCGATGTCGCACACGCCGTTGATATTGACTTTTGAACTCATTAAACTGCCTGCGATGTCGTTGAATGAAATTTTAGAGTTTATAAAATTAAGTTTTCCGCTGATGTTATTGATGTTTTTATATCCGGCATCGCCCTGCAGCATGGCATTTGACAGGTTAAGCTCGGCGTAGGTCTCAGGGTTTTCAATCCCACCCTCGATTTTTATGAAGATTTTTGCGTAGCCGGAAGGCGAATAATGGGTTAAAAAGTTTTTGAACTTAGAAAAAATATTAGAAAAATAAGAAAGGTCGAATTTCGATGACAGAAATTCAATGGATAATGAGCGGGATTTAAAATCGATATAGCCGCAAAGTCTTGAAGATAAAACGGGGTTATCTGAAAATGCCGGCGATGAAGGAACCGCCGGTTTAATAACTTCTTCGATTATAAGCCTGTTATTAGCGATTTTAAATATGAAGTCAGCATTTAAAAAAATTTTAAAAGGTTTATAAATAAATGAAAAGTTAAGTGCGCGCCCTTTTAAATCGTAAAAAGACGAGTAGTCTGAAAGGTCGATTTTATCGGTTTTAAAAGTAAGGTCGATTTCGGCCGTATTTAAGTCGAAGTATTTTGAATTTAACCTGGTTTTGAATAATTCAAGAGGCAGAGCGCGTGAAGTGAAAATATAACCGTTCGGCGCGGCGGCAAGGTTAATTTCAGAGGAAGCAAGCTCTGAAGCTAAGATGCACGAGGCTGTGATCAAACGGGTTTCGCCGTTTATTAAATTATATGAGGCGTTAAATTCCTTTGTTTTAAAAGGTTTGTCAGATGAAAATTCATAAAAATTATCGCATTCGAATCTGGAAATGATCGAAATTTTAATTGCGTTACCTGTCACGCCCGATTTTTTTAATCGCGCAGTCAAGGCGTTGATCAGTTTTTCTTTATGATTGTAAGCGTCCGCGCTTGAATTGCCGGATATTTTAATTTCGGCTTCGCAGTTATATAAATTGAGTATATTTCTGGCCGGACTGAAATTTAACTTTATTTCATCGACTAAAACAGTTGTTTTATCGGATAAATTTATGATCGTGTCGTTTAATTTGATAAGGCCGTTATAATCATAAGAGGATTTTGCCGGGTTGAAAGCGGTTTTTAAATCGGTCGAAAGGGCGCTTAAACGATGGATAAAAAAGAGAAACATCAATAAAAACGCCGATAAAATTATTAAAGTAAAAATTACGGCGCGCCGTTTTAATATGCTGTCTAACTTTAATTCTGTAATCATAGCGATAAAATATATCAGTAAAATTATTAATTGTCAATTTATTATTTTTATGATATAATTAATTTTACTATGATTACATCTGCTAACGGTCCGGTAAATAATTTAATTAATTATGCCCTTAATTCAAGTAACGGAGTTTATAAGCAGGCGCTTACCCACATAATAGCCTGTCAGTGCGCCATAGTCAGCTCCGATTTCGACAGGGTGATAAGTTCCGTCGAAAATATAAGAGCTTTGAGGGGCGGCGATGAAGAATGCGCCCGGCTCCTTGGCGAGGTCGATATAATAATAAGCGATAAAGAATGGACCTACTCCCAATATAAGCAAAAGAGTCTTTTGTCTAAAATTAACCGCTATTTTGAGTTTTGCTATGAAACCGTATCGCTTGAATTCACCGACGAAAAAATGGCTTCGCTTTATCTCGATTTCGTTAAAAGCCGGCTTGAAATGGAGTTTGGCTTTTCTTATCTGGCGCTCGCGCGTTATTATATGGCCGCGGCCAAATACGAAACCGTTTTCGGCATTATCGAAACCGTTATAAATAAGTTTCCCGATTCTAAATACGAGTACCTGGCGCTTTGCGACCTGCTCGAAATATATAAAATGGAGTATCAATCGCTCGAACGAAGCAATGAAGATTTCGCTCCGATCATCGAAAAAATCGTTCAGATCCTGCTTTATATACTCAAAAGTTATTCGTACCAGCCCCGTTCATTTTACACTATAATTAAATTTGCCTACATAGTTTTTAAATATGAGCGCGGCGTCACTTCTCTTTCGTTTTACGAAAAACTTTCCGAAACTTTCAGCGAGGCCATCTACGAAGAAGAAATCAAGCTGGAGTTCGTAAATTATTACATAGGCCGTTCCAAATTCAAAGAAGCGATAGCCTATCTTAACGAGTATGAAAATATTTTCAATAAAACCACGCGTAAAAATATAATCAATCTCTATAAATTCGAGTGCTACATCTGCCTTAAAGACTCCATAAACGCTCAAAATCTATATAAGGCGGTCGATGAAAAAAGTTTTAACGAAAATAACGACGCGCTTATTAAACTTTACCATCTGGTGGCTAAATTTGCCATAATACTCGAAGAGGCCGGCTGTTTATTAGACGCGATTTCGGTCTATGAAAAAATATATAAAAATATACCGCTTAAAAAACTCAAAGAAGAAGCGCTTTACAAATTAGTAACCCTCAATATAAATTATTACTTCAATAATAAAGAAAAGATGTCCGACGAAATTAAGAATATCGCCCGCGGCTATTGCGTTAGTTTTATGAGTAAATATTCAAAATCGCCGCGGGTTGACGAGATCAAACTTATTTACGACGGATTGAATATAAATTCGAATTTAAAATCAGATTTTATTAAGCCTTTCCCGGCCGCAGCGCCGAAGGAGTCCTCAAATTCTCAGGCACACCGGACTGCGGCGCCAGAAGTTAAAACGATAGCCGAAATTAAAACCGGCGGCGCGATTCGAACCGCTGGCGGCGTCAAACCTTCGCCCCGGAAATTATCAAATTTAAGCGATAAAGTTGAAACCGTCAAAACCGGCGATCAAAATATTTCTTCTTCATCCGCAGCGGGCGCATCCGTCGTCGCGGCCGTACCTGCGGCAGCGCCCGCTAAGATCGGCGAAGCGGTTAAGCCCGATAAATCGGCCGCTTTCGCCGTGCGTTCCTCCGAAAAGACGGGCTCCGAAAAAACGCCAGCGAATTCAAAGGCCGTCGTCGATACTAAGTTGGTTGCGGCCGGAACGCGCGATGAAAAGTCTTGCCCGGACGCGGTTAAATTAGATTCTGCCCTCGTTGAGCGCGCCTTAAAACCGGAGGGTTTCGATTACATTAAATTCGTATTATACTCTTCGATAACGGCGGTTTATATATATGTTTTTCTTGCGCTGCAATCCGCTTCAATTACGGTTTTTTATTCAAAAATGCTTATGAGTTATTTTCCGGTTCTCGCTCTTACCGGCCTTTTACTTTTTTCACTTTTCAAGAAAATGGGGATATTCGAGTGATGTATTATGCACAATGAAAATATGATCAGAAAATATATAGAAATGGCTTTAGACGAAGATCTTGCGGCTAACGGCGATATCACCACCGATTCGATAATAGCCGAAGATAGCGTGTCACAGGCCGCCGCGCTTTTTAAATCGGACGGCGTTCTTGCGGGCGTAGATTTTGCCCTGATTACTTTCGATATACTTTCACGCGCTAAAAATTGTGATAATATCGAAGTTTTATTTAAAAGCGAAGACGGCGCGGTTATTAAAAAAGGCGAAACGGTTTTAAAAATAAGCGGCCCCACGCGTTTAATATTAACGGCGGAGCGCACTTTTTTAAATATTTTACAGCGGATGAGCGGTATAGCTACCGCCGCGCGAAGAATGGCGGCCGCCGTCAAAGGGTTCAAGGCTAAAATAGTCGATACCCGCAAAACCACGCCTAATTTCCGTGTGTTCGAAAAGGCGGCGGTCCGTATTGGCGGGGCATTTAATCATCGATTCGGGCTTTTCGACGGCATTCTCATCAAAGACAATCACATAGAAGCGGCGGGTTCTATCGCCGCCGCGGTCAAAAAAGCCCGCGAGAACGCTCATCACCTTATGAAAATAGAAGTAGAGACTAAAGACTTAGAAGAGGTCGCTTCGGCGCTCGATGCCGGCGCGGATGTTATCATGCTCGATAATATGAGCGCGGCCGAAATGAAAAAAGCCGTTGAATTAGTAGCCGGACGGGCGTTATGCGAAGCGTCGGGCGGCATCGATGAAAATAGCGCCGCTTCCGCGGCCGCCTGCGGCGTCGATCTTATATCATCAGGGGCTATAACTCATTCAGCTCTTCCGATGGATATCAGTCTTAAAATAATTAAGACGGCCCGCCGCGAAGATAAGGGACGCAACAGCGATGAGCAGTAATCCGGTCGTCAGCTTGCAGGCGTCTAAAAAAATATTGATCTTCCTTTATGTGATATGTATCTTCATTTTCTTATTCATATCATTGTTCTTTTTGCATTTAAAAAGCGAAAATTATAAAAAAAATCTCGACGCCGAATTAATTACGGCGTTCAATCGCGTCAAAGATTTCAAGGTCACCTACGATAATTTAGAAGGCGATATTTTATCTAAAATCGGTATTTACGCGTTGAATATTAAAAAACGGCTTCAGCCGACCGCCGCGGAAGGCGGGCATTGCCTTTTTTCAGCTAATAAGGCTATTTTGTCGCTTCATCCGCTTTCAAATATCATAAGTTATTTATCACGAACCGATATTCCGGTTTCGCTTAATTTATACGCAAACAGGCTCGTGATTAACGGCGAAACCACCGAAATAAGCGTTATAGCGAATACTTTTAAAATTACGCATTATTATCGCGCGGCGCTTTTGAAAGCCGGTTATGAAACCGTATTCGATATAGCCTCTAAATATGTCAAAACCGCTCATGGCCGTCAAATTTCAGTAAAAGGCACGGCCGAAATCAAAGAGGGCCTCGATAAACTCGACGGCGTTCTTGCCGCGCGCGGCGTTACGGTGGCCGTATCCGGCAAACAGCCCGGCAGCGAGCTGTCTTATTATCCGACGGACGCAGATGCACGCTTTAAATATGACGCGGCTGAAGGCCGGCTCGATTTTTCGGGCTCTATGTTTAAATTCGGATCATGCGAGGTTAATATAATTAATTCGTTATATAGTTTCGCGTCGGGACGCCTCGATGCGTCGCTGGTTATAAGCGGATTAAATACAGCCGATATTTTCAGGGCATTTCCGGTCAGTAAACTTTTAGTTATGAGCGAAAGCGCTGAAATAGAGCTTAAATATGGCGGGCCTATCGCCGATTTGCGCGGCGGCTCGCTTAGCGCGCGCCTGCTATTTACCCGCGCCCGGCTGCTTGAATATAATACCGAAGAAAATCGCGTGTTTACCGATGTCGGCGCCGGCGATTTTGTGACTTCGCTCGGACTCGGTCCCGAACTTGTCGCTCCCGCCGAAACTATCGCGGTTTTACTCGCCCTTAAAGACCGCGAAATTATAGTTGAAAGCCTTAAAGTAAAATCGCGCAATTATTCGCTCGCAGCTTCGCTTAAAGCCGATTCGAGCGATATTCTCGACGGAGGTTTTACTCTTTCGATACCGCGGCGCGTTCTCAAAAACAATACGCTGAAAGCCGATTTCAGTAAAATGAAAAAGGGCCTTAAAATTTACGGTAAAATAATAGGGGATTTATATAATCCTTTCATAATATACGATATGGACGGCGCCGCCATTATTAAAATTACCGAAGGCGTCATGTTCGATAAGTTAAAAAATATATTTAAAAAATAAATAAATAATAAGGTGTAAAAATGGCAAAACAATTTTTATTCGGCGACCGCTATCCGTTAGGATACAATACCCACAGTACTTTCGGACTTAATTTAATAACTAATATCGAAAGTCAGACCGAGATTTGTATTTTTTATTACGATAAAATCGAAGATTCTTTTAAATATCAGTTCGGTTATAACGTGGGCCAGAAAGAGCAGGATCCTCAAAAATATTCGATGCACAAAGATAATCCGGCCATTAACGAGGCGCGCGCCGATATAAGGGATTTTAATCTTAATTACGGGCGCATCAGATATATTTATAAAAAGGCCTCATTAGACGTAACTTTCGTTAAAACCGACCCTTTTAATATTTTCATTAAACTTGAGCCGTGCGACTTAGATATTAATGAAGGTTATTTTTTACTTCTTTTTAAAGGCAGCGGCGAAAAAGCCATTAAAATATCGCGAACGCTGTCTAAATCGCTTTTCGGTTTCGAAGCCTACGATCATCCGGGCGGCGCGATACACGCTTACAGGGCGGAATGCCAGCTCGAAAACTACGCGGTCCTTTCTTCCGGTCTTAAAGTCGAAAATATCTTCAAAGAAGGACGGCTTTATCTTTATGAAGATATCACCGAGGGCGATATTTTTTGCGTTATTCCCCACGTTACCACTTATTTCGGCGTATCATCGGAGCTGGAGATGAGCCAGATATCTAAAATCGAAGACTTTGACCGTATATTCGCCCAGGCTAAAAAGAAATTTTACGTCAATAATACGACCTTCACCACTAACTATTTCAACGATATCGGAAGCGCGATATGCGCGCCGCTTTTCTGGAATATGTCATATAATCCGGCTAATAAAAGCGCGTTTCTTCCGGTAAGTAAGCCATGGGTCGATATGATGGAAAATATCTTAAATATAGACGCGTCCAGGCGCGGCGGCCCTCTCATGTTTAACTGGGACACGGCTTTCAGCGCTATCATAGCAGCGCCCTTTAATTCGGAGCTCGCATCGGACCTTGTTTTAGAGTTATTGTCATATATCAACGATTCAGGCAGGCTTCCGCAGTTCGTTCTTGACGATTATATATCAGACCGTACCAATCCGCCGGTTATATTTTTAGCGGTCTGGATAGTTTATCTGTACGGTAAAGACAGGGAATTTCTGTCGGTATGCTATTATAAACTGAAAAAATATTATAATTTTTTAAAAAATAACCGTACAAGCGTTAAGCCTTATGTGATGGCCTGGGGCGCGGACGTGCGCGAAGGCTCTCAGGCAGCCGCGCATCAGCCTGATAAAACGCCCGACGGCGAAGAAACTTCCGAAACCGATCAAATGCAGAAGCAATCGCAGCCGGAATCGGTTCACAATAAAAGCGCCCATCACATTACCTCAAAGACAGGCGCCATTTACGAATCGGGTCTCGACGATAGCCCCATGTGGGACGAATTCGGCTTTAACGAAGAAAAACTCACCTTAGACGGCGGCTGTATCGATTTAACTTCGCTTTGCGGTTACGGAGCCGCCGTGATGGCGCTTATCGCCAATGAGTTGAAAATGATGGAAGATTATTCATTTTACGCGTCGGAGGCGTCTAACTTTCAGGATTCCATCGTAAATAATTTTTTCGATAAAGATAACGCCATATTCGCTAATATACTCTCCGGCGGACAGTTCGCTAAAACTTATACGCCGACTTCTTTTTATCCTATGCTTTTTATTAAGCTGGCAAAGAATATCAAAGAATCTTTATATACTAAACTTAAAGACCCCGACTATTTCGGATCGATATTTAAGATGACATCGCTTGCCGCCTGCGATAAGAAAATAGCGCTTGACGGCGATTACTGGCGCGGAAGGATCTGGCCGCCCTTTAATTATCTGACTTATCAGGGGCTTAAAATGCAGGGCATGTATAAAAAAGCCTATGAATTGGCGCTCGGATCTTTAAGGCAGTTCCAGTTCGAATGGCAGAAATCCGGACACGTTCACGAAAATTACAGCGCTTATACCGGTTACGGCGAAGCGCAGGCCGGCGTTTATTCTCGCTCGGCGCCTTTTTACACGTGGGGTTCGCTTATGGGGCTTATATTTATGAACGAGTTTATCGAAGTGCAGATGGACGGCAAACTCCGCTTCGGCAATCTATATTCTCTCGACGAAGTCAAAGTAAATAATTTGAAGGTCGGTAAAAACCGTATCGATTTAATTTATACGCCCTCCGCTATGGAACTTTTTGTTGACCGCGAGCGCAAACTCATGATATCACCGCGCGCTTCCGTATTCGATTACTTCGAAACCGATACCAGGCTGAGTTTTAAGGTTATCGGCCGCGGTAAAACCCAGATCAAAATATCGAAACTCGGCGATTCTTTAGCGGCCTACGTGCGCGTTAACAAAGAAATCAAATGCTACGCCAATGTGGTTAGAAGCAGTCCGATAGTTTTTGAAATAGACACCGGCGAGCTTTGCGAGGACGAAAAAACCGGCGAAAACATATCGCAGCCCGTATTGATCGAAGTCGAAAAACAGTATTCGAAATAAGCGAGGTTATTCTCATGGCTAAAACGCCCATGATGGAGCAGTACGATCAAATAAAAGCCCGTTATCCGGATATGCTGTTGTTTTTCAGGGTGGGCGATTTTTATGAGACGTTTTACGACGACGCAAAAACCGCTTCGGCCGAGCTGAATATAGTTCTGACCGCGCGCGGCCGCGAGGACGGCGATCCGATACCTCTTGCCGGCGTTCCATATCATTCGATCGAAAATTATATATCGCGTTTAGTCAAACGCGGCCATAAGATCGCTATCTGCGATCAGATCGAAGATCCGAAGGAAGCTAAAGGGATCGTGCGCCGCGACGTTACGCGCGTTATAACGCCGGGGACGCTCACCGAATCTAATTATCTCGACGAAACCAGCAATAATTATCTGGCGGCCATACATTACGAAAAAGGAATATTCGGTTTCAGCTATGCCGATATTTCCACCACTGATTTTTTCGTGTCGGAATTTTACGGCGATACTGCGCTGCGGCAGCTTTTAGACGAACTTGGCCGCGTCGCGCCGCCGGAAATTTTAGTTTCTAAAGAACTTTTAGCCACGCCGGGTTTTGAAATGGATCTTCGCCGGGCTAATCCGAAGGAATTTACCATCAATCCCTTCGAAGAAGACTATCCGCTCGATTATGCAGCCGCGCGCGAATTTTTATGCTCTCATTTTAATCTCGCCGCGCTCGAAGGCTTCGGCCTCGACGAGACTAATTCAAAAGTTTCGGCCGCCGCGGCATGCGCCGTGATCAAATATCTTTATCAAACCCAGAAAAATTCAGTGGCCCATATTCGCAAGATAAGCGTTCGCATGGAGCGCAAATTTATGCATCTTGACGTGCAGAGCAGGCTTTCGCTCGATATTATACCTTCGCTATCCGGAGTTTTAAATTTTACTAAAACCAGCATGGGCGCGAGACTTTTAAAGTCGTGGCTCGAATCGCCGTTATGCGATATCGAAGCTATAGAATGGCGACAGAAACTTTGCGGCGAGTTTTACTCGGACACAAGACTGCGGCGTCTTTCGGCCGAATGCCTCGCCGGTATATACGATATAGAGCGCATTATGTCAAGAATCGCTCTTAAAAATTGCAATCCGCGCGATATTATAGCTTTAAAAAAATCCTTCGATGAAATAAAAAAACTTTGCGAAGTTATTAGCGGTTTTGCCTCCGGCGCGCCGGGGCTTAAAGATTTTTTCGCCGCCATCGCCGATTTTTCCGAATTGTCCGCTCTTATAGGCAGCGCTATCGTCGATGAGCCGCCGCTTTCCGTCCGCGACGGCGGAATAATTAAAAACGGTTACGACGCAGAACTCGACGAAATTTATAAAATATCGCGCAATAGCAAGGAATGGCTATTAAATTTAGAGCGCGAGGAGCAGAAGCGCAGCGGAATTAAGTCGCTTAAAATTAAGTACAACAGAGTGTTTGGCTATTATATCGAGATAACTAAATCAAACCTCGATTCAATTCCCGAAAATTATATACGCAAACAGACACTCGCTAACGCAGAGCGTTTCTATACGCCCGAACTTAAAGAAATGGAAAGCATGATACTTAACGCAGACGAGCGCCAGAAAAAACTCGAGTATGAACTTTTTTTCAAACTGCTCGATGAAATATCAAAATATACCGATCTCATTTATCATGCGGCCCGCACGGTAGCCGTTGTCGATACGATCATGTCTTTTGCCGAGGCCGCCGCTAAGTATAATTATGTTAAGCCTGAAATTACGGACGGCGATGAGATCGAAATAAGCGAGGGCCGCCATCCGGTAGTTGAAAATCGTATGAATTACATCGGTTTTATAAATAACGATACGATGCTCGGCGGTCCGAACGCACACGTTCAAATACTTACCGGCCCGAATATGGCAGGTAAATCTACTTATATAAGGCAGGTGGCGCTTATAACTCTCATGGCGCAGGCCGGTTCATTCGTGCCGGCTAAAAAGGCGCGCATCGGTCTTTGCGACCGCATATTCACGCGTATCGGCGCTTCGGATAACCTTTCGGCCGGACAGTCCACTTTTATGGTCGAAATGATTGAAACCGCCAATATTTTAAATAACGCTACGCCCAAAAGCCTCATAATATTAGATGAAGTCGGGCGCGGTACTTCCACTTACGACGGTTTAGCTATCGCCTACGCGGTCATCGAATTTATATTAACCGGCGGCGGCAGCCTGCTCGATGGGGCGCGCACGCTCTTTGCGACGCATTATCACGAATTAACCGTTCTTGATAAATCTTTTTCCAAGGCGCAGAATTTGAATGTGGCCGTCGCTGACGGCGATTCCGGCGTGGTTTTTCTTCATAAAATACTTCCCGGCCCCGCGGGACGCTCCTACGGCATACACGTAGCTAAAATCGCCGGCCTTCCGCCGCAGGTGGTAAACCGCGCGGCGGAAATATTAAGGTCTTTCGAGGCAAGCGATGAAAAAAGCAATATCGCTAAATTGCTGAAAAAGGCTTCAGGAGCCCGTTATAAGCCCGATGAAAACCAGCTCGATCTTTTCGAGGCGCCAGCGGTTAAACCGCCGGCTGTGCCGCCGGAAATCGCGGCGTTAATAGATAAAATCAAAAATATCGATCTTAATTCAATGACGCCTTTAGAGGCGTTAAATACGCTTCATGGCGTTATAAAACTCGCTTGCGGCGCGGCGGCCGCCGATGGCGATAAATAGTGAAGATTTTATTTGACAATAATAAAGCTATGTGTTATAATAATTCAAGAGTCGGTTTCGCATAATATCAGGCTGGCTCGAAATATTCGGGGCGTAGCGCAGTGGCTAGCGCGCATGGTTCGGGACCATGAGGTCGAAGGTTCAAATCCTTTCGTCCCGATTCTTTGATAAAATATAATAAAAATCCTGTTGTTGACCATGCGTTTAATAAACGCTTCTCCGTTAATCGGGGACGACAGGTTTCGACGGGGATTTAGAGCATTGTTGGGCGTGGCGGAGAGTCTGTCTCCTAAAACAGGCAAACAATAGTCGCAGAACACGACGAATATTTACTCGCTGCTTAATTAAATAGCAGCGGCGCCTGTACCGGCGGCGTCCGGGGTGGCGGTGCAGGTGACTCACAAATCCGGGCATCCGTTGCGGTTTTGATGCCATACCGCCTCAGATTATTATAAGGCACCTTAGATAGAATAGGCCGGCCGTAGAGCCTGTTTTATCTGAAATCAATCGGCGGCTAGGTTACGTAGAACAACCTTGTGACAGATCTTCGGACGCGGGTTCGATTCCCGCCGTCTCCATATAATAAAAGCAAGCCTGCGTTAAATGTAATCAGTTTAATCAGGCTTTTTTTTATGCGTTTAAAATAAAATTATTTTTTTGGGAAGGTAATTTATGTTTTGCCCTAATTGCGCGACTCCTAACGATCCGTCTTCTAATTTCTGCAAGCAGTGCGGCTCGCCGATTAAAGCCGCTGGAGGCGCTCCGCCGTCTGGCAGCGCCCCGCCTAAAAAACGAGGCTGCTGTTCATGCTCGGGCTGCCTTTTTACCATCTCTCTTCTTTTTTTCGCTTTTTTAGTTTTTCTTGCCTACGCTTTTTATAGCGGGCCCGAATTTATTAATAAATTTTTAGCTCCCACCGAAGATAATTTAAAAGAACTCGCCTCGCTTCCCGTCACTAAAGATGACGCCGATTCGCTCGAAAAAAATCTCGGCGAGTTTCAAAAATATATTCAGAAGGGCGGAACCGTAGAAATTCATCTTAAAGAAATCGAGTTGAATTCTTTTATCAGCCGCCGTCTGCCGGCTTTTAAAAATACGGCCGACGACGTTAAAATGAAAGATTTAAAGGTTAAAATAACCGAAGACGGCATTAAATTCATGGGCGTCGCCAGAATTCTTAAATTAGAGTCTTATTTTACCGCTAATATCAAGTTAGTCATCGATGAAAATAAAAGAACCGGTTATTCTTTGAGCGGGATTAAAATCGGTAAGATCTGGATACCCGCAATTTTATTCAACGCTCTTTTTAAGTTAGCTAAAAGTTACGCTAAATCCTATGCGGGCGTCAATCAGTTTAACTACGGCGGCGTGAGCTTTCAAATTAATAAAATAGCTTATCTTAAATCAAAATTAATAATCGAGTGTTATAAACCTGAGCAAAAATAATATAACGGTAATAAGCCGGGAATATAAAAAAAACGCGCGGAACCTTCCGTGCGTTTTTTTCCCGGTGTACGTATTATTCAAATAAAAACGATGCGGACTTAATCAAAGCCGCTTCCGATCCGTTTAAATTAAACGAGTTTCCTCCGCGGCAGGCGTTTATTAGACGACGCCCGGCGCGGCTTAAATTTTTAAGCGGCCTTTTTGTCCCTGCTAATCATCTTGCCGTAAAAAGCCCCGTCAAATTCATCGTTGAAGCGTGTGGTCAACCTGTCCGACCATACTTTGTTTTTATGCACGTTGTTTGAATAATCTTTAATGGTGTAGCCTATTACATCGCCTGATTCGAGGCTTAATTTTACCGTGAAGTTCGGTTCGAGTTCGACTAAAAAACCGTCGTTGATATGGCCTAATAAAACGTCTAATACATCTTTGTCCTCGTCGTATCTAACCTTTAATTCCATATTTTGAGCTTCTGCCATTATGCTCACTCCTTTTATTACTTTAGTTTTTATCTTTTTTTAGTTTGCGGCTTTGGCCTGACAGGAAAAGTATCGGTTTAATAAATGCAAACTTAAGGTATTTTTTTTAATTTAATGATTTTTAAATAAAGCCGAAATAATTATTCAGCGCATATTAAAGTATATTAAACAAAAGATATGGAAGATAAAAAAATTAAATAGATGAACTATGATGAAAGAAAATAAAAAAGCCGAAGGCAATAAAAGCCGAAAGCATTTAACGGCCGCATTAATAAAATCATATAAACTTTTACTGATATTTTTATTAATAAACGCTGTATTTATATTTTCAGGTGGCCGCGAATCGTTGGCCGGCTCAGCCTGCAGCTGCCACATGCCGCCTTTAGATGCGGGGCAGATGGCTAAATATTCAGCCTTCATAAATAAAAAAGCCGCGCTTCGTTCGGCGAAGGCCGAAAAATATAATGCGAAAATACCTTCGCGCTCTTTTAGCGAAAGCCGTCCTTACGAAGGCCTCCGCCCCGCGACGGGCGTGCATAAAACTCTCGCGCTGCTCGTGGATTTCGATGACAGGCCTTACTATTCGCTCGAAGCGCCGAAACGCTCTAATGAGTACTACCGCGATATTTTATTCAGCGAAAGCCGCAACAGCATGAATAGATATTATAAACAGGCGTCGAACGGCAAATTGAGTTTTTCGGGCGATATTTTGAAAGTGTCCGCTTCCGCAGGCGCAGAGGCTTACTGGTACCGCAGTCTTAAACCTTACCGCGAATGGGGAAGCGATATAGAAGCCTTTGAAATTATCGATTCGGCCGATATATCATATTTAGCCTCCGAAGTGATTGAAAATGCTTCCCGTTATATAGATTTCGGTAAATATGACGCCGACCTCGACGGGGTTATATCGCCGTATGAGCTGCACATAATAATATTTCACAGCGGCGGCGGCCAGGAACGCACGGCCGATTCGCGCGATATATGGAGCCACCGCTCCACGCTGGATACGCCGGTTAAAGCCGGCGGCGTCATAATCGACAGTTATATACTGCTGGCGCACGATTCGCCTCTCGGCGTTTTGTGTCACGAGACGGGCCATGATCTTGGTTTATTCGATATTTATGATACTTATACCGGCGACTCGGTCCTCGGCAGCTGGTCTTTAATGGATAGAGGCGCCTGGAACGGAATTTTTCCAAAAAGTCCGGGCGCGACTCCGGCGCTATTATCGGCTTACGAACGCATTGCGCTCGGCTGGA
Organism: uncultured bacterium; assembly: GCA_964436235.1. Taxonomy (GTDB): domain Bacteria; phylum Muiribacteriota; class UBA9980; order UBA9980; family UBA9980; genus UBA9980. The sequence continues at coordinate 24,879 of CAYTCW010000055.1, forward strand.
TCAAGCCTCATATCGTTTCTTCGGCGCGCGAGGAAATTTATCTTAAAAGCGTATCGAGCGCAAGGGCCGATGAAAAACTCAACGGCTATCCCGTCGCCGACGCCGTTAAAATAGAGGTGCCGGCTACGAACGGCACTGAGTACCTTCTATTCGAGAACCGTTATAAAATGCCCGATTCATACGATGAAGACATTCCGCCGCTGCTGAAAAGAGAAAACGGTATTTTAGTTTATCACATAAATGAAAAAATGCCTGATAAAGCGGCTTATCAATACGCCAACGATTCGAGAAATTCGTTTTACCGCCTCAGAATCGCGCCGCCCGAATCAGGCGGTCATGATTTATCTTATTATTCAAATGAATTTTCACGCTATTCATCTAAGCTGCAAAATTTTTATAACGGTTCGCCGAATTTATGCCGTATGAATTGTATGGATAAGCCGGCTGAATTCGCTAAAGTGGTTTTTAACTCGCCGGTAGCGCATATTGACAAATACGAAGCGTCTTTTGCGAATAATTATTCAGGCGTTAAAGTTGCTTTTGCTAATTACAACCCCGGCATTTCATTTTTTTCGGCATATTTATTCATTAAGCGTGAAAGCTCCGCTGATGGGGGAACTTCGCGGCAATATCATTCGGAAATGCCTTTGATCGAAAACGAACCGGTCACAGGTTATAACTTTTTTAAAAGTATAGATTTAAAAAATATGATATTGCTTGAATCCGATGATTATTTCGTTAAATTCATTCTTACTGACGGAGAATATAAAGAAGAAAGAATATTCGGACCGTTGCATATATCCTCCGGGCGGAGTAAATATTTGAAGATTTTTCCGGCCGCAATTAATAAGGGCGCGGTCAGCGTTAATGTTTACTTTTCGCCGGCATCGGCAGGAAGCGCGTCGAAGACTTCTGATAAATTGGCCGGAGCGGATGATTCTGATACGGAGGAAGTTTATTATTCTTATATCGACGAAGAAGGTTATAAGATTCAAAAACGGATACTCGACTACGAAACCGGAAGCTCGCTCTGGAATTACAGAACCTATAAATTTTTCGCCGGCCCCGAAGTCGCCTCGAATATAAAAATAAGCGTCGTTTCATCTTCTGCGGGGGGCGAAGAACTTACCGGCGAGGTTAAACTTATTAGAAGCGCGCCCCAAATAAGCCAGGGCGTCTATTTATCTGCGCTTATCGAAAATAATATAACGATAATGGCCGAATCTGACCGCGAACTTTTTCAGGCGCAGCTTTTGATCGCCGAAACCGGGCGCGACACGATAAGCGTGAGCATGTACTGCCGCGGCGGCGGAAGCAATATATATTATTATAACTACAAGTCGCGCGGCGGCGGCGTGATTTATTACTCATTGAACTGCGTCGACGCGGCCGGAAACGCTTCTGAAATTCCGCCTTCAGCCTATGTATTTAAAACGGCCCTCGTGCCGCGCGTGAATCGTTTCGCCTTCGAAGACGGCACCATAGAGCTTTCTTTCGCGGGGCTGCCCTCCGAATTAATCGGCCGCGAGGCATATGTCAGCGTTAACCGCGCCGGCGCGGGCGTTATTAATTTAAAGATAATGCCCGAAGAATATAACAGCATAGCCTCATCGGGCGGCATCGGTTTTAAAATAGCCGTGAAGGCGGATTTTAAAAATAAAAATTACGCAGTCCGCTCGGCGGGCGGCATTAATTGCTCTCGAACGGCGGGCGGCGGCAGCTTTGAACTGCCGGTTTTCGGCCTTTACGATATTTATGAAACCTCGCCTGCGCAATTACCGTCCGGCGCCTCCGCGGGGGCTTTTGGGTCGGCGGCCGTTCCGAACCCGGCGCGCTCTTTAGTTAAATTTACGCCGTTAAACGGCGCGCTTAAACTCATCAGGCCGTTGAAGCTGAAAATTTACGATCCGGATATGCGTCTGGTAGAATCTTTTGACGATTACGCCGGCGGGTATATTTCGGTCGCGAACTATTCAAACGGGCTTTATTTTTATTCGCTTGAAAGCGGCGGCAGCAGAACCATTTCAAAGTTTATAGTGAGGCGTTAAAATGGTTAAACCTTCGAAAAATATTATATCATATAAATTTTTAAAGTTTAATGAGGCCGGGTGCGTATACCGTCGCCCATATATATTTTTCGTTTTTTTATTTTTTTTCGCATCGGGGATCTTCGTTGTAAGTTGTGCTAAAGTCGATATGGAAAATAATCCGGCCCGCCTCTTCGAACCGGGCGGCCGCG